>CAYUAW010000305.1:0-9268 GCA_964442485.1 uncultured Polyangiaceae bacterium
CCGCGCCGGCGGCGGCGCCCGGGATGAAGCCCGTGGCGAAGGTGCCCGTGAGCGAGGGCGATCCGGCGAAGGGCGTCTTCACGATGGCGGATGCGACCGCCGGGCTTGCCGGAAAGGGAAAGCTCACCGCGACGATGGTGACCGACAAGGGGACGCTGAAGTGCGAGCTCTGGCCGGACAAGGCGCCCATCACGGTCGCGAACTTCGTCGGCCTCGCGCGCGGCATCCGTCCCTGGAAAAACCCCGAGGGCGACTGGGTGAAGAAGCCGCTTTACGACGGCACGCCGTTTCACCGCATCATCAAGGGCTTCATGGTCCAAGGCGGGGATCCAAAGGGCAACGGCTCGGGCGACCCGGGCTACGTGATCCCCGACGAGGTGTGGGAGGGCGCACACCACGATCAGATCGGGCTCATCTGCATGGCGAACCGCGGCCCCAACACCAACGGCTCGCAGTTCTTCATCATGGACGGCGTCGCGAGCCACCTGGACGGCGGCTACACCATCTTCGGAAAGTGCACCCCGGACACCGTCGTCGAGGCCATCGCCGGCAGCGAGACCCAGGGCGACCGAGCCGTGAGCCCACCCAAGATCAAGAAACTGACGATCGAGCGCGCGAAGGGGTGAGAGTTTTATTTCTCACACGACGAACTGCCGACCGTCGCGCGTCTCCCTTGACTTGACGGACAGCGGGCGCTCGGGTTCGCCGAGACTCTCGTGGGTCAGGCCCTCCTTGCCGGATCGTGATCTGTTCTGCCATAACTGAGGGATCGTGGTGGGAACCGGCGCAAGCGCCGGTTCCGGGCGTCTGGATTGGTTGGCGAGTCGATCTCGGCCATCCAGACGCCACGAACAGGCCCCTGCACATCATGCGACCTAGCCAGTCGCCACGAGCGCGACGAAGTCGCGCGACATAGAAACCAGTCCTGAACGCTGGTCAGATCTGTGAAGAGACGCCGGGAGATCCGGCCCTCACCAAAGTGGGGGCCGGATCTCCCGACAGTCCACTGATCGACCAGCGGTCAATCCGGTTGGTAGATCACCCGCTGCGACGCGTCCTCGTAGTAAAATCGCCGGAACGTGTTGGTGTCGAACGAGATCGCGCCGAAGGCGTTCAGCGCGACCGACCAGATCGCGGCGGCGGTGAAGAGCTTTCCGAAGCGGATGCCGATCACGGCGAGGAGCGCAAAGAGGAAGACGGCGTAGTCGTTCGAGAAGCGATAGCCGAACTGCATCCACCCGGTGTTCTGGTAGAGGAGCCCCGGCAGCGCGACGCCGAGCGCGGCCACGTACAGCGCGACGATGACCGGGCCCTTCTTCTTCGGCCAGAGGAGCCACAGATAGAGGGGCGTCGTGACCCAGAGCGCGAGTCCGTGGTCGTTGATCTGGATGGGCGTCGCGGCCTGCGGGTCGTAAAACGGCAGGCTCGTGAGGACGATGCCCAGATTTCGCGCCAGGTAGTGGAAGCTGAAGAGTCCCCAGCGCTTCATTCGCGCTTGCCACGCGACCGTCAGGTACTGGTAACCGAAGTCGCCGTAGTGCCCGAAGCGCACCTTGTTGTGCCAGAAGGCGATCGCCATACACGCAGCGATTGGCAGCGCGAACAGCACGAGCTTCTTCGCGAGCTTCGGCTTGTCGAGTCGCCGGAGGAACGCGCGCATGCGTACGAACTTCGACCCCTCGACGACCACTGAGTCTTCACGGAGCGCGACGCGAAACGCCTCGATCACGAAGAGCGGCATCGCGTACAGGAGCGGCGGGCGCGTCAGGAAGCCCAGGCCGAGCATCGCGCCAGCGATGAGGGCGTGCTCCGCCTCGAGGGCCGTCAGCAGATAGATGGCTGCGAGCCCTACGCCGACGACGTGCGCGGCGAACCAGACCGTGCCCTGGACGCCAGTGAAGAAATAGACTGACCCGAACGCGAAGAGCAGCGAAAGGACGATGTTCGCGCGCTCCCCGTGCTCGTTCACGCCCATGCGGCGCAGCTTCTCGAGGCCGAGGAACAGCACGGCCGGGCCGATGCCCGAGAGCCACAGGAAGAACTGCGCGTCGCGCACGTGCTCCGCCGTCTTGCCCCACCACACGAACGGCAGGATGAGCACCGCAGGGAACGGCGGGAACGCGATGAACCACTTGCGCCCGAACGACGCGAAATCGTTGTTCTGGGCGTAGATCGGCGGGCCGTCCTTGAGGTCGAGCCTGCCGTGCAGCCAGCTCTCCGCGAGCAGCGCGAAGTGATTGAACGGCGTGTGCTCGAGGATGCGCTGGCGCGGGATCACCGCGAAGAAGGTGCCGACCACCACCACGTAGATCCCGGCAGCAATCACGAGCCGCCGCCGTCGAGCATCCGCCATGGGCGGGCGGACGCTATCATCCCGGGCGAATCTCCCACAAACGCGCCGCTGGTCCCGAGGCGCCCGTCGCGCTAGACACCGGGCCTGCCCGTGCAAGAGCCGCCCACGTTCAGCGTGCCCCTCGCCGATCTGGAGTACGGCGACCGCGAAATCGACGAGGAGATCCCCCGCGCCTGGCTGACCCGCGCGCTCGAGGGCTCGGAGGCGACAACTCGCGACAAGCCTGGCCGCTTGACGGTAACGCTCTCGAAGAGCGGGCGCGAGGTCATGGTTCGCGGCAAGGCCACCGCGTTCGTGACGATGCCGTGTGCCCGGACGCTCGATCCGGTCGATTTCGACATCGCGGCCGACGTTTTTCTGCTCCTTTCGCCGCCTTCCGGCGCCCCGGCCCGCCCCCCGCCGAAGGTGCAGGGTGCGAAGGGGCCGGGGAAGAGGAAAACGGCCGCGGGCGGCGCGGCCACGCAGGACCGACGAAAGCGCGAGGAAGAAACGATTCTTGCCGAGGAAGCGGCCGCGCGCGACTGCTATGAGGCCGACCGGGTGACCCTGGACCCTTTCCTCCGGGAGTTTCTGCTGCTCGAGCTTCCGATGGTCCCCCTCCGCGAGGACTTGCGATCCGAGGCGAGTCCCGCTATCGAGCGTCCTCTCGATCCGGCCCCAGAAGGCCGGCAGGCGCACGAGGCAGTCGATCCACGCCTCGCCCCACTGGCGGCCATCGCGAGCCGCCTCCGCGCCAAGAAGGAGTGAGCCGTGGCAGTTCCCAAGCGACGCAGGACCAGCAGCCGACGCGATATGCGCCGGGCACATCATGACAAGGTGGAGGCGCCGAACCTCATTCCTTGCCCCAACTGCTCGGCGCCGCTCGTGCCGCACCGCGCGTGCCCGACCTGCGGCCACTACAAGGGCCGGCAGGTGACGAAGACGAAGTCCGGCGCCACCGACGACACGAAGGCGTGAGCCACGTCGGGCGGCTTGCGCGGCACACTGGTCCGTGAGGCCCGGCTGCTGAACAGGCGCGTCCGGGACGTCCGATGACCGTAGCTTGGTTATTTCCGGGGCAAGGCACCCAGACCGTGGGCATGGGCAAGGCTCTCGCCGACGCCTCACCCGCCGCGCGGGAGATCTTCGAGCGCGCGGACGAGGCGCTCGGCGAGCCCCTGTCGCGACTCTGCTTCGAGGGACCGCTCTCCGAGCTGACGTTGACCGCGAACACGCAGCCCGCGATTCTCGCCACGAGCGTCGCGACGCTCGCAGCGCTCCGCGAGGCGCTTCCGGGCCTCCCGCTGCCGTCCTTCGGCGCGGGTCATTCCCTGGGCGAATACAGCGCGCTCGTCGCCGCAGACGCGCTCTCGCTGGAAGACGCCGTGCGTCTAGTCCGATTGCGCGGGCGCGCCATGCAGGACGCGGTGCCGGACGGCGAGGGCGCCATGGCCGCCGTGCTGGGCGGCGATGACGCAACCGTCCGCTCGCTCTGCGAGGCGGCGCGAGAGGGTGAGGCGCTCGAGCCCGCCAATTTCAACGCGCCGGGCCAAATTGTGATCTCCGGGCACGCCGCGGCGGTCCGGCGCGCCAGCGCACTTGCCGCAAACTTCAAGGTGAAGACCATCCCGCTGACGGTCAGCGCCCCTTTCCACTCATCGCTGATGGCGCCGGCGGCTCGCGCCGTGGAATCGGCGCTGAAAGGCATCGCGATCGCGATCCCCGCCTTCCCCATTGTCACGAACGTCGACGCCGAACCGAACCAGGATGCGGGGAGAATCCCTTCGCTGCTCGTGCGGCAAATCGATGGAGCAGTGAAGTGGAGCCAGTCGATTGCCTGGCTCGCAGCGCAAGGCGTCACGCAGGCGCTCGAGATCGGCCCCGGGAAGGTTCTCGCCGGTCTGGTGAAGAAGATCGACAAGCGCATCTCGGTTCACGGGGTCAGCGATCCCGCCGGGGTTGCCTCCACAGCCGAATACCTCAACTTTCCAGTTTGAACGCCGGGCGAGCGTGCTAAACACCGCGGCTCCGGTATTCGAAATCCGGAATATGTAGGGGATTGTGTTCGACCTAACTGGAAAAGTCGCCCTCGTCACCGGAGGCTCCCGCGGCATCGGCCGTGCGACGGCCGTGGCGCTTGCGCGCCAGGGCGCGCACGTGGTCGTCGCGTACGTCTCGGGTGAGGACGCGGCACGCAGCGTGGTAGAAGCCATCGGAGCAGCAGGCGGCAAGGCCGAAGCGACTCGCATCGACATGGCCGACGCGGCGGGCGCAGAGCGCGCCGTCGGCGACATCGCGAAGCGGCTCGGCCGCCTCGACGTGTTCGTCGCGAACGCTGGCATCTCCGCCGACGCCCTCCTTCTTCGCTTGAAGGACGAGGATCTTCTCCGGATACTGACCGTGAATGTCGTCGGTGCCATCGCGTGTACCCGCGCCGCGGTGAAGACGATGATGCGCGCCAAGGCTGGTCGCATCGTGTTCGTTTCGAGCGTCGTGGGTGAGATGGGCAACGCGGGTCAGACCGCGTACGCCGCGTCGAAGGCCGCGCTGCTCGGGGCGGCGAAGTCCATCGCGCGGGAGTACGCCTCCCGGGCCATCACGGTGAACGCCGTCACCCCCGGTTACATCCAGACGGACATGACGCTCGCGCTCACGGACGAGCAGCGGGCAGGTCTTCTTTCGGGCGTGCCCCTGGCGCGCCCAGGCTCCGCCGACGACGTCGCGGCCGCCATCGCGTTCCTCGCATCCGACGAAGCCGCTTACGTCACGGGCCAAGTCATCCGCGTGAACGGCGGCATGTACATGTAATTTCGCAGTTTTTCTACAATCCCGGAAAGATCATGCATCGGGGTCGCGCTTGTTGTACGAGGCGGGCCCCCTGGAGGAAACATGGCGGAAGGTCGCGACATCACGGCCGAGGTGAAGAGGATCATCAAGGAGCAGCTCGACGTGGACGAAGCCGATATCAAGGCTGAGTCTACGTTCATCGACGACCTCGGCGCAGATTCGCTGGGCCTCGTCGAGCTCGTCCTTGCGTTCGAAGAGGCGTTCGAGATCGACATCCCGGACGAGGACACCGAACAGATCCGGACCGTCCAGGACGCAGTGGACTACATCGAGAAGCACATCGGAGGCTGAGCCGCACCCCGGGGGGACCGGCCGCGCAATGCGGCCGGGGTCGCTGCGCCCGGCGGACAAACATGGAGCGTGTCGTCGTCACTGGAGTCGGGCTCGTTACACCCAGTGGGGTCGGGACGGACGAAACCTGGCAATCCCTCGTGCGCGGGCAAAGCGCTGCAGCGCCCATCACGCTCTTCGAGTGTGACGAGCGCTACACCACGCGCTTCGCGTGCGAGGTGAAGGGTTTCGAAGCGGAGCATTTCATGCCCCGCAAGAAGGTGAAGGAAGTCTCACGCTTCATCACCTTCGCCATGGCAGCGAGCAAGCTCGCGATCGAGCAAGCGTCGCTCGATCTCACCGAAGAAGAACGCGACCGTGCCGGATGCTTCCTCGGCGTCGGCATCGGCGGCCTCGAGAACCTCGAGCGGGTTACGCTCATCGTCAACGAGCGCGGACCGACGAAGGTCAGTCCTTATTTCATCCCTTCGCTGATCGGAAACCTGGCGGCGGGTCAGGTCAGCATCGCCCACGGTCTTCGTGGTCCGAGCATGTGTCACACGAGCGCGTGCTCATCGAGCGCCCACTCGATCGGCGAGGCGTCGGAGTGGATCCGGCGCGGTGAAGCTGACGTCATGATTGCCGGCGGCGCGGAAGCCGCGATCTCGCCGACCGGCATCGCCGGCTTCTCGGCGATGTTCGCCTTGAGCCGGCGGAATGCAGAACCGCAGCGCGCGAGCCGGCCGTTCGACCGCGGCCGCGACGGCTTCGTTTGCGGCGAGGGGGCGGGCACCCTGGTGCTCGAGTCACTCACGCGAGCCCGGCGGCGAGGCGCGAAGATCCTGGCCGAAGTCAAGGGCTGGGGCGCGACCAGCGACGCCTACCACATCACCAAGCCGTCGCCCGACGGGGCGGGTGCCGTCCGGTCCATGCGCGCCGCGCTCGCGAATGCCAAGCTTTCGCCAGACAAGGTGGACTACATCAACGCTCACGGCACCTCGACACCCCTCGGCGACGTGGAGGAATCGAAGGCCATCGCCAACGTGTTCGGCGCGCACGCGCTCGACAAGAAGCTCTGGGTGAGCTCTACGAAGTCGATGATGGGACACCTGCTCGGCGCCGCCGGCGCCGTCGAGACGGCCATCTGCGTGCAGACCATCACCCGGCGCGTCGTGCCGCCGACCATCAACCTGGACGATCCGGACCCGGAGTGCGTGCTGGATTTCGTGCCGAACCAGGCGCGCGAGCGCGTGGTGCGACACGCCATGACGAACTCCTTCGGCTTCGGCGGGACGAACGCGACGCTGATCGTCTCCGCGTTCGACGGCTAGGGACATGCAGTGCCCGTCGTGTCGCCAGCTCGAAAGCCACGTCGTCGACTCCAGGGTCGCGTCGGGCGGGACCGTCACGTGGCGGCGCCGGGAGTGCGACGCGTGCAAGCGGCGCTTCACGACCTACGAGCGCGTCGAATACACGCTCCCCACCGTCGTCAAGAAGGACGGGCAGCGTGAACCCTTCGACCGCGACAAGCTGCTCCGAGGCGTGCGCGTCGCGTGCAACAAGCGCCCCGTCTCGTCGGACGAGCTCGAATCCCAGGTCGAGGCGCTGGAGCGTGAGCTCGCGGAGCGCGGCGACCGCGAGGTCTCGTCACTCTGGCTCGGTGAGCGGGTCATGACGCTGCTGAAGCACCTCGACGAGGTCGCCTACGTACGTTTCGCCAGCGTTTACAAGTCCTTTCGAGACATCGACGAGTTCATGGCCGAGATGACCCAACTTGTTCGGTCGCGCTCTCCGGAGTAATGGGCCGAGCCGATGCCCGAGAACGCCGCTCTCTCAGAGCTGGACGCCGAGCTGATGGCCCGGGCGCTCGAGCTCGGTCACTCGGGTGATCCGTCGCCGAACCCCCACGTCGGGGCGGTGGTCGCGAAGGACCGCGAGATCCTCGGGGAGGGCTTCCACAATCTCGCGGGCGACGAGCACGCCGAGATCGTCGCGCTGAAGGCAGCGGGCGAGAAGACGCACGGCGCCACGCTCTACGTCACCGTGGAGCCCTGCAATCACCAGGGTCGGACGGGCCCGTGTGTCGCCGCCATCGTCGGCGCGGGCATCAAGCGTGTCGTCATCGGCACGCGCGACCCCAATCCGCACGTCCCTGGCGCTGGCGTCGAGCGCCTGCGCGAACAGGGAGTGGAGGTCGTGACGGGGATCCTCGAGGAAGAGGCCAAGCGTCTCATCCTGCCGTGGACGAAGTACGTCACGAAGGGCGCCTCCTACCTCTCGCTGAAGCTCGCCATCTCGCTCGATGGGCGCGTCGCCACCCGGACGGGGATCTCGAAGTGGATCACCGGGCCGAAGAGCCGCGCTCGCGTCCACGCTCTGCGAGCGACCTACGACGCGGTCATGGTGGGCATCAACACCGTGCTCGCCGACGATCCGCAGCTCACGGTTCGCGACGTCTCGGGGAGAAACCCGGTGCGCGTCATCGTGGACAGCAAGCTGCGCACGCCGGCCGACAGCCGGCTGGTCGCGACAGCTCGCGAAACGCCGACGTGCGTCATCACGACGGTGGATGCGCCGGTCGCCCTGAGCGAGCGCCTGGAAGCGGCGGGGGTCGCGGTCGTGCGCGTCCCGACTACGGGCGGCGGTCGCTGCGACATGGCCGTGGCACTCCGGGCGCTCGCCGCGCGCGAGGTCGTCAGCGTGCTCTGCGAGGGCGGCGCAGAGCTCGCAGGGAGCCTCCTTGCGGGCCGGCTTCCGAGCGAACTCCACGTCTTCATTGCACCGGTGCTGCTCGGCCCCCGTGGGATTCCAGGTGCAGTCGACTGGGCGGGCCCCGAGGCGCCGGCACAGGCGCCTCGCATCGATCCACCCACCTGGGAGCTTTGCGGTAACGACGCCTACGTTTCCGGGCCCATCGTCTATCCGAAGAAGAAAGTCGTCCCGGAGTGACGGGCCGGGTCATTGCGAGGGTCGATCGCGAGTGTTAGCTTCCTTGTGGTCATGGCTCTCCGGCCCATCCTGAAATACCCCGATCCGCGGCTGAAGCAGCGGGCTCTGCCCGTGACAGAGGTCACGGACGAGATCCGTCAGCTCGTCGACGATATGGCCGAGACCATGTACGCGGCGCCGGGCGTGGGCCTCGCCGCGACGCAGGTCGGCGTGATGCTTCGGGTGTTCGTTATCGACATCGCGAACGAGGACGAGCCGAGCGATCTACGGGTCTTCATCAACCCGGAGATTACCGCGACAGTGGGCACCCAGACGTGGGAGGAGGGCTGCCTCTCCTTCCCTGGGGTGACGGAGGAGATCCGGCGCGCCGAGCGCGTGACGGTGCGAGCCCTGGATCGCGACGGCAAGCCCTTCGAGCTCGAGGCCGGCGGCCTTCTCGCCGTCGCCGTGCAGCACGAGAACGACCACCTCGACGGCGTGGTGATGCTCGACAAGCTGAGCGCGGTGAAGCGCCGCTTGCTCGGCCGCAAGCTCGCCCGCGCGAAATCCGAAGAAGCTGCCGCCGACGCATGAGTCGGCGAATCCATGGTTCGCGGTGCGAAAGTCAGCGGCGCCCCATGGGCGAGCGCCGCTGAATTTCTGGCGAAGCTACGGATCTGATTCGCCGACTGGACTTGTCTCATTGGCTTGTCGAGTCTCCGACTCGGCAAACGGCGAGCTGACGCGTCGCGAGTGAGCGGCGCACGATGCAGTCCGCAGGACTTCAGCGCGACGGTGGGCGCGAGAAGACGCCGCTGTCCACGGAGAGGCCCCGGGCGACCATGTCACCGAGGATGCGCGGCGCGACGCCCGTGGGCTGGAACGTTCCCT
>CAYUAW010000306.1:0-9259 GCA_964442485.1 uncultured Polyangiaceae bacterium
TGCCATGGCCGGCGACACCGTCGGGTAGTAGTTCTGGTGCAGATCGGCGGCTCCGCCCGGCAGGTACGTACGACCCGTCTCGGCGTCGTCCGCGGAGCGAAACCCGGCGGCCTGTGACAGGAGGACCGGGATTCGCGCCACGCCATCGATGACGAACAGATCGGTGGATGGGCCCGTGATGACGGGGATTAGTCCCGCGCCTCCGCCGGAAAAGTCCGCCGCAGCGCCCTTGGTGAAGACGATTCCGGCGCCGTCGGGCAAGAACGCGGGCCACCCGACGAACTGGTCCGTCGTCGAGTACAGCCCTCGATAGCCGGATGCGGCACGCGCTGCGATCGAGAAGCCCATCAGAGCGAGAGTGTGCCCGCTACTCGCGCCGAAGTCGGTGAACGCCAGCAGCTGGCCGTCGGGTGAGAACGACGGCATGCACGCGCCGGAAGGGACACCACTGTCCGCCACGAGCACGCCGGTCAACGTATCGTAGAGACCGGCGGCCGTGACGCCCCCGCCGTAGCTTCGCAGCACGCTTCCGGGCGGGTGGGCGCTCGCCACGTAGACCGAACCGTCAGGGTAGACAGCGGGGAACTCGCCACCCGGAGTCGGCGCGAGCAAGGGCGTGAGCGACGACCCGGACACGTTGAACGAGGCGCCGGCGCCGCTCGAGAACGCGAGCAGCCGCGTCCCGTTTGCCGCGACCGAGTGACAGCCCGCGCAGCTCGGTGGGGTGAGCACAGGCTCGGCAGTGCGCCCGCCGCGGACCCTGAGGACGCCGCCGACCGCGGCCGGGGAAGCGGTCGTCATGTAGTACACGGAACCAGTCAGCGCTGCCGGGGCGATGACGAGCTGCTCCGAGATCGGGCCATGGATCGCGCCGCCGGTGAGGACCTTGAGGTCCATCGTGAAAGGATCTGCGACGCCCTTCGCCGATGCAGCGGCGAGATCCCAGACGCCCGAGGGAAGCTCGAGAAGATTCAGGCCCGTTGTCTTCAGACAACCCCGGTAGTCGAACGCGCGTGAGTGAATTCTGACGTACACGACGTCGGGCGCGGGGCCGTCCCACATCAGCACGGGGCCCGGGATCCCTCGCGGATACACGGTGCCGTCGTACGGATAGAGAAACCGCATCGAGCTCGCGTCGCCGCTCCCGTCGACCAGCTGCTGCGCGCTCGCCGGATCCAGATTCGCCGCGTTGATGGGAAGGCAATCGTCGATTGTCACGACGTGCGTCGCGTTGGCGTCGGAGCGAATCGACGTGTCGGATGCGAGCGTCGCGTCGGATGCGAGCGTCGCGTCGGATGGAACGGTCGTCGCGTCGCGCTCGACGCTTCTGGTGGACGTGATGCCGACGATGCCCGTCTGCGTGCATCCGAGTAGTGCCGCCGAGAGCGCGAACGACCCTAGGGCGAGCGCTCCGGTTTGAGCTTTTCCGAAGACGGTCAACGAACTGCAAGAATAGCCCACGCCGGTCTGGAAGCTTGCTCGAACGAAGCCAGGGCGGCGAGCGGCGTCCTCGCCGTTGTCCCAAGGCGCAAATGAATGGCCGGTGTCATCCACGCCGCTGCCGCTCCGGCCCCGCGCGCCATCCGTCCGTTCGTGTTACGGTCCTTTTCGACGTCGGATCGATTCGAACGTGGGACAGAAGCAAACAGCACAGAAGCGCACCGAGCCGCAGGTCGACCGAGCGCGTGCGCGGCGCGAGCACGAAGTCGCGCGAAAGCGCGAGGGGATCCTCATTGCGGCCGCGCGGGCGTTTGCGCGGGGTGGCTATCACGTCACCACGATGCAGGACATCGCAAGGGAGGCCGGCTACACGCCGCCGTCCCTGTACGCCTACTTCACGGGGAAGGAGCAGATCTTCGCGGAGCTGGCCGCGCTGCTGTCCCGGGAGTTCGTGGGCGTGTTCGATGAGCCCGTGCCCGTGGGGCTTTCGTTCCCTGATCGCCTCGAGCTCTTGCTGCGCAAGCTGTTCGAGAAGGCCGACCGCTACCGAGACGCTGTCACGGTATTCTTGCTGGCCCGGCTGTCCGGAGAAACGCTGATGACCGAGGGGATGACCCCTGGATCGAGTCCCGGCGCCAACTTCTCGAGTGTGGAGCTCCTGACTACCTGGCTCCGCAAGAACGCGAAGCGGGCCGAGCTCGGGGAGCATCGGCCCGAGGAGATGGGCGTCGCGCTCGCCGGCCTGGCGCACGCGTTCTGCATACAGTGGCTCGCCGAAGGCTCCCCGACGAGCAACGCCACCGTGGCATCGCGCGTCGTATCCCAGTTTCTTTACGGTGCGCTGGGCGTGGCGCCTCGCGCAAGGACGTCGCCGCGCCGCTCCTTTGGCCGATGACGTCAATGCCTGGCCTCGCCGAACATTGACGTCGAACTTTATTCATCGATAAAGTTTTCCGACGGCGTATTCGGCGCTGGCGCTTGGCGAGCCGCGCGCGATGCGGCTCGGGGACCAAAGGTGCACCATGAGTGTTGACAATACGGACGCTGTATACTGGGACCCCTACAAGCCGGAGTTCTTCAAGAATCCTTATCCCGTATTCCGGCGACTGCGCGAGGAGGCGCCCCTCTACCGCAACGAAGAGTACGGCTTCCACGCCTTGAGCCGCTACGCCGAGGTGGAGCGCGCACTGAAGGAGACGCAGGCTCTCAGCTCCGCCCGCGGTTCCATTCTCGAGATCATCAAGGCCAACGCGCAGCTACCGGAAGCTGTGTTCATCTTCCAGGACCCGCCGATCCACACTGCGTATCGCGCACTGCTGCAGCGCGCGATGACGCCCAAACGCATGAATGGGCTCGAGGAGCAGGTTCGTCGGTTCTGCGCGCAGTGTCTCGATCCGCTGGTGGGCCGGGACCGCTTCGACTTCATCGCCGACCTGGGCGCAAAGATGCCGATGCGCGTCATCAGCATGCTGCTGGGTATCCCCGAAGCGGATCAGGAAGCGATACGCCAGTCGGGTGACGATCGGCTGCGCACCGAGGCCGGCAAGCCCATGGCGTTCTCGGTGGAAGCGAACATATCGGGGAACGCCTTCAGCGAATACATCGAGTGGCGTACCACGCATCCGTCCGACGACATGATGACCGAGCTGATGTACGCCGAGTTCAAGGACCCCAGCGGCACCGTCCGGAAGCTGACGCGCGAGGAGCTCCTCTCGATCGTCGACGTGGTCGCCGGTGCCGGCAACGAAACCACCAACCGCCTGATCGGCTGGGCCGGCAAGGAGCTCGCCGACCATCCGGAGCAGCGGCGCGCCCTCGTCGACAACCCCGCGCTCATCCCGCAGGCGATCGAGGAGCTCTTGCGCTACCAGACGCCTGGCCCGGCAATCGCGCGCTATGTCGCCCGGGACATCGAGTTTCACGGCCAGACCGTTCCTGCAGGCGGCGCGATGATGCTGCTGGTCGGCGCCGCCAACCGTGACGACAGGCGCTTCATCGACGGTGATTCCTTCAACATTCATCGCGAACCTCGACCGCACCTCGGCTTCGGGCATGGCATCCACGCCTGCATCGGCGCCGTGCTGGCGCGCCTCGAAGGCCGCGTGGCGCTCCAGGAGGTGCTCAAGCGTTTCCCGGAGTGGCACGTCGACGAGGAGCATGCAGAGCTCGCGTCCACGTCGACCGTGCGCGGCTGGGAAACCCTCCCGGTGTTCCTCGGCTCTGCGTCCAGGCGCGTCTCAGCCCCGTCATCGAAGACCGCACCCGCGGCGCCTCTCAGCAAGGGAAACGCTTCACTCGAAGGCACGTGGAACCTCGTCGTCAAGGGGCCGACCGGACCGCAGCCCACCGTGCTCGTCCTTGAACGCGCGGGGGAAACATTCACCGGTACACAGTCCGGCCAGGGCAGCACGACGTCCGTCACCGACGTCCAGGTGGATGGCAACAAGGTCTCGTGGGTCAACCACGTGACGAAACCAATCAAGCTCAAGGTGACATTCACCGGCGAGATCACGGGCAACGGCATGAGTGGCAAATGCAAAGCCGGCTTCATGGGTTCATATCCGTTCAGCGCAACCAAGGAATGAGCCCATGGCCAAGATTCGATTCATCGAACACGACGGCACCGAGCACGTCGTCGAGGGCGAAGCTGGCAACAGCCTCATGCAGACCGCGAGGGACAACCTGGTTCCCGGCATCATCGGTGATTGCGGCGGTAACTGCTCCTGCGCCACCTGCCATGGGTACGTGGACCCAGCCTGGATGGACAAGCTGCCGCCGCAATCCGAGGAGGAAGTGCTCATGCTCGACGGCGCGATGCACCTGGAGCACAACAGCCGACTGACCTGTCAAATCAAGGTGACGCGAGAGCTGGACGGACTCGTCATCCGACTGCCAATCAGTCAGATCTAGGCTCGTCCGGATCGACTGCATGACCCAGCCCACCGTCGCAATCATCGGTTCGGGACAGGCCGGCCTTCAGGTTGCCGCTTCTCTACGTGAGCTGCGGTACGAGGGCCGTGTGGTGCTGATCGGCGACGAACCGCACGCACCCTATCAGCGCCCGCCTCTGTCGAAAGGCTATCTGCTGGGCGAGGTCAGCGACGGACAGGTCACGTTGCGTCCTGCTGCCTTCTTCTCGACGCAGCAAGTCGAATTGCTCTCGGGCAAGCGCGCCGTCGCGGTCGATGGCGCTCGCCGGATGGTGGGTCTCGAGGACGATTCGGTGGTCGAGTACGACCATCTGGTTCTTGCGACTGGCGCGCGCAATCGTCCGCTCCCGGTGCCGGGTGCGGACCTTCGGAACGTCTTTTCCTTGCGCACCCTGGACGACGCGGTGCTTCTCCGGGCGAGGATGGACGCCGCGAGAAACGTCGTGGTGATCGGAGCCGGCTTCATCGGGCTCGAGTTTGCGGCATCCGCAAGGAAGCGGGGTCTGAACGTGACGGTCCTGGACGTGGCCGACCGACCCATGGCGCGCGCGGTGTCGAGGACGACGTCCGCGGCATGCTCGCGCGAACACGAAAAGGCAGGCGTCCGTCTGCTATTCGAGACTCAGGCGACGCGGCTGCTCGGCGAACAGGGCTCCGTCAGTGGGGTCGAGACCGTCGATGGACGCATCCTCGATGCCGACCTGGTCGTGATCGGGATCGGCGTGATTCCGAACATCGAGCTTGCCGCAACCTGCGATCTGGCGATCGAGGACGGCATCGTCGTCGATGAGTTCCTGCGGACCTGCGATCCGCACATCAGCGCCATCGGCGATGTTGCCGCGCATGGAAGCGACTACGCCCACGGAGGGCGAGTTCGCCTGGAGTCGGTGCAAAATGCCGTCGATCAAGGTCGCCATGTCGCAGGGCGGATCGTCGGACGGCCCGCGGCGTACCAGGCGCTGCCGTGGTTCTGGAGCAACCAGGGCCACCTGCACTTGCAGATGACCGGCCTCCGGAGCACCGATTGCGAGGAAGTTCTACGGGGCGACCCGGACGGCACGTCGTTCTCCGTGTACCTGTTTCGCGAGGGCAGGCTGGTCTGCGTGGAGTCCCTCAATCGCCCGGCAGACCACATGCTCGCTCGCCGGCTTCTCGCCAGCCGCGTCGCCGTGAAGCCACAGCAAGCGGCAGACACGAGCTTCGATCTCAAGTCGCTCCTGTCGGGCGGACACCAGTAGACGATCGGACCAATGCCCGTCAGGTTGCGAGCCAGTAGAACGATGACACCATGCCGAAATTGAGCAGCAGCCATGCGTCGCACGTCCACCGCAGCCACGAAGGGGCGCTCTTTACTTCCATGTAGTGTCGAATCACCAGGCGACACTTGACGAGCGCGATGGTGAAGAGCGCGACGCCGGTCACCATGGTAGCTCCGTGAGATCCACTGGTGTCGTTCGAGCCCCACCACCAGCTCACGACGGTTGCAAGCAGCAGGACCAGCCATATCCGCGTCAGTGGATGGTCAGCGTACGCGCGCATCGGCTACCTCATGAGATAGAGCAGCGAAAATATCATGAACCACAGGAAATCCACCATGTGCCAGTAGATTCCACCGGCTTCCACCAGCTCCATGCGTGGAGCCTGCGCCCCGCCAAGCTCGCGCCGGACGACCATCAGGAACGTGAGACCGATCAGGATGTGCGCGACGTGGACGCCGGTCATCACGTAGTAGTGCATGAAGAACGCATTCGTGCTGATCGTCAGCCCGCTCGCCAGCTTGGAGTGCCATTCGAACACCTTGACGAGCAGGAAGCCGACGCCACAGGCGCCTCCGAGTTCGAGGAATCGCGATGCGAGACGAAGGTTGCCGAGCCTCGCCGCATGAACGCACAGCGCGATGAACAGCGAGCTGGTGAGCAGGATCAGCGTGTTGCAGAGGCCCAATGTCTGGCTGAGATGCTGCTCGGAGCGGAGAAACAGCTCCCGGTTTCCCATGCGACCCGTGAACAGGTACGCAGCGAAGTAGGCCGAGAAGATCAGCATATCGCCGACGACGAAGACCCAGATGTCCGCGTCGCCAGGGAGACGACGGCTCGTGCCGCTCGAGCTAGGCATGGTTGCCTGGCTCGTCCAGTGGCTGCTGTTTGATTGCCCTGAAGAGGCTGACGATCAGGCAGAACTCCCACACGACGAAGATGAGCGTTCCTAGCCAGAACGAAATCAAGCCGTTCCAGGCGTACGGTCCACTCCTGAAGATCCAGATCGGAGTCGCAACGAGCTCGGTGACCGCCCCCCAGATGCTCATGTAGCCGAGCCACTTCGGGAATATGCCGCGCTTGTCGAGGAAGATCGCGATGGCGAAGACCATGTACTGGGTGACGAAGCAACCCAGCGACCCGACGAATGAGAGCAAGCCCAGATCGTAGAGCAGGGCGATGATTTCCCGATCACGATCGGGGCGGAAAGCTGCCAGCGAGAACATGGTGGTGCAAAGAAGACAGCCCGGCAGCGCGGCGACCGCCAGCGCGGCCATGTAGGCGTACGCGAGCACCGGGCTGGTCGTCATTCGCTTCATCTGCACGATGATCAGCCCGGAAGACAGCGAGGCGAAGCCGAGTGAGAGCGTCAACAGCACCCACGCGGCCTGCATGCTGGCCGCGTTCTTCTGGATGAACGCGACGATCTCATCCGTCGTCAGCCCAGGCCTTGGCGGGGGCATGAGCTTGCCCAGGTAGACGAAGATCAGGCCGAAGAGGTTGTAGAAGATCGGGAGCGACCACCAGCAGATCCATTGATCCAGCTTCCGGTTCTTGACGGTCGGCACTGCCTCGCTCGCGCTGGCGGCGCCTGGATGAGCCTCGAGCGCGCTGCTCACGCTGCCACTCGTTGTTCGAGTGCCTGCCGGTTGATCGCCGACCGGACGACGAGGAACATCACCGCCACGTAGAGGACGTAGGTTCCGATGCGTACCCAGAACGACAGTATGCCGTCCCAGGCCAGAGGGCCGTTCAAGTGCACCAGGGCGAACGCCGCAGGCGCCATGAGGAGTGCCGTCGCGATGTTGAAGTGTCCCACCCAGCGCGGAAAGACGGGCTTCGGCTGGGCGTCCATGTAGACCGCGAGTGCCAGGCAGAAGTTCTGCGCGATGATGAAGCCGACCGGCGTGATGAACGCCATCCAGGCCAGATCGTTCAGCAGCATGATGAGCTGCGGGCTGCGCTCCGGCCGGAATGCCGCGACCAGCCAGGCAATGTCGGCCAGCGCGAACATGGTGGCGCCGCTCGCCGCCGCGCTGAGATACGAGTAGGCGAAGGCTCTGCTCGGGTTCTTCATCCGCTGCATCTGGACGACGATCACCATGAAGAACGGGATGAACATGACCTCGCAGAAATTGAAGACGATCATGCTCGCGCGGAGCGGCCCGACGTTGTCGCGGTAGAACCGGGCGACCTCGTCGGCGGACATCGCGGGGGACAGCGGCGGGAAGAAGCCCGGGAAGAGAAGGAAGGCGAAGGCGAGCACTGCGCCGAAACCGGGTACGAGCCACAGACAGATCCGCTGGTCGGTGATGTTCATCAGCGTGCGCTTGTCCGGCAGTACGAGCCCGACGCCTCTCTTGCCGGTGGGAGAGCAAGTCGATACTGCCCGACGAAGGGGCGCTCAGTCGGCCAATGAATTGCGGAAAGGGACAAAGCGATGTGCCGCAGCGCAACGTTCATTTGGCCGCTGCTCGTCAATACTTGGCCTCGCAGGGATCTCTGCGGCCGAGTACCAGTATTCAGGGCGCCTGGTGCCGAACAGCGGGAGAGACAGACATGGGCTTCAACGGCGATACGAAGATGGGGGTGATGCTCGATGATCCGGCGGCCAAGGCCGTCTTGTTGAGGTTTCTGCCGGAGATCAAGACAGCTGGACCGATGCTGAACCTGGCGCGCGGCATGTCGCTCAAGCAGGTCGCAGGGTTCCCACAAGCGAAGATTCCGCCGGAGAAGCTGCAAGCGATCGTCGACGAGCTGGAAAAGCTCTAACCCAGGCGGAGCGCGAACAGCGGCTGGCCGAAAGTGCAAACAATTGGCCGACACACACGGAATGCCACCCCTAGCATGCGGGGTGGAGCGAAAAGAGAGTGGAGAAGAGCATCATGAGTCGCGTCGCTGTCGTCACGGGTGGTGCATCGGGTATCGGACTTGCCATCGGGGAGCGCCTGGCCGCGGCCGGAAACGCCGTCGCATTGCTCGACATCGACGCGGACACGGTGGTCAAGCGCGCCGAGGAGCTCCAGAAGAAGGGCCTGCGCGTGCGCCCGTACGAGGTCGACGTCGCTGATCGGGCGGCGCTCGAGCGCGTGTTCGAGGCCTTGCGCAAGGATCTCGGTCCGGTCGGGATCCTCGTCACCAGCGCGGGCGTCGAATCGTTCGACATGCTGCCGGACATCACGCCGGAGAAGTGGGATCGCCTGATCGCGGTCAACCTGACGGGAACGTTCACCTGCGCTCAGCTCGCCGTGAAGGACATGATCGCCGCGGGGTGGGGCCGCATCGTGACGATCTCCTCTTCGAGCGCGCAGTCCGGTGCACCGATGATGGCGCACTACGTCGCGTCGAAGGGCGGCGTCATCTCCTTGACCAAGGCGCTCGCCTACGAGCTGGCCGCACACAAGATCACCGCCAACACGATTCCGCCGACCATCGTCGATACTCCGATGGCGCGGAAGGCCGAAGCCAGCGGCGCATTTCCGTTCGGAACCATCGACAACCTCGTGGGGATGGTCCCGCTGGGCCGCCTCGGAACGCCGGACGACATCGCAGCGGCCGCCGCGTTTCTGTGCTCGGAGGAGGGCGGCTACATCACGGGCCAGGTACTCGGCGTCAACGGCGGCATGCGCATGT
>CAYUAW010000307.1:0-4287 GCA_964442485.1 uncultured Polyangiaceae bacterium
CAGCGGCATCTCGACGTCTCCGGTGAGCAGCTTCGTCAGGCGAGGGAGATCCGTGAGGAGATCGCCCCACACCTCGAGGATGGCGGACGCGCCCGGCTTGCCCACCTGCGCTTCTGCGAGTCGGTCCACCTCGTGAAGGAGGGCCGGGTGGCTCTTCACGCGCGTCACCTCGGGGGCGGCCTCGTCCACGACCTTTGCGCGGAGCCAGGGGAGGCCCGAACGGAGCTCGTGCTCTGCCCACTCGCCGAAGGTGGACACGCGAACGCCGGAGACGCCGAGCGAGGGCAGGAGCTCGCCGATGTACGCCGAGAGCGCCGCGCCGTAGGTGACCACCATGAGACTGTGTGGCGGGAACTTCGCGGGAAATGTGTACGCAAGGAACCCCAGCCGATGCAGGCCCACCGTCGTCTTGCCGCTGCCGGCGCCCCCCTGGAGCACCACGACGCCGGTGTCGCGTGATGTGATCAGCTCGAACTGCTGCGGATCGATGAGCGCCGCGATCTCCGGCAGGTGGCGATTCAGCGACTGCACACCGCCCGGCGACGCCCCGAGGACGCCACGGGTCTCCTGCCGTCGCGCGGGCTGCAAGCTCGTGAGCTCGCCGCCGGAGAGCTCGTACACGTGCGCTTCCTGCCTTTCCCAGACTGCCTCGGCGCCACGGCGTCGCACCCAGAGCCCCTGCGGGCTCGCGATGCGTACGAGGATGCCACCGTCGACGGTGAGGATGCGGCGCACGAGGAGCTCGCCCTCGACGTCGCGATCTCCGAATCGCTCCTCGTACTCGTCCCCTTCCGCGTAGCGATAGAAGAGCTGGCTCACCGGCGCGTTGCGCCAGTCGACGATGCTGACGCGATTGTCGTGATCGAAGAACGTCGCCCGCCCGATGAGTACGTCGCGCTCGACGACACGCCCCCGAAACGTCTCCCGGAGCCTCAGGTGCCCGAAGTAGGGCGAGAGCGGATCGATCAGCATGCTGGCTGGATCGACCCGCGCCAGTGACACCTCACGGAGTCGCTCCATCTCCGCGACCAGCTGAGGGACGTCCTCGAGCCTTGCCTCGCCGATCTCGTCCCGGAGCGCCACGAGTCGGTCGTCGTAGCCGAGCGGCGCGGACCGAGCGTCGGCGTCCGTCTTGCCCGCGCCTGGCGTCTGCGGCCGCGCACGCCTGGCGAGGCTTTGCCGGACGCGCGCGAGCAGCGCTTCTTCCTCGGCGGGGATGGACTCGGTCACGGGCCCCGAGTGTACGTCGAGTCTCAGTCGATCACTTGATGCCGTGTCCGCCGCACTGACCTGGCGTGCCTCCGCCGCCGCAGGTCTGGGGAGGAGTGCAGGTGCCGCAGCTCGGGATGAGATTGCCGCAGCCGTCGCCCGCCGGGCCGCAGTTGATGTTCAGGTCCTGGCAGGTCTTCGGGACGCAGTCCGTCATGTGACCGCACTGACCCGACTTGCCGCCGCCACCGCAGGTGTCCGGCGGAGTGCAAGTGCCGCAGCTCTTGAGGAGGTTGCCGCAACCGTCGCCCGCTGGGCCGCAGGCGATGCCCTGGTCCGCACAGGTGAGCGGCTTGCAGTCCGTCGTGCCGCCGCACTTGCCGGGGTCGCCACCGCCGCCACACGTATCGGGAGGCGTGCAGGTGCCGCAGCTCGGGATGACCCCGCCGCAGCCGTCGCTCGCCGGTCCGCATTCGACGCTCGCGGGACAGGGCTGGGGCGGACACGTGGTCGTGGGAGGTGTGCAGCACTGACCGGGGACGCCGCAGCCGCCGCAGGTCTGGCCCGTGGGGCAGGGGTTGCAGTCTGGAGTGAGTCCGCCGCAGCCGTCACTCTGCTGGCCGCAGGTCCCCGTGGGATACGCCGTGCAGGTGAGGGGCGTGCACGTGCTCTGGTTCGGAGTGCCGCACTTGCCGGGGACGCCGCCGCCGCCGCAGGTCTGGCCCGTGGGGCACGTGCAGCTCGCGGTCACCCCGCCGCAGCCGTTGCTCTGCTGCCCGCAGGAGCCGGCGAACGCCGCGCAGGTCATCGGCGTGCACGGGCCGCCGCCGGTGTTGCCGCACTTGTTCGCGGTGCCCGCGCCGCCGCAGACCTGCCCCGTCGGACACGAACCGCAGTTCGCCGTGAGCCCGCCGCAGCCGTCCCCCTGCTGCCCGCAGGTGCCCGCCGGGAAAGCCGCGCACGTCTTCGGCGTGCAGGTGGAGGTCGGGGGCGGAGGGACGCACGACGCGAGATCGAAGATCATGTACTCGAGGATCTTCTGCTGCGAATCCATCGCGGAATGGTCGCTGCACTCGTTCGGGAACGTCGTGTTGTTCGAGCGCGTCACGCTGTTGACGTGGAAGTCGCTGAAGATGCCGTGACCGCATTGCAGGGGCGTCGAGTTGCCCGTCGCGATGGGCATGTCGAACGTGAAGTGGAGCTGCATCTGGCTCGGCGAGCCGACCTTCGGAGCCGGATCGGTGCCGTCGATCCAGTCGACGGAGGGAGCACGCACGCTGTCCACGTCGTGCCGCGCGGCGGTGAGCGTCACCGTCGGGGCCGCGGGCGGCGCGCCCGCCGGATTGCCGTTCGCGAGCGCTCCCACGAAGTTCAGCCACTTGACGAACATCCCGGGGTTCGTCGCGGGCACGGTGACCGGGACCGTCCGGCTGACATTTCCCGTGAAGGGCACGCCGTTGGCGGTGGGGAAGTCGTTCTGGTTCGCCTTCGGATCCCAGTTCGCGATCGAGGAGAGCGCGCTGTTCGTGTTCTGGTTGAGCCACGAATAGCTGTAGTGCGTCGCGAAGAAGTGGCCGCCGTGGTCGCCGTAGTAACCGAGGTTACTGAGCTCCGAGCCGCTCTTCTGGACCTCGTCACCCCAGCACGGCAGGAGGATCTGGTCGTACATCATGTACGTGCCGTTCGCCGGGCCGCCGGTGTTGCCGGTGCCCATCAGCACCGTCTCGTCCTGCTGCGGGGCGAGCACCGACCCCGGGTTGGCGTTGCCGCCGCCGGGCTGCGTCGAGGTGTAGACGTGAATGCGGCCCGGCTTCGGCGTCGTCCCGGAGACCGCCTCGGCCTGCCACGTCGGCAGGCTCGTGAACTCCTGCTGCGCGACGCCCATCTTCAAGAGCACGCACTCGATGGGGTCGTACGATCCCGTGGAGATTGCAGTGAGCGGGATGTCGCCCTCCGCCGACGTCGAGGGGAAGTTCAGATCCTGCGGCAGCGCATTCGCGGCGCACGCCTTCGTGATCGGGAAGCGGTAGAGGCGCCGCCAGTGGCCGAGCTGGATCACGACCGGAATGGTGTCGGCGCCGGTCTTGCTGACGGGCACGTTCTGCAGCGTGAACTTCCCGTTGAAGTCCGTCGTGGTCGTGGTGAGCGGGTCGCCGGAGACGTCCGCGCCGCACTGGCTGCACTCGACCTGGGGCTTCGAGGGATCGTTCGAGAACGGCTTCAGCGCCGAGTTCGGAACGTAGACGAGGACGCCCGGCACCGGATCCGGCGTGGTCCCCTGCGGCACGAAGAAGACCTTGTTCCCGTTCACCACGGTCTCCTGCAGGCCCGCACGCACCACTCCCGTGAGCGTCGTGGTGCCCCCGGCTGGGCACGTCTGCTGCTGCGTGCAGAGCCCGGTGCAGGGGATGCTCGAGCCGCAGACGTTCGGCTTGCCGCCGCCGCCGCACACCTGCGGCGCCACGCAGGCCGGCCCGCACGGCCCGATGATGCCGCCGCAGCCGTCTGCGGCCTGCCCGCAGGTGTAACCGAGGCTCTGGCACGTCGCGGGAACACACCTGGACGAGACGCCGCCGTCCGCCTGCTTGCCGTTGCTGCCGCCGCACTTGCCGGGGCCGCCGCCACCGCAGAACGTGGGGTTCGTGCAGGTGCCGCAGTTCGGGGTGAGCCCGCCGCATCCGTTGCTCTGCTGTCCGCAGGTCTGCGGGTAGCTCGCGCAGGTCTTGGGCGTGCAGGTGCCGCCGCCGGGGGGGCCCGCGTCGACGCCGGTTCCGCAGAGGCTCTTGCCGCCACCTCCGCAGAACGCGGGACTCGTGCAGGTGCTGCAGTTCGGCGTCTTGCCGCCGCAGCCGTCGCCCTGCACGCCGCAGGTGCCGCTCGGGAAATCCGCGCAGGTCTTCGGCGTGCAGGGGTTCTTCCCCGGACCGCCGTCGAGACCGAGCCCGTTGTTGCCGCCGCAGGTGTTCGGATGGCCGGGGTCGCCGCCGCAGAACTCCGGGTTCTTGCACGCGGTGCAGTTCGGCGTGAGCGCGCCGCAGCCGTCGCTCTGCTGCCCGCAGGTCCCCGACGGATAGTCCG
>CAYUAW010000307.1:4387-9245 GCA_964442485.1 uncultured Polyangiaceae bacterium
GCTCCCTCCCACGATGAAGAGCGTGCAGACGAGACGAAGCAAGTTTCCCCGGGTCATGCGTGTGCTTTCTGATTTGACGTGATCGCGAACGCGAATAGCGGCTCAGCGAACGCCGTTCTTATCGTCCTTTTGAAGGTCGGTTGCAATCGGTCACCGCAAATGCGCGCGCACTCTGCGGTGGGATGAGCAACCGTCGGCGGGGTTACCGGGACCCGAGCGGGAAAGCGAACCCTGGCGCGAAGCCGGGTCGCCATTGCTGTTCCGGCGCAGGTGGAAGGGGCGCTCTGGCCGTGCCCGGGCGGCGTCTACAGACGGGGAAGCCCGGACGGTTTCTTCGTTGCGGAGCGCTTCCGGACGGCTCAGGCATCGTCGATGCGACGGCTTCGTGCGCAATCGAGCGCCTGGAGCAGCTCGTCCTGATCGAAGGGCTTCTGGAGCATGCCCTGCACCATTCCTGGTTCGAGGCCGCGTTCCCTGGCGGCGTCGAGGTTACCGGAGCAGAGCACCACCGGGACGTTCACGCCCGACGCGCGGAGACGCCGCACGACTTCGACGCCGTCGAGATCGGGCATCATCATGTCGAGCAACACCATGTCCGGCTCGGCATGCTGGATGGCCTCGATCCCGGCATTTCCGCTGGCGACGCCCTCCACTGCGTAGCCGTGTCTTTCGAGGAGGCGCCGCACGTGCGAGCGGACAAGCGGCTCATCGTCGACCACGAGCAGGCGGCATGGCCGCGCCGTCACTTCTGGCGGCGGGCGTGACTCCGAGCGGACGGCCGTCGCCGGCAGGAGCACCGAGAACGTACTGCCCGAGCCCCGTGCGCTCTCGACCAGGATTGCTCCGCCGTGCGCCTTCACGATGCCGAGGCACGATCCGAGCCCGAGGCCATGGCCGCGCGGCTTGGTGGAAAAGAACGGCTCGAAGATACGTCGCTGCGTCACGTCGTCCATCCCGACGCCTGTGTCGCGCACGCGCACCAGGACCCAGTCCCCCGGATGCACCGTCGCTCCGAGCGCGCTCTTCCAGCGGGCGTCGGGCTCGCGCACTCGCTCGGTCGTCACGGTGATCCGTCCCGACCTGTCATCGAGGGCGTCGCTCGCGTTGGTGAGCAGGTTCATGAACACCTGCATGAGCGTGGCGCGCTCGCCCATCACGATGCTCTCCGGTGCGAGTTCGAGCTCGAGCTGCGCCTTCTTGGAAAGCGCCGCGCCGAGCAACGCGCCGAGCTCATTCCATAGCTCGGCGAGATCCACGGGCTCCGTCGTGCTCAGCCTCTGTCGCCCCGCATAGGCGAGCATCTGTTTCGTCAAGCTCGCTGCGCGCTCGCCTGCCGTGCGGATCGTCTGGGCCAGCTCGCGATCTTCGGGGTCCTGCAACGTGCCGAGCAGGACCTCCGCGCTGCCCAGGACGCCAACCAGCAGATTGTTGAAATCGTGCGCGATGCCGCTGGCGAGTACGCCCAGGCTCTCGAGCCGCTGGCTCCGCTCGACCTGGAGCTCGAGCTGTCGGCGCTCGTGCTCCAGACGCCGCGCCTCGCTCAGATCTCGGATGGCAGCGACGCGCACCGGCTCGCCGTCGAGCGTCGACAGGACGGTGACCACCATCACGGGCACCGGGCCTCTGTCCGCGGCCATGGCGACCGTCTCGTACGTCCCCATCGTCCGTTCCTGGATGCGCCGGAATACCTCGTCGCGCGCGGCGGGCGCGACCATGTGCAGCACCGGTCTGCCGACCAGCTCCTCGCGCGTCAGGCCGAAGAACCGCTCGGCGCCGTCGCTGACGTCGACCAGGATGCCGCTCTGGCTGATGACCACGGCGTCGAACGTGGCCTCGAGGATCCCGCGCAAGCGCTGCTCGCTCTCGCGAAGCAATTCTGCGGTCTGCTCGCGCAGGGTGACGTCGCGCAGCGCGGTGACGCGGATCGGACGCTCTCCGAGGCGCGTCTGCTTGGTCCTGAGCTCCGCGCGGATTCGCGAGCCATCCTTGCGCACGCACGTGAGCACGGATTCGCCTTCGAACCGTTCCCGCACGCGCCGCTGCGCCTCGGCCAGGTCTTCCGGTGCGATGCTGCGCACCATCTGGATGGGGTCGAGCATCTCCTCGCGGCTATAGCCGAGCATTTCGCACAGCCGTTCGTTGCAATCCACGACGACGCCTTCGTCGTGAATGAAGATGCCCTCGAAAGACGCGGACTGGAGCATCTCCAGGCGCTCGCGCAGCTTCCGGGATTCGTCCTGTTCGGCGGCCCGCGAGAGCGCGACGCCGAGCAGCTGCCCGAGCGGGACGCACGCCGCCGGACCGGGCGCCTCGATGCCAGGAGCCGCCGAAAGCGAAAGCTCTCGCCTGCCGCGCTGCAACCGTAACCACGGCTTGCCCATGGCGCCCGGCTGTCCGAGCCCACGCGAGCCGAGCGCGTTCACCGCTGCATCGAGGCAGGCATCGGGCTCGTCACCGTCGAGCGCGGCAATGACCGCCGCCAGGAGATCGGCTTCAGACTCGTGCTCTCCGGCTGCCATGGGCGAGCCCCCAAGGTAACACCCTTCGCGCGATGGGGTCTCGCGTCGCGCCTGGATCGGTCACGGACACGGATTCAGCAGGGACAGCCGCCGCGGCGTCCAAGCCTCACGCGAGGAACCCCTCGACCTTGCGCCAGACCTCCGGCGTCGGGATGCGCGTGTGGGACTGCACGACGACGAACCACGGCGGTCCGGCTCCCTCGAAGCACATGCTCGGGTTCCATCTCTGGATCGACGGGCGACCCGCGTACCAGATGGAGCGATCGATATCGTAGATGGGATGCGTCGCGAGCGTGTGATACTTCGTGAACTGCCCGGTTGCCTCGAGGTACGTGTAGTAGAGCGAGTACTCGGTCCACGGCGTCCCCCCGGCGAGCAGCAGGCGCCACCTGGAAAAGGTGGAATGCTCCGTGACCCGGCCTCGGTGGAGGGCGAGCCGTTGCTTCACGCCTCGAAGGCCCGAGCAGAGCAGCCTTCGCTCCAGGTGATCACGCAGCCCGAGGACGGCGTCTCGAGAGAGCACGGCGGGCGTGACATTGTGCAAGATCCCGCGCCTGGGCGAAGAAAGGCCCAGGATGGCAACGCTCCCTCGGTACCAGTCCGGGTGCCAGTCGTTCGGGATGATGTAGCAGAGGGGCTTGCCGTCGGGCGAAAGGTCCCTCGCCGAGAAGTCGCGCGTGCAGATCACGTCCGCGTCGAGCGTCAGGTACGTGCTCGACTCGACGTGCTCGGCAATCGCCAGCTTGATGAGCTGCTGCCGGTACCACCCCCGCGGCCGTATCAGCGCGAGCTCGGGCACGATGTCGGTTTCACCGACGACGCGCCACGCGGCGAACTCGGGCGGGCATCGACGGAGATGGTCCTCGATCGCGCTGCGCTGTTCGTTCGGCGTGACCACCCAGAGCGTACCTATGCCGGTCGCACGGGACTTCAGCGAACGAAACAGGATATCGGAGCGGGCGAGGTCGTTCTCGATGAGCGGTAAGACGGCGTCCAAGGTGACGGTCGGCGGTTGCAAGCGCCGCGCCGTACGGCCGCGGCCCACGTTCCCGCACGAAATGCGTCGCAGCTTTGCGTCTCCGCGTATCCCGAACGCGACAGTGTTGCCCATCGCACGCACGCCTTGGCGCGGCGTGATCCGCGGGACCGTCTTTCAGGACGCGGCTTGCCGGGAAGCGATCCGCTAGAGTGGTGCCGTGAATCGTTCAGTCCAGCTGATCCTCGTCACCGCGGGCGCTGGCGTCGCGGCCCTCGCCGTCGATCATTTCTTCGCCGACGGGCGCCTCGGGTTCGCTCAGCTCGCGGTGATGGTCGGCTCCGTCGTCGTCTTCTGGGCCTGGCGCTCGCGGAAGCGCGTGCGGTAGCTGGATGGCAGGGTGAGCGTCACCGCGGCTTCGTTGTGCCGCGCGCTTGCCAGGTGGCAACCAGGGTGACGGCACATTCCCTTGCAATCAGGTTGCTGACGACGACCCGGGTATCGAATCCGATGAGCTCCGAGAGCCCGCAGAACGAGCTCGCGACGCTCCCGATCCAGTAGTCATCCTCCATCGCCTCCGGCGGCAAACCCCGCAGCTCGATCACGCCGGAGCTCGGAGGCTCGTAGCGCGCCGTCAGGCGGCCGCAGGCGCGGAACAGCAGATCGTAGCCCCTTCCCAGGAGCGGCAGATGTCGGCGGGGGTCGGTGCCGGCCAGGCGCATCGCACCCTGCACGAACCCGGCGAGGAGGCTCGTCTCGACGGCTCCGAGGATCTGGCTACGAAAGAAATCGTGTGCGCGCTGCGGGCCGAGGTGCCGGGCGACGGCGCGCGAACATTCGACGTCGAACGAGAAGGGAACCCAGCCGAACAAGGTGCCGGCGCCGATGCCTTCGAGCGTCCGGGGGGAAATGGCCGAGAGGATGGCAGCGCGGTCGTCTGGGGGAAGCCGGTTCAGGTCGGCGATGAGCCCCTGCATGTGCCGGGCGCGCACCTGAGGAGCCATCAGCGAAGAGGCGTCGCCGACCATTGATGCGGAGCGTAACAAATTCGGGCCGGAGACGTCGGTGCCGGGCCAGCAGCGCTGGACAAAAGACGCCAGGGATTGGCCGGCGCGCGGCCCAGAAGGCGCTTGATCCCGCAGTTTCATGGAGCGCAGAGGCTTCGGGGGCGTCGGTGCGCTCGCTGTCGGGCTGGTCGTCGTCGCGCTCCGGCGCAAAGCCCCGCTCGAGAATCAAGGTGACTGCTCAATCCCAGTTCCAGTCTTCGTTCAAATCGAACGACGCAAGGCAGCCGGGAGCCTCTGGTCGTTCGAAGTGAACGACGGAAGGCAGCCGGGAGCCTCGTGTCGTTCGAGTCGAACGG
>CAYUAW010000308.1:0-9186 GCA_964442485.1 uncultured Polyangiaceae bacterium
GCTTCCGCGAGCTCCTCGTCGACGCGTTGCCCTTTGACGAGGAGCAGGCGCCCTCCCACGCGCGCAAACGGCACGACGAGAGGAACCAGCGCCGCGAGTCGAGCCACGGCGCGTGCGGTCACGACGTCGAACTGGCCCGCGAGCGGTCCGACCGCGAGCTTCTCGGCGCGCTCGGCGCGCACGGTGACGTTGGTCAGGCGGAGCCCTTCGCTCACCGTCGAAAGGAAAGCGGCCTTCTTCTGGGTGGCCTCGATCAAAGTGATGTGGAGATCCGGTCTCGCGATCGCCAGCGGAAGCCCGGGAAGCCCCCCGCCCGAGCCCACGTCGACGAGCCGACCCCCTGCCGGAACGTCCGCCAGGTGCGGCAATAGCGAGAGCGCGTCGAGTGCGTGGCGCTCCCACGCGCTCGGCGCATCGGTGATCGACGTGAGGTTCATGCGCTCGTTCATCGCGAGGAGCCGAGCCAGGTAGTCGCCGACCGTAACCAGCCGGTCGGCGGTGACGTCGGCGCCCATCGCGGCAAGGCGCTCGCGCATGCCGTCTGGCACGGCAAGGCCTGGAACAGAGGGCAGCGGCAGCGGCGCACGCCTTTCCGAAGTGCTCACCGGCAGGAAGAAACCACGAAACGTCGCCGTGCGCACCACGCGCGAGCGGTAGCTTCTGCGCTATCTCGAAAGGCCTACGGCGCGCGCTTGCTCGAGGACGTCGGGGTTCTTCGGCCCTTCGCGCAGGAGACGCAGGACGAGCGGCTTCGCTCGCGCGTCCCCTGTGGCGACGAAGGCGCGGGCGGCGATGAGATCAAAGAGCACCGGCGAGCCGTCGGGGAGCGGCTCGAGACGCGCCACGGCGACCTTCGCCCGTGCGGCCTTGTTGTCAGCCGCGTCCAGGGAAGCCTTCAGGAACTCCGTCATCGGGCCGAGCACGATGGGGTACTGCGAGAGAAGATC
Organism: uncultured Polyangiaceae bacterium; assembly: GCA_964442485.1. Taxonomy (GTDB): domain Bacteria; phylum Myxococcota_A; class Polyangia; order Polyangiales; family Polyangiaceae; genus DASZVB01. Next base: position 948 of record CAYUAW010000308.1, read on the forward strand.
ACGGGCGCCCTGCACGTCCTTGTTCGCGAGGAGCGTGTCGAAGCGCTCGACCAGGACGCGGGGCGTGACGCCACCCGCGACCATCGCGTCGGCAGATGCCTTCACGGCGTCGTCGTTCTTGCCCTGATAGCGGAGCAGGCGCGCGACGCGCAGGGCGTAGGTGGGCACGCTCGAGCGAGCGCCCCAGCGCGAGACGATCTTCTGCGCGAGCTCCATCTTGCCGGTGTCGAGCGCGGCGTCGACGGCGACGAGATCGCCCCAGGGAACGGACGGGACGGCCATCTGCTCGATGGCCTTCGGATCAGGGTAGCGACGGCCGACTGCGATGCCGAGGCCGGCGGCGAGCGCGCGCGATGAGCCGTCGGCGCTACCCATGGCCTGGACGGCGCTCTCGAGCTCGGAGAGATCCAGCGACTCGTACGCCGCGGCGGCGCGCACGACGGCGACCTCGGGGGCCTTCGCGTCGAGCTCCTGGATCGCGTGCTTCGCGTCGTCGATGTGCGCGCCGAGCAGCGCGACACGCGCGGCAAGGGAGCGCGCGCGCGGATAGAGCGCGGAATAGGAGAGGGCGCGCAGCGTCGCCTGGCGAGCGAGCTGCTCGTCGCCGAGCTCGATGGCGAGCTGCCCGATGCCGGTCGCCATGGCCGGCGTGGCGGTGACCCTGAGCGCCTTGTCGAGGGCGGCGAGCGCGTCAGCGGGGTTGCCCGCGCGGGCCGCCACGCGCGCATCTACGACATACGGGATGGCGAGCAGCTGCATCGGAAGCTTGCCGCGATCGGGACCTACGACCTTCGCCGAATCGGGGAGCTCGCCGGCGTCCGGATCCACCGCCCACACGATGCCGCGAAGGGCGCGCGCGACGGGGCCGTCGCCGAGCCGCGTGGTAACGTCGGCGACGAGCGGCTTGCCCGCGCCGCTCCCGTGCTCGAGCGTGACGAGCTCGGCGTGGAAGACGCGCGCGACGAGGAGCTCGGGGTCGAGCTCGAAGGCTTGCTGATACTGGCCCTCGGCTCGAGCGTCGCCCGCGCGCTCGAGCATGGCCGCGGCGGCGAGGTGATAGAAAGGGTCGTTCTTCGCCCGATCGTCCCACTTCGGCATGATGGCGGCGGCACCTGCGAGGTCGCCCTCCGCGAGGAAGCTCGCGAGCTTGCCGAAAGCCGTCTTGCCCTCGTCGACGTCGAGCGTCTTGCAACGCGCGAGCGCGCTCTCGATGCCGCGCGGCTCCCCGGGCAGCATCAGCGCGGAGAGCACGCGGTTCCTGAGCCACAGGACGGCGGCGGCCTGACTGCGCGAGTCGAGCTCGAACACGTATGACAGCTTCGTGTCCGTCTTCGCGAGGTCGTCGATGTTCGCCGTCTCGAGGAGCTTGCCGACCTCCGCCTCGACGCTCCGCGCCGTGTGCATGCGCTCGGAGCGAACGCCGTGCACGTACTTGAACGCGGCGACGCCGCCACCGACGGCGAGCACCGTGGCGAGCACGAAGACCCAGCTGCCGCGCTGCTTGACGCGCGGTGGAGCAACCCAGGCCGGCGGCGCGCCGCCGCCTCGCTCGAACACGCCGACGCGCGCCAGGTGATCGAGGATCGTCTCGGCGCGTGCCGTCGCGGCGTCGTCCTGACCGAAGACCGGCACTCGCGGCGCGGGCGGCACCGAGCGCGCGACGGGCGCGGGACGGGACGAGCGCGCGGCAGGCGCGGGCGTCAGCGGGCGCGACATCGGCGCAGGGGGCGGCATCGGCGGCGGCGACGGAATGCGCGGAGGCGGTGAGGGCCGCGGCGAAGGGACGGGCTGCGGCACCGGAAACCGGTCGCGAGCGACGAGGGGCGGCGCGGGCGGCACGAAGGCCTCCGCGACGGCGGCGCGCGATGGCGCAGGGCCGGCCATCACGGCCTGGGGTTGCACGGGACGCGAGCGACTCGCGCCGGTGTTGAAGCGCCCGGTCGGTGCGTCGTGATCCGAGACCACGTCGGAGCGGTACGCTGGCAGCGGCGGCGCGGGCGTCGACACGAGCCGGCCGGGCGCCGAGGAGACGAGCTTCGGCGGTGGCGGGACGGAGGGGACGAGCTTCGGCGCGGGGCGCATCGGCGGCGGCCTTCGCTCCCTCGTCGACAGAGCGTCGGCCTGGTGCGCCGACAGGGTCGGCGGCGGGATCGAATTGCGCTTCGGGAGCGTCCGGGCGATCTCGTCGGCGACGGCGCGCATGCCGTTTCGCGACTGGAGAGCGACGTAGACGGTCGAGCGATCGTGCCACATGCGCGTGTCCGCCTCGACCGCGCCCATCTGCAGAGCGCGCGCGAGGACCTTCTCGGCGCGAGCCGCATCACCGCGGCGAAGCAGCACCTCGCCCAGGTACCGGTAAGGCGCCGGCGCGGACTGGTCCAGCTTGCCGGCCGCCACGAGAGCGCCCTGCGCCTCCTGGAGAAGCGCTGCGTCGAGGTACATCCGGCCGACCGCGAGCATGACGTTCGCATCGTCCTTGTGCCACGCCTCCGCCGTCGACCCGACTTCCCGGATCAGGTCCTCGTGCGCGGAGGTACCCAGGTACGTGCAGAGAGCGAGCGTCGTCCCAGAATCCGGGTTCTCGCGCCACCTGGCGAGCAGCTCGTCGAGCGCGCCCATGAACCATCCAGAATAGTCCACGGCTCCCCCGAAGACACCCGACATTTCGCGCGATCATTCCCCCGTCCCATTCCGATGGTGGGACAACCTGGGCTCTTTTCGCACTCCGTCGCGCAATCTTCGCCCAGCGCTTGCAGGCGGGCCTCGGGCGATGCATTAGAGACTCGCGCGCCGCTGCCCCCCACCGGCCGCATCCCTCAAATGTGCGGCGTCTTCGGCGTCTACGGCCATCCCGAGGCAGCAAACCTCACCTACCTCGGGCTTCATGCCCTGCAGCACCGCGGTCAGGAGAGCGCGGGCATCGTCACCAGCGACGGTGAGCGGCTGAGCGCCCATCGGGGGATGGGCCACGTCATCGACGTGTTCCCGCAGGAGCAGATCGACAAGCTCAAGGGGGAGCACTCCATCGGCCACGTCAGGTATTCGACGGCCGGCGGTTCGTACTTGAAGAACGCCCAGCCGATTGCCGTCGACTATGCCCGCGGCTCCATCGCCGTTGCCCACAACGGAAACCTGACGAACTCGGATTCCCTGAGGGAAAAGCTGGAGGCCCGCGGGTCCATTTTCCAGAGCAGCAGCGACACCGAGGTCATCGTCCACCTCGTCGCCATCAGCACCCAGCGGTCCATAGAGGACCGGGTCGCCGACGCGCTGACCCAGGTCCAGGGCGCCTATTCCCTCCTCTGTCTGACGGAGAAGGAGATGATCGCCGTCCGAGACCCGATGGGGATCCGCCCTCTCTGTATCGGGCAGATCCCGAACAGCGGCGGCTACGTGGTTTCCAGCGAGCCGACCAGCTTCGACCTCATCGGCGCGAAATACCTCCGAACGATCGAGGCCGGGGAGATGGTCGTCTTCGATCGCAGGGGGATGCGCAGCACGCGGCCGTTCAACGCGGTTCCGCGCAAAATGTGCATTTTCGAGTACGTCTACTTCTCCCGGCCGGACTCCGTGCTGGACGGCGTCAGCGTCTACGAAGCCCGGAAGAACCTCGGCCGCGCCCTGGCCGAAGAAGCACCGGTCGAGGCCGATGTCGTCATCCCCGTCCCGGACTCCGGGCTCCCCGCGACGATCGGCTACTCGGAGCGGTCCAAGATCCCCTTTGAAATGGGCCTGGTCCGGAGCCACTACGTGGGCCGCACGTTCATCGAGCCGCAACAGAGCATCCGCCACTTCGGCGTCCGGCTGAAGCTGAACCCGGTGGGCGATGCCCTCCGGGGCAAGCGAGTGGTCGTCGTCGACGACAGCATCGTCCGGGGCACCACCAGCCGGAAGATCGTCAAGATGCTGCGGGACGCGGGCGCGAAGGAGATCCATATGAGGATCTCGAGCCCCCCTACGAAATGGCCCTGCTACTACGGCATCGACACGCCGACGCGGGGCGAGCTGATCGCCTCGAGCCACGACGTGGAAGAAATCAACCAGTACATCACGAGCGACTCGCTCGCTTATCTGTCACTCGACAGGATGGTCGACGCCGTCATGAAACTGAGCCCATCGGCCAAGCCGAACGGGAAGTCGTCGCCAGCGCCCAGCACGAGCGCGGCCGAGAGCCCGTTCTGCCACGCCTGCTGGAGCGGGGACTACCCCATCCCATTCACCCAGCACCCGCGAGTCCGGCAGATGCGGCTCCTCGATCTGTGATCATATAATAGGCGATGCTCGGGAACCTGCCTCGTCGAGTTTCCATCTTCGAGGTATCGCCGCGAGACGGGCTGCAGAACGAAGCGCACCCCGTTCCGCTGGAGGACAAGAAGGCGCTCATCTCGGCGCTCGTCGCCGCAGGCCTCACGCGCATCGAGCTGACGAGCTTCGTCTCGCCGCGGTGGATCCCGCAGCTCGCGGACGCCGACGAGCTCGTCCGCTCGGTGAAAGCGCCCCCCGGCGTGACCTTCAGCGCGCTCTGCCCGAACACGAAGGGCCTCGAGCGCGCCGTGGAGGTCGGCCTGCACGAGGTCGCCGTTTTCCTCTCGGCGAGCGAGACGCACAACCTGAAGAACACGAACAAGTCGATCGCGCGTTCGCTCGACGTGTTCGACGAGCTCGTCCCGCACGCGCTCACTGCGAAGATGCGCGTGCGCGCCTACGTCTCGACCGTGTGGGGTTGCCCTTACGAAGGCGACGTCGACCCGAACCGCGCTCTCGAGATCGCCAAGCACCTGCGCGGGCTCGGCTGCTATCAGATATCGCTAGGCGACACCATCGGAGTCGGGACACCGCTGCAGACGCAGCGCATCTGCGAGCTCTTCCTGAAGGACTTCGCGCCGTCGGAGCTCGCGCTCCACCTGCACGACACGCGCGGCACCGCGCTCGCGAACGCGCTAACGGGCCTCCAGATGGGCATCACGGACTTCGACGCCTCGATCGCGGGGCTGGGCGGGTGCCCCTACGCGCCGGGCGCCGCGGGGAATCTCGCGACGGAGGACCTCGTGTACATGCTCGCCGGCATGGGCGTCGACACCGGCATCGATCTGCCGGGGCTGCTCGAGGCCGGTCACGTCGCCGAGACGATCGTCGGGCGCAAGCTCCCGGGCAAGGTTCACCAGGCGGGGCTCCCGGGCACCCGCACTTCGGGCGACAGCCCGCGCTCCGTGCGACCGGCGTCGATCCTGCCTACGCGGTAGTCACGGCGTTGCACCCGCGACGCAGTCGAGGTGCGTTGCGTAGACCTGGAACTGCTGTGTTCTACGATCCTCGAAGGCGACACCGGCGACACCAGTCGGACCGAAGGCCAGCGCGGGGTTGAGCGAATCCGAGGAGCTCGTCGTGACGACGCGCGGCGCGGTCAGCTCCGAGAGATCGGTGGCGATCATCTTCGAGTGCAGCGCGTACGGGCCGCTCGTCTTCTCCGCCCAGACGAGCAGCAGGCGATCGCCGAGCGGCAGCATCGCCTCGGAACGCGAGAACGACGCGCCGCTCGTCACGTCGCGCTCGGAGACGAGCACGGTGCCGTCCGGTGCGACGGCAGCGCCGCGGATGGTCGGCCCGGGGGTGCCCTTCAGGGTGTCCCACACCACGACGTAGCGATCTCTGCTCCAGGCGATGGCGGCGCCGGCAGCGCCCGCCGAACCGAGCAGCACCGGGGGACCGAGCTTCGTCAGATCCGGCGAGATGGTCCGGAACGCGAGCTCCCTTCCGCCCGCGCCGGCGCGGTTGAAGACGAGCCCGAGCTCGGTCTGGCCCTTGGCGAGGCGCGGACCGTCGGCGTCCGCTCCCTGCGGCGTCAGCTGTACGTTCTGACCGACGAGCTTTCCGTCCGCGTCGATGCGCTGGCCCAGGATGAGCCCCGAGGCGTCTCCCTCGCGGGTGTCGGACCACACGACGGTGTACTCGGCGCCGTCCCACACGATATCGGGGCGCAGCGAGAACCGCGGCGCGTTCGTGACCCGCAGATCCGGCGAGAGCTTGCGCCCGGTTGGATCGAGCCGGTTGAAGTAGATCTCGAAATCCTGGTCCCTGCGGTCTTCCCACGCGAGCCCGAACACCGCGCCCGTCCAGGCGAGCGGGCCCGTGAAGGTGTCCGTGTTCACGTGCGTGACGGGCGTCGCCGGCACCGTGATGGTGCCGGCCGGATCGAAGGCGGTGAACGTGTTCGCCCAGCTCGCCCCCTGAGCGGCGAAGCTCACCGCGAAATCATGGACGCCGAAGGCGATACCGCCGAGACCGGCCTGCATCGCTCCCGTCGAGAGAAGGATGGGGGCGGCCGACGAGGGCTGGTACCGGGCGCCGTCGTCCACGATCCCGTTGCAGTCGTTGTCCACGCCGTCGCACGTCTCGGTTGCGCCGGGATAAGCGAGCGGGCTCGTGTCGTTGCAGTCGTCGCCGCACGAGCCGGGTGAGCCTGGCGCAAACCCTGGGATGGGGCCCTTGTGCCCGTCGCCGTCCTCGTCGCGAGTGATGGGACGGAAGGCGCACTCTCCAGTGTCCTTCACGCAAGAATCCTCCGTGCACGGATCCCCGTCCGTGCAGACGACCTTCGGCGATGCGACGCACGCGCCCGCCACGCAATGAACCGGCGCGCAGAGATCGATCACCCCGCAATCCAGGTCACCGACGCACTCGCCGACCGCGCCGTCGGCGGGCAACGACGGACCGAAAGGGTGCCGCTTGGGCCCCGAGCGGGCGCCGCACGCCGGGAGCGATACGGGGACGACGAGCACGAGAGCCGCGCACGTCCGCACGAGCGAGCGAGCGTCGGGGGCGCGGACCAGGCGAGCCATGAACGATCAGCCGCACACGAAGAAGCCGTCGACGTCGAGCGGCGTGCAGAGGAGGCCCGACGTGCAGGTGTCGCCGTTCGGCAGCAGCCGACACAGCGAGGCACACTGGAAGCCGGTGCCCGCCGTGACGCAAACGAACCCCGCCGCGCAGTCGGCGACCGAGCAGTCGTCGCCTTGCACCCCGGTGCCGGAAGGCTGGCACTCGGTGCCGATCTCCTCGGTGTGACACTTATCGGCGTAGCGCACGTATGGAATGCACCGGTAGCCAGCGCCGCACTGCATGTCGGGCGACGGATCGAAAGGGTCGCACGCGTGCGTGCCCTGGATCTTCATCGCGGGCGGGCAACCGGGATCGACATAGCGCACGTCCGAGAGCCCGCCGTCCGTCGTCGAGGAGGCCCCACCCTGCCCGAGCACGCCGCCGTCGGTGGAGGTCGCGCCACCGCCGGCGCTCGAACCGGCGGCGCCGTTGCCGCCACCGGTGACCGCGTCACCGTTCTGAACGTTGCCGCCGCACGCGACGGCCCCGACGAGGGCCACCGAGACTCGGACGAGGGGCCATCTGAGGCGCACGCCGGCAAGGCTAGCACGCTCGCGGGGCATGACCCTCTGCCCGGGATTCGAGCTTTGATTGCCGCCGGCCGGCACGGTAAGACCGCCCACGCGTGACGTCACACATTTGGCAATCGGTCCGCGCGCTCTTGGTCGCAGGAGCGCTTCTCCCGGCGTGCGAGCACCACGAGCCCGACCGAAGCGTCGCCACCGCCGCAGCGCCACCGCCGTCTTCGGTGACGCCGGCTGCTCTCGAAGAGAAGGCCGCGGCGCACGCCGGCTGCCAGGTGCCGCTCGCCGAGGATGCGCCGAAGAAGGCGTCTCCTGCGAGCGCCTGCCCGCAAGATCCAACGGGGCCAATGGAGCTGCCGCGCGCCTGGGTCGCCTTCGTGGAAGCACCCGGACAGCCCCGGGTCGCCGTGGAGATCGCCGCCAGCGACGCCGCGCGTGAACGCGGCCTCATGTTCCGCACGAAGATGCCGGAGGATCAGGGGATGATTTTCGACTGGCCAGACCCCGCGCAGCGCTCCTTCTGGATGCGCAACACGTGCATCCCGCTCGACATGCTGTTCATCTCGGCGGACGACATGGTTGCTGGCATCCTGGAGCAGGTACCGCCGCTCGACGAGTCACCACGGGGCGTCCCCTGCCCCGTCACGCACGTGCTCGAGCTGAACGCCGGCTGGACGAGAAGCCACGGAATCCGACCGGGGCAGCGCATTCGCATCGAGTCTTGACGATCGGCCGGGAGACGGGTTGATTGTGCGCCTCATGGACCTCCCCGTCGCGCTGCGCACGAGCTCTGTCGTTTTTGCCCTGACCGCACTGTCGTGCAAGTCCGCTCCGCC
>CAYUAW010000309.1:0-2648 GCA_964442485.1 uncultured Polyangiaceae bacterium
GGGGGAGCAGTTCGCCGAAGGCGAAGCTGCGGGGGGCTAAGGCCCCCCTTTGTTAATCGAGCTTCACCGGCCGGCCCGCCACGGGCGCCGGCTCGAGGAGCACGACGCGGCCGAGTTTCGCTTTCTCGAGGGTCTGCGTCGCGGCCGCGAGATCGTAGACGAGGCCCCATTCGACGTCTTCATCGCCGGAAACGAACACCAGGTCCGAGTCCTTGCAGCGCCGCGCCGCCGCGTCGAGGCTGTCCTCGGTCATCGCCATGTCGGGGCCTGCAAGCCCCTTCGGGCTCTTCACGGCCGTCCCGCCCTTCAAGGCCCACACGGCGTTCCGCCGCTCGCTCAGCACTTTCGTCACGACGCTGCACGAGGGGGCGGCCTTCCCCGCGGCGGGCGGAGAGAACTTCACGGTCTTCGGGAACTCCGTGCGCGTCTCGGTCGAGACCACGACGGTGGCGGCTCCGCCCTCGGAGAGCGCCTTGATCATCTCGGCGACGTAAGCAAGCTTCGCGTTGCGGTCGGCCCGGAGGGGAACGTCCTTGCCCGAGAAGTACTCCTTGTCCGCGGCGAGCTCGCTCGCAAGCTTCTGCTTGCCGTCGGGCTTGTCGAGCAGGATGTACGTCCACCCGACCTTCGGCCCTTCCGCCGAGACGGTGAGCTCCGGTGGCCCGGTCGGCTTGGGCGGCGCGGTGATGGCCGGCGGCTCGACGGTGTCCTTCTTCGTCTCGAAGGGATTCGGCGCGGGCTTCGAGTCGCACGCGACGACGAAGCCCCCGAGGAGCAAAAGAGAAAGCCTTGGCCGGCGCATGGCCGGGGAGTCTACAGGATCACTGCAGGTTCGTGCACACCTGGTCGCTCGGCGACAGCGAGATCTGCGAGCTGCAGACGCCGCTCGTCGAGCCCGCTTTCGGCGAACAGATGCGGCTCGTGCAATCGTCGTCGGTCGTGCATGAGCCGCCGACGGCCTTGCGCGCCACGCAGGTGCCCTTCGCCGCGCCGCCGTCCGCGCTCGAACCGACCGCAACGAGCTTGCCGTCTGCGTCGAGGCAATGTGACGCGGCGTCGCAGGGAAGGATGGCCGAACAATCGTCGCCCTGGGTCTTCTCCGCGAGGCAATTGTCGCCGTCGCAGTAGAAGCCGTCCGTGCAGACGGCCTCCTCGGCAGAGCACGAGAAGCCTCCACCGACCGGCGGCGAGGTCGGAACCTGGCATTTGCCCGTCGCGCTGTTCTTCTTGATACAGGCGAGTTCTTCGTCGCGGTTGCAATCGCTGTCGGCCGCGCACGACTTGCCCGCGGTGCCCGGCCCCGAGAGGATCTTGTCGCAGGCGTTGGCGAGCGCCATCACCGTGTCGCGCTCGTCGGCGGTGAGCACGCCGTCCTTGTAGGCGTCTTCCACGGCGCCGAGGCAATCGAGCGCGGTCTTCGGTGAATACTTGTCCTCCGGGATGAGCGACTCGCAGAACGATTGTTGTGTCTCGATGCAGTCGTTCTTGCTCGCCGCGGAGCACAGGTTCACTACCTTGTCGTTGCAGGCGCGCGAGCCCCATTCATCGCAGAAGCCCCGGACCGTCGAGATCTTGTTTGCCAGACCGTCGTCCTTGTGAGCGCACGAGGTCAGGAGACCGAGAGCCAGCAGCGACAAGAGCCATCTCATGAGAGCGTTTTGCGGCAGCTCCTCTGGCGGGACAAGTTTCTTGCGGGAGCCCACCGTGGCTTTCGGCCGGAGGCGCCTGCTGGCGGGGTGCGCGGCCGGGCTTTTCGGCCTCGCGGAGGCGCCGGCGATGGCCGAGCCCGTGGTCGAGCTCGACCAGCAGGTATTGACCCTGCCGGGTGACGCTCGCATCGCGCGGAAGGCGCTCGTCCTCACGCCGCGCCGCGTCTCACGCAAGGGTGGCTTCCCCGTCCTGGTCCTCCTGCACGGCCTCGCGGAGACGGCGCGCGAGGACCTCGGTCTTCGAGCGTGGAGCGAGCGCTACGGGCTCATCGACGCCGATGCACGATTGCGGAGCGGCGTGGTGGAGCGAGAGGCACCGAACCGGTACCTGACCGCCGAGCGCGCGACCGCCATCGACGGCGAGCTCCGCAGGAGGCCGTACGGGGGGCTCGTCGTCGTGTGCCCGTTCACGCCCAACGTCTACACGGGCGGCGCGACGTTCACGACGCTCGACCGATACGCCGGATGGATCACGGACACGCTGTTACCCGCGGTTCGTGCAGCCGCTCCGGTGCGCCGCGACCCACTGTCCACTGCAATTGACGGCTGTTCCCTCGGCGGCTACGTCGCGCTCGAGGTCTTCCTGCGCAGACCGGAGGCTTTCGGTGCGCTGGGCGGCGTGCAAGCGGCATACGGCGAGCGGCTCGCGGAGCTCTATGCACAGCGGATCCGGGCCGCGGTCGCGCGCGTCGGCCCGCGCGCTCTCCATATCGAGACCTCGGTGTGGGATCCGTCGCTCCAGGCACATCGAACGCTGAGCGAGCGCTTGCGGCGCCTGGGCGTCGAGAACGACCTCGCCGTGCTGCCGGGTGGCCACGATCAGAACTTCCTGCGCGAGATTGGTACGCTCGAGATGCTCCTCTGGCACGATCGGCGGAGCGCGTGACGGAGGGCAGCCTTGCTGCCAAGAGCCTATCCGGTATGCGTCTGGCGCATTGC
>CAYUAW010000309.1:2748-9148 GCA_964442485.1 uncultured Polyangiaceae bacterium
AAAAACGCAGCGGTGCGGATGAGGTCTCCAGCTGCGCGCGGAGCGGCAACCCCATTCCGACTGGTCGTTCGCTGAGCTAGGCTCTAGGTTGCTCCTGCGTCAGTCGAATCCGAAGATGGCCGAGGAAGACAGCGCACAGAGGCTCCTATCGTTCGCGCGAAGACTGCAGCGGGCGTCCACGTTCGCCGAGCTGCTCGACACCGCGCGCGAAGAGGTGCTCGGTGCCACGGAGTTCCGGCACGTCTGGTTCATGGTGGCGGACCGCGAGCAGGCTGACGAGCTTCGCCTCATCGAGTACTCGGGCGAGCGGCGGGAGTTCGTGTGGGACGTCGCGCCGGTCCTGAAGGTGCAGGGCGACGCCATGCTAGAGGAGCTGGTCGCGAGCGACGCTCCCGTCATCATCTACGACGCGCGCCTCGACCCCCGGACGAACAAGGAGATGGTCGCGCAGCTCGAGAACCGCACGATCATCAACATCCCGCTCCGCCTCCTCGACAAGCCGCTCGGGGTCTTCGGGCTGGGCACCTTCGGCGACGAGGGCTGTCGCATGCCCGACCCCGCGCAGCTCGCCTACCTGGTGGGGATGGGCAGTCAGCTCTCCGTCGCAGCGGGGCGCATCCGCTTCACGGAGGCGAAGGCGCGGGCCGAGCGCGAGAAGCGCGAGCTCGAGCACCGCATGATGCAGATCCAGAAGCTCGAGAGCCTCGGCCTGCTCGCCGGCGGCATCGCGCACGACTTCAACAACCTGCTCACGGTCATCATCTCCGGCGTGTCGCTCGCCATTGAGCAGGCTTCGGAACCAGGCATCCAGGAGGAGCTTCAGACGGTGCTGGACGCGGCCGCGCGGGCGGGCCAGCTGACGAAGCAGCTGCTCGTCATGAGCCGCTCGCAAGAGCTCGATCTCCGCTCCGTTGACGTGAACGCGCGCCTCGAGCAGCTCATGGTGCTGCTGAAGCGCGTGATGCCGGCCAACATCGAGATCGACATGATCCTGGCCGCGAAGCTTCCGCCGGTGGAGGCGGACGCGACGCAGCTGGATCAGATCTTCATGAACCTGTGCATCAACTCGCGGGACGCGATGGCGGGCGGGGGCCGTATCACCATCGAAACGGAGCAGGTTCTCATCAACGGCGGCTACGCCGCGGCCCACCCCTGGGCGAAGAAGGGCCGGTACCTGCTGGTCACGGTGACCGACACCGGTACCGGCATGCCGCCCGACGTCGTCGAGCGCGTCTTCGAGCCGTTCTTCACCACGAAGGGACCGCAGGCGGGGACGGGGCTCGGCCTCGCCGTCGCCTACGGCATCGTGCGCCAGCACGGCGGGATGATGCACTGCTACAGCGAGGTCGGCGTCGGCACCTCGTTCAAGGTGTACCTGCCGGCGCGCGAGCAGCTCGCGAGCGCCGTGGGCTCGAAGCTCCACACGATCGCGCCGACGGGCACGGAGCGCATCCTGCTCGCAGAGGACGACGCGGGCGTGCGCGCCGTCGCCGTCCGCATCCTGACGAAGGCCGGCTACGACGTGACGGCCGTCGAGAACGGCGACACCGCGTGCCGGGCCGTCGCGAAGGAGGACTTTCATCTCGTCATCCTGGACGTGGTCATGCCCGGCATGGCCTGCGCGGAGGTCGTCGCGCGTCTCCATGCCACCAAGCCTGGCCTGCGCCTGCTGCTCGCCAGCGGATACACGGCCGGCGCGCAGATCCTGGACGCATCGCGGAACGCGCCGCTCGAGCTCCTCATGAAGCCCTACGACCCGGACCGGCTGCTGCGCGGCGTGCGGAACATGCTGGACCGCGGCAAGCTCTGAGCTCCCGCATGGAGCGCTCCTTCTTCGAGCACCTGCTCGGCGTCGCCGCGAAGGCAGGAGAGCGCGTCGCCGTCCGGGACGACCGGGGAGAGCTCCGCTACGCCGAGCTCTGGGCGCGGGCAAGGGGGCTCGCCTGCGCACTCGCGCTGCGAGGACTCGCCGGCGAGCGCGTCGGGCTGCTCGTCTCGCCCGGGACGGAGTGGGTCGAGGCGTTCGCCGGTTGCCTCGCCGCGGGCGTGACGGCGGTGGCGCTCACCGAGCTGTATGCGGAGCGCGAGCTTGCCCTGCTCGTCGGCGCCTCGCGCGCGAAGGCGCTCCTCGTCTCCGACTCGCTCCGCGAGCTGGCAAGTAAGGTGGCCGGATCAGTGCCCGTGCTGCAGCTCTCCGAGCTCTCGCGCGAGACGCCGAGGGTCGCGTTCGACCGGGCGCCGGAGGGCAAGGAGCAGAGTCCGGCTCTGCTCCTCTTCACGAGCGGCACCACCGGCAAGCCCAAGGGCGTGCCCATCTCGCACGCGAGCATGCTGCACCTCGGCCAGACGCTCGCGCGCGCGTGGGCCTTCGGTCCGGGCGACGTCCTGCTCCACGTGCTGCCCCTGCATCACCTGCACGGCATCGGCGTTTCGCTCGTGGTGGCGCTCGTCTCGGGTGCGACCGTGCGCTTTCTGCCCCGCTTCGACGCGGAGCGAGCCTGGGACGAGCTTGCAGCGGCCACCGCGCTCATGGGCGTTCCGACGCAGCACAAGAAGCTCTTCGACGCGCTCGACGCCGCGACGCCAGAGCGGCGCGCCGGGTGGACGCGCGCCGCGCGCGGGCTCCGGCTCGTGACGAGCGGCTCTGCTGCGCTGCCCGTGGCGCTCGGCGAGCGCTGGAGGAGCGTCGCGGGTCAGTACCCGCTCGAGCGCTACGGCATGACGGAGATCGGCATCGTTCTGTCGAACCCGGAGTCCGGCGAGCGGCGTCCCGGTACCGTCGGTCTGCCGCTGCCCGGGGTCGAGCTCCGGCTCGTCGGCGACGACGGCGAGCCAGTGGCGGACGGAGCTCCAGGCGAGCTCTGGGTGCGGGCGCCCACCGTCTTCGCGGGCTACGACGGCGACGACGTCGCGACCCGCGCGTCGTTCCGCGATGGGTGGTTCGTCACCGGCGACACCGCGCGGCGCTCCGCCGACGGCTACGTCACGATCCTCGGGCGTACTTCCGTGGACATCCTGAAGAGCGGCGGAGAGAAGCTCTCCGCGCTGGAGATAGAGGACGCGCTGCGCGAGCACCCCGGCGTCGCGGAGGTCGCCGTCGTCGGGCTTCCCGACGAAACCTGGGGAGACGCCGTCGTCGCCGTGATCGTGCCGCGCGCGGGCCAGGCCGAGGCCGTCGCCGAGCCGCTCATGCGGGCCTGGGCGAAGGAACGTCTCACCGCGTACAAGGTTCCGAAGCGAGTCGTCGTGGTCGCCGAGCTCCCGAAGAATCCGCTCGGGAAGGTGATGAAGGGCGAGCTCGTCCGCCGGCTCGTTCAGGGCGGCGCGTCATCGCGCTAATTTTGCGACTGGAAGAGCGGTCCGTCTGCACTACGCTCTCCTGCATCGAAACGATGCAGAGCCCAACTCGTCGGCTTTTCGGTGCGGCCGCCGCGGCCGTCGATCTCGCGGTTCGTCGTACCGCTCTGTCCCGCACGAACGGCAAGCGTCACGCCGACAGCCTCCGCCACGAGGTGCGCATCGCGCTGCTGCACCGGCTGAAGGAGCGATACAGGAGGCTCGGCGCGTACGAATCGTTCTTCCGCGAGCCGCGCGTCATTGCTCCAATCCAGGACGTGCGCGTCGCGCGTCCGGGGAAGGCGCGGGTCGTCGATCTGCACTGGCAGAGCGACTACAGGACGTTCCTTCCCGAGGTGCAGGAGCAGTACGATCAGTACGAGGAGAACCGCACCGCGACGGCGCGGCTCATCCTGCACGAGAAGCCGCGGCCCATGGCCATCCTGATCCACGGCTACCTCGGGGGTGCGCACAGCATGGAGCGGCGCCTGTGGCCCATGCAGTTCTGGCGAAGGCTCGGCATGGACGTGGCGCTCTTCGTGCTGCCGTTTCATGGGTCGCGCGCGGAGCGTAAATTCGGCAAGCTGCCGCCGTTCCCGGGTGCCGAGCCGCGCCTGACGAACGAGGGCTTCCGGCAATCCATGGCCGATCTTCGGGACTTCGTCGCATTCCTCGTGACTCGCGGCCACGAGAAGATCGGCGTGATGGGCATGAGCCTCGGCGGCTTCACCACCGCCCTCGCCGCCACGCTGGAGCCCCTGCTGTCGTTCGCGGTGCCCATCATTCCGCTGGCGTCCATCGCCGACGCGGCGCTGCTCAACGGACACCTGGGCGCCACGGAGGAGGAGTCGCGCCCTCAGCACAAGGCGCTGGAGGCAGTGCACGCGATGACCAGCCCGCTGCACCGCAAGCTCGCGATCCCCGCGAGCCACGTCCTGGTCATCGGCGCCGAGCGCGACCAGATCACGCCCATCGAGAACGCCAGGAAGCTCGCCACCCACTTCCATTGCAAGCTCGAGACGATGCACGGGGGCCACCTCCTCCAGCTCGGCAGGAACGACCGCTTCCGAAGCATCGGCCGCTTCCTGAACGAGCTCGGCGTCGTCGAGCGCTCCACGGTTCCCCCTCACGGAGCGCGTCGCTGATAGAGGCGTCATGTCCACGCTCTTCGAAGACGTCGGCGGAGAAGAGGCGCTCCGGCGTATCATCGACCGGTTCGTCGACAAGCTCTTCGACGACGCCATGATCGGCTTCTTCTTCCGGGCCGCGCGCCGTGAGCGCATCAAGGAGAAGGAGTACGAGTTCGCGGCGCGGCACCTGGGCGCGGACGTACCTTACACGGGGCGCCCGCTCCGTGACGTGCACGCCCCGCATCCCATCATGGGCGGGCAGTTCAACCGTCGGTTGCAGATCCTGAAGGACACCCTCGACGAATTCGGCGTTCCGGAGCACGTCCGGGCGCACTGGATCGAGAACACCGAAAAGCTGCGGTCGCAGGTGACGCGCAACGCGGGTAATCTCTGCGACCCGACGCTCGCCGGCCCCGGAGACCCGGGGGCCCCGCGCGGCGAGAAGTGACCATGAAGATTACCGCTCTCGCCCTCCTCTCGCTCGCCGCGAGCGCGTGCTCCACGGCGGGCAGCACCTGGATGAGCGAAGCAGCGACCGCCGACGAGGCGGACCTCGCACCGGGGCCCGTTCACCCGCCAGAGGAGCCGTCCGGCAACGTCGACCCGTCGCGGTTTCGCAGCAAGGTCCTGGGCAGCGAGGCCGAGCGGCCCGAGGTGACGCGCGAGCGCGTGCGCAAGGAGCCCCTGGTCGGCAAGATCCTCGGCACCTTCCGCAACACCTACTACGACTTTCCGTCGGAGGCCGACGGCACCGGCGATGCCGTATCGCTCCGGGACGCGCGCTGCGGCGTCATCGCCGAGGTGCCCCGCACCTTCTACGAGGCGGTCTGCGTGCAGGGCAGCGGCATCCTGAAGTCGGGGCGCCCCGTGAGCTTCGCCCGGCGCGACTGCGAGTGCGCCGAGGTGTGCCCGCGCACGGGGCAGAAGATCTGCTTCGAGTCGCTCGACCCGCTGAAGTTCCCGTGGGGTCGCGGCGCGCTCGGGACCCCCATCACGCCGCTCCTCACCGTGGCCGTCGACGACACGCTCGTTCCCATGGGCACGGCGATCTACATCCCGGAGTTCGACGGCCTGCCCGTCGACGCGGCTCGCTCTTCCGTGCACGACGGCTGCTTCATCTCGCAGGATCGCGGGATGCGCGTGAAGGGGCCGCACGTCGACGTCTTCACCGGGGCGCGCACGACGACCGAGCTCTGGAACAAGCTCGTTCCGAGCAACCAGGGCGTCACCGTCGTGGTGGAGAGCCCGCGCTGCGCCCGCGCCGAGCCGTGAGCGTCAAGCGGCCTTGCCGCAGCACTTCTTGTACTTCTTGCCGCTGCCGCACGTGCACGGATCGTTCCTGCCGATGCGGGGTCCCTCGCGCACGATGGGCTTCTGCGCGATCTGCTCGCCGTCCACGAAGTACCAGCGCCCGTCGTGCTTGGCGAAATCCGCGCGCTCGTGGTGCACCTGGGGGACGCTGCCGAGCTCGAACTTCGCGATGAACTCCACCTTCCCGCGCTCGTCGGTGGGGCCGCCGGCCTCTGTCGAGACGATCTCGAGCCCCTTCCAGGTAGCCTTCTTCGACCAGGTCTCGGTGGCGGCGCGGTCGACGTCCTTCCGGTTGTCCGGGTGGAGCGACTCGAGGATGTAGTCGACTTCGCCCAGTGCGTAGGCCGCGTAGCGGGCGCGCATCAGGGCCTCGGCCGTCTCTGCAGAGCGCTCGCCCTTGATGATGGGGCCGCAGTGGGTTTCCGTCGATTCGCCGATTCCGCAGATACAGGTCACGCCGTCCTCCGAGAGGTGAGAGGAGGGGGCTTCTAGCATGGTCCTTGACGGTGATGAAACCGGGGGGAAATCGGGGGAGAGGGAGGGGATGGGCTCGGGGATGAGGGAGGGGTGCGCCGGCCAAAACCGGCAGGAGACAGTAGGTGAGCACGAGAAGTAGACATCGA
>CAYUAW010000310.1:0-9101 GCA_964442485.1 uncultured Polyangiaceae bacterium
GGGATGGCGGGTCTCGCACGGAGAAACTGCCCTATGATCAGCAAGGCAACAGCAAGATTTCAGCGGATCAGTCCGCGTAAAGCGCGGATGATCGTGAACCTCGTAAGGGGTCGCGACGCTGCTGAAGCGCTCCAGCTCCTGGATTTCACTCCGAAGAGCGGCGCTCCCATCGTCAAGAAGCTCATCGCGAGCGCAGTGGCGAACGCGAAGCTCAGGAAGCCGAACGTCGACTCCGACGCTCTCTTCATCTCGACGGCCACCGTCGACAAAGGTCCGGACTCGCACATGCGCCGCTGGCGGCCGCGCGCGATGGGACGGGCCACCCGCGTTCAAAAAGGCGTCAGCCACATTCACATCGAGCTGGACGAGCGCTGAGCTCGAGCCCCGCGTAACGGCAGGACGATCCGCATATGGGACAAAAAACTCATCCGTATGGCTTTCGCCTCGGCGTCATCAAGACCTGGACCAGCAAGTGGTTCGAGGACAAGCAGTACAGCACCTGGCTCCACGAGGACCTGCGCATCAAGCGCGCCGTGAAGGAGTACCTGTACAACGCCAACGTCGCGAGCGTCGAAATCGAGCGCGCCGCGAACAAGGTGAAGGTCATCGTCTACACCGCGCGGCCGGGCATGGTCATCGGCAAGGGCGGCAAGGGCATCGAGATCCTCAAGGTGGGTAACCTCGACAGCGCCGCGAAGGGCGAAACGAAGTTCCCCGGCGTGCAGTCGTTCACCAAGAACGAGGTGTTCATCGACGTCCAGGAGGTGCGCAAGGCCGAGACCAACGCGCAGCTCGTCGCCGAGAACATCGCGACCCAGCTCGAGCGCCGCATCGCTTTCCGTCGCGCCATGAAGAAGGCGCTCACCACCGCCATGAAGTTCGGCGCGAAGGGCGTGCGCATCCGCTGCGCTGGCCGCCTCGGCGGCGCCGAGATGGGCCGTGTCGAGACTTATCGTGAGGGGCGCGTGCCGCTCCACACGCTGCGCGCCGACGTCGACTTCGGCCTTGCAGAGGCGCGCACCACGTACGGCGTCATCGGCGTCAAGGTCTGGATTTTCAAGGGCGAGGTGCTTCAGCGCAAAGCACGCCGCATCCTGCAGTAATCGGCCGAGGATCCAATGCTATCCCCGAAGCGAACCAAGTACCGGAAGCAACAGAAGGGCAAGAACCGCGGCGTTGCCTGGCGGGGCAGCGACGTCTCGTTCGGCGATTTCGGAATGATGGCCCTCGAGAGCGGCCACCTGACCGCGCGTCAGATCGAGGCCGGTCGTATGGCCATCACCCGCAAGGTGAAGCGCCAGGGCAGCCTGTGGATCCGCGTGTTCCCCGACAAGCCGATCACGAAGAAGCCCCTCGAAGTCCGCATGGGCTCCGGCAAGGGCGCGGTCGAGCAGTGGGTCGCCGTCGTGAAGCCGGGCCGCGTGCTCTTCGAGCTCGGCGGCGTCAGCGCGACCGAGGCGAAGGACGCATTCAAGATTGCCGCGTCGAAGCTCCCGATTGCGGTGCGCTTCATCCCGCGGGGAGAAGTCTGATGAAGGCGAAAGACCTGCGCGCCCGCTCGACGGAGGATCTCCTCGAGCTCCGGAGCAGCATGAAGAAGGAGCTCTTCGGCAACCGCATGAAGAACTTCACGAACCAGCTCGATGACACGAGCCAGATCCACAAGGCGCGGCGTGATCTCGCCCGCATCGAGGGGATTCTCAGGGAGCGTACGACTGCCGCCGCTTCCGCCGGAGGTAGCGCGTCGTGACCGAAAGTATCCGAGCAGCCAGCACCGTGCATCACGAACCGGGCACGTCCGGTCCTCGCAAGCTCATTGGCCGCGTGATGAGCACCAAGATGGACAAGACGGTGGTCGTCGAGGTCGTGCGCTTCAAGGTGCACGGCATGTACAAGAAGTACGTTCGCGTCCGGAAGCGCTACAAGGCGCACGACGAGAAGAACGAATACAAGACCGGCGACCGCGTCGAGATCATGGAGCACCGACCCCTGTCGCGTCACAAGCGCTTCAAGGTGGTCCGGCTCGTGGCTCGCGCGGTGGAGGAGTGAGCCACCATGATTCAGGTACAGACATTCCTGGACGTGGCCGATAATTCCGGCGCCAAGCTCGTGCAGTGCGTGAAGGTGCTCGGCGGTTCGCGCCGTCGCTACGCCGGCCTGGGCGACGTCATCGTGGTGAGCATCAAAGAGGCGCTCCCCGACAGCAAGGTGAAGAAGGGCGACACCGCGAAGGCCGTCGTCGTTCGTGTGAAGCGTGAGTGCCGCCGTGCCGACGGCAGCTACATCCGCTTCGACACCAACAGCGCCGTGATGCTCAACGCCCAGAAGGAGCCGATCGGCACCCGCATCTTCGGCCCGGT
Source organism: uncultured Polyangiaceae bacterium (assembly GCA_964442485.1). Classification (GTDB taxonomy): domain Bacteria; phylum Myxococcota_A; class Polyangia; order Polyangiales; family Polyangiaceae; genus DASZVB01. Next base: position 2,361 of record CAYUAW010000310.1, read on the forward strand.
CGCTCGCGAGCTCCGCGGCAAGAAGTTCATGAAGATCGTCTCGCTCGCGCCGGAGGTTCTCTGATCATGAGCGCACGCATTCGCAAGGGCGATCGCGTCGTCGTCATCAGCGGCGACGACAAGGGCAAGCAGGGCAAGGTCGTGCGCGTCATCCCCGAGCGCGACATGCTGGTGATCGAGGGCGTGAACCTCGTGAAGAAGCATCTGTCGGCCACACCGCAGCGGCCCGGCGGCATCCTCGAGGTCGAGGCGCCGATGTACGCGTGCAAGGTGATGCCGCTCGATCCCGAGACGGGCAAGCGCACGCGGGTGCGCTCCCACTCGAAGGATGACGGCAAGAAGATTCGCGTCGCGAAGAGCGGCGCAGAGATCGTCGGAGAAGGCTGAGATGGCGGACGCACAGGAAGTGCCGGAGCCTCGCTTGCGCGAGCGGTACAAGAAGGAAATCGTCGCTGGCCTCATGAAGCGCTTCGAGTACACGAGCACCATGCAGGTGCCGCGTCTCGAGCGCATCGTGATCAACATGGGTCTCGGCGCCGCGGTCGGGAATCCGAAGATCATCGACAACGCGGTCGAGGAGCTGAAGGCGATCACCGGTCAGAAGCCGGTCATCACGCGCGCCAAGAAGGCGATCGCGAACTTCAAGCTCCGCGAGGGCCTTCCCATCGGCGTGAAGGTCACCCTTCGACGCGAGCGCATGTGGGAGTTTCTGGATCGCCTGGTGAATCTCGCGTTGCCGCGCGTCCGGGACTTCCGCGGCACCAGCCCGAAAGCCTTCGACGGCGCCGGGAACTACACCCTGGGTCTCAAGGAGCAGATCGTGTTCCCCGAGATCAGCTTCGACGGCGTCGACAGCGTCAAGGGTATGAACATCACTTTCGTGACCACGGCCCAGAGCAACGAAGAGGCGAAGGAGCTTCTTGCGCGGCTCGGAATGCCATTCAGGAGCTAAGAGAGATGGCACGTGCATCCCAGTGGGCGAAGATGAACCGCCCGGCCAAGTTCAGCACCCGGCAGCACAACCGTTGCCTCACGTGTGGTCGTAGCCACGCCGTGTACCGCGATTTCAAGCTCTGCAGGCTGTGTTTCCGGGGCCTCGCTCTCAAGGGCGAGCTCCCGGGCGTCACGAAGGCGAGCTGGTGAGGAACGATGACGACCGACCCCATCGCTGACATGCTTGCGCGAATCCGGAATGCGTCGATGGCGCGTCATGCGTCGACGGTCATGCCGGCCAGCCAGATCAAGAAGGCCATCGCTCTGATCCTGAAGGCCGAGGGCTTCATCGCCGACGTCCGGGAAGAAGGCGTCGATGAGGCCAACAAGGTGCTGCACCCGCAGATCCGCGTGGTGCTGAAGTACAACCGTGACAAGGACTCGGCGTTCGCCGGCATGCGACGTGTGTCGCGCCCCGGTCGCCGGGTGTACGTCGGCTACGACAGGATCCCGCGCGTCCTCTCCGGCCTCGGCGTCTCGATCCTCAGCACGTCTCACGGCGTGATGACGGACAAGGAAGCCCGCCAGAAGAAGGTCGGCGGCGAGCTCCTCTGCGAGGTGTGGTGATGACGACTGCTGCTCATGCCGCGCACGAAAAGCCGATCCTGTCCCGGGTCGGCAAGCGGCCCATCGTGCTCCCGAAGGGCGTGACGGTCGCGGTCGCCGGCGGCAAGGTCGACATCAAGGGGCCCAAGGGCCAGCTGTCGACGATCCTGCCGCCGACTGTCACCGTCGCTAACGCTGACGGCAAGGTCAGCATCACGAGCTCGGCGCACGGTCGCGACGCGGCTCGCTGGCAAGGGCTCGCCCGTGCGCTCATCGCGAGCCACGTGAAGGGCGCCTCCGAGGGGTACGAGCGCGTGCTCGAGCTCGTCGGCACCGGCTACCGCTGCGAGCTGAAGGCCGGCGCGCTCCACCTGTCGCTCGGTCTTTCCCATCCCGTCGTGTTCCCGCTGCCGGCGGGTGTCACGGCGAACATCCCGGCGGATTCCAAGGGTACGGTCATCATTCTCAACTCGCCGAGCAAGGCGACCCTCGGTCAGGTGTGCGCGACGGTGCGGTCGTTCCGGCCGCCCGAGCCTTACGCCGGCAAGGGCGTCCGTTATCGCGGTGAGAACGTCCGCCGCAAGGCCGGCAAGGCCGGCAAGAAGTAGTCATGGCGAAGAAGCTCACAGGCAGGGAGCGCCGAAAGCTCCGCATTCGCACGAAGATCTCCGGTTCCACCGAGCGCCCGCGGCTCAGCGTGTTCCGCAGCGCGCGGCACATCTACGCGCAGGTCGTGGACGACGTCACGGGCAAGACGCTCGCGTCGGCCTCGACGCTCTCTCGCGACCTGAAGGGCGCCATCGACGAGAGCGACAAGACCGACGCAGCGAAGAAGGTCGGCGCGCTCATCGCCAAGATTTGCCTCGGCAAGAGCCTCGACAAGGTCGTCTTCGATCGCAATGGATACCTCTACCACGGGCGCATCAAGGCGCTCGCCGACGCGGCTCGTGAAGCCGGCTTGAGCTTCTGAGCTAGGAATCAAACATGGCATTCGAGGACTTCGAAGAAGATCGACTCAAGGAGCGGGTGATTCACATCAACCGCGTCGCGAAGGTCGTCCAGGGCGGTCGTCGTTTCAGCTTCTCTGCGCTCGTCGTCGTCGGTGACGAGTCGGGTCACGTCGGCGTCGGCCTGGGCAAGGCGAACGAGGTGCCCGAGGCCATCCGCAAGGGCAACGATCAGGCGCGAAAGAACATGTTCAAGGTGCCGATGATCGGCTCCACCATTCCGCACGACGTCACCGGGCACTTCGGTTCCGGCAAGGTGTTGCTCCGCCCGGCCGCGCCCGGGACGGGCGTCATCGCCGGCGGCCCGGTGCGCGCCGTAGTGGAGTCGGCGGGTATCCAGGACATCCTCACGAAGTGCCTGGGCTCGGCGAACAAGTACAACGCCGTCTACGCGACCATCGAGGCGCTCCGCGGTCTCCGTTCACCGGAGGACGTCGCGGCTGCGCGCGGCAAGCAGCTCGACGAGGTCGCCCACGACTATCCGGTGGCGAAGTTCGGCGCGTCCGGCACCGCCGCCGTTCCACGCGAAGGGACCGGCGCATGACTCGGCTCAAGGTCTCTCAGCGCATCAGCATGATTGGCCGTCCGAAGGATCAGCGGGAAGTCCTGCGCGGCCTCGGGCTGCGCGGTCCCGGTTCGGCCGTCGTGGTGGACAACACGCCCTCGTTCCGCGGCATGATCAAGAAGATCATGCACCTCGTCCAGGTTGAGGAGCAGAAGTCATGAGTGACGTACTCTCGCGTCTCGCGCCCCCGGCGGGTGCACGCCACAGCGTGCGCCGCGTCGGTCGCGGCCCCGGCGGCGGCAAGGGCAAGACGAGCGGCAAGGGCATGAAGGGCCAGAAGGCCCGCAAGCCCGGCAACTTCCACAAGGTGCACTTCCAGGGCGGTCAGACGCCGATGCAGCGCCGCCTGGCGAAGCGCGGCTTCCGCGTTCCGTTCCCAACCGAGACGGTGATCCTGAACGTGAGCCAGCTCGAGCGGTTCGCGGACGGCACGGTCGTGGACGAAGCGGCGCTCCGCAAGGCGCGCCTCGTTCAGGGCCGCGACGTGCGCATCAAGATCCTCTCCTCGGGCGAGCTCACGAAGAAGCTCACCGTGCACGCGCACGGCTTCAGCGCGAAGGCCGCCGAGAAGATCGAACACGCAAAGGGCAAGGCCGTGGTGATCGCCGACGCAGTAGCGGCCGCCGCGGCGCCCGCGGCGTGAGCCGCGAAGGCCTGACATGGCCGTAGTCGGCGGATTCTCGAACATCACCAAGGTACCCGAGCTGCGTCGGCGGATCGGGTTCACCTTGATGATCGTCGCGATCTACCGCGTCGGCGTTTTCATCACGACTCCCGGCGTCGACCGCAGCGTCATGCGCGCGGTCGTCCGCGGCCAGAGCGGCCTGCTCGGCCTGTTCAACCTGTTCTCCGGTGGTGCCGTCGCGAATCTCTCGATCTTCGCGCTCGGCATCATGCCGTACGTCTCCGCCAGCATCATCATGCAGCTGCTCGGCCTGGTGTCGAAGCAGGTGGAGGAGCTCCGCAAGGAGGGCGAGACGGGCCGGCGGAAGCTCGAGCAGTGGACGCGCTACGGCGCGGTCGCGCTGAGCATCTTCCAGTCCTTCGGCGTGGCGATGTGGCTCGAGGGCTTGAACGAGCAGGACGTGGGTGGCGGCCGCTTCGCGGACGTCGTCGGCAACCCGGGCTGGTCCTTCCGGATCCTCACCATCCTGACCCTCACGACCGGTCACGCGCTCCTGATGTGGATGGGTGAGCAGGCGACGGATCGCGGCATCGGCAACGGCACGTCGATGATCATCCTTGCGAGCATCGTCAGCGGTATCCCGACGGGTGTCGCGAACTACTGGTCGGCGAACGCTGGCGACGTGCAGCCGCTCACCATCTTCCTCCTGCTCGCGATTCTCCTGGGCTGTGTCGCGATCGTCGTCTTCTTCGAGCGCGCGCAGCGGCAGATCCCCATCCAGTACGCGCGTCGCCAGGTCGGGCGCCGCGTCTACGGCGGGCAGACCGCGCACCTGCCGCTGAAGGTGAACATGGCGAGCATGATCCCGCCGATCTTCGCCTCCAGCTTGCTGATGTTCCCGGCCACGCTGGCGAACTTCAACCTGCCCGGCATGTCGACCTTCAGCTCGATTCTCAACCGTGGTGACTGGGCGTTCAACGTCCTCTTCGCGGTGCTCATCATCTTCTTCTCGTTCTTCTACACGTCTGTCACCTTCAACCCCGTCGACGTCGCCGACAACCTGAAGAAGCAACAGGCCAACATCCCGGGCATCCGCCCTGGCCGCCAGACCGCCGAGTACATCGATCGCGTCGTGACGCGCATCACCGTCGGCGGCTCGATCTACCTTGCCGCGATCTGCATCATCCCGGCGATCGTCAGCCAGATGTTCCACGTCCCGTTCCAGTTCGGCGGCACGAGCCTCATCATCGTGGTCGGCGTCGCCCTCGAAACGACGAACCAGATCGAAGCGCACCTCATCACGCGTTCGTACGAGGGCCTGACCGGGCCGCAAACGACGCGCCTCAGTGGCAGGAGACCGGCGTAATGTTCTCCAGCACCACGCTGTCTAGCCTCGCTCGCTCCAGTCGTTGCACGGCGCCGAGCGAAGCGAGTGGCGAGGCCGGAGGGACGGAGGCCTCGCTGCGCGGAGGCCGCTGCGGCCGGAGGCGCACTCAAGCGAGTGGCGAGGCCGGAGGGACGGAGGCCTCGCTGCGCGGAGGCCGCTGCGGCCGGAGGCGCACTCAAGCGAGTGGCGGGCCCGGAGGGACGGAGGGCCCGCTGCGCGGAGGCCGCTGCGGCCGTAGGCGCACTAGGAGGCCCGCGTGAGACTCGTGCTCATGGGGCCGCCGGCTAGCGGCAAGGGGACCCAGGCGAAGTTCCTGGTCGACCGGTACGGCGTGCCGCAGATCTCGACGGGAGACATGCTGCGTGCAGCGCTGGCTGCCGGGACGGCGCTCGGTACCGAGGCCCAGAAGTACATGTCCGCGGGCAAGCTCGTCCCCGACTCGGTGGTCATCGGCCTGGTGGAGGAGAGGCTGCAGCTCGAGGACGCCAAAAAGGGCTTCATTCTCGATGGTTTCCCGCGCACCGTCCCGCAAGCCGAAGCGCTCGATGACGTGCTCGCGACCCTGAAGACACCCGTCGAGCACGTGGTCCAGATCGACGTCCCCCGCGAGCTCCTCATGGAGCGAGCGACGCTCCGCCGGACCGACGTTCAGACTGGACGAATCTACCATCTCAAGTACAGTCTGCCGCCCCCGGGCGCCGTCCTCGAGCACCGAGACGACGACCGCGAGGACAAGGTCACGAAGCGCCTCGACGACTACGAGAAGGTGACGGTAGCTCTCGTACCGTATTACCAGAAGAAGGGGCTGCTTCGCCGGATTGATGGAACCGGAGACCCTGCAGAGATCACCCGTCGCATCGTCGCGGTGCTCGGCGGGTGACCCCGAAGCGATTCAAGGAGACGAGACGAAGAACGACGTAGACCAGCCCGGAGTCATCGACGAGGTACTGCCGAAGTCGATGTACCGAGTTCGCCTGCACGACGGGCGCTCGGTCCGAGCCGCGGTGACGGCAAGTGCGCGCCACGGCATCGTCAGGCTGATCGAAGGGGACAAAGTTCTCGTCCGCGTGTACCCGAGCGACCCTACCCGAGCACAGATCACGAAGAAACGATAACGGCAAAGTCATGAAGGTTCGACCCAGCGTCAAGAAGATCTGCGACAAGTGCAAAGTCATTCGCCGCCGTGGAGTCGTGCGAGTGATCTGCGAGAACCCCCGCCACAAGCAGCGGCAGGGCTGAAGGACAGCACATGGCACGTATTTCAGGAGTCGATCTTCCGCGCCGCAAGGCGGTGGCTTACGCCCTTCCGTACATCTTCGGCATCGGGCCCGCGACGGCGAAGGCCATCTGCAAGAAGGCGAACATTCCGGAGAGTCGCAAGGTCGACGAGCTCACGGAATCCGACGTGAAGGCCATCCGCGACATCATCGAGGGAAGCCACAAGGTCGAGGGCGATCTCCGTCGCGAGATCCAGCAGAACATCAAGCGCCTCATGGACCTCGGCTGCTACCGCGGCCTCCGGCACCGCAAGGGCCTCCCCGTTCACGGCCAGCGCACTCACACGAACGCCCGCACCCGCAAGGGCCCGCGTCGCGGTCTCATCTCTCGGAAGAAGTAA
>CAYUAW010000311.1:0-7034 GCA_964442485.1 uncultured Polyangiaceae bacterium
CGCGCCGCTCGTCGCGCTGCCGTTCGTCCTCGTGCTGCGCGAGCCCATCGAGGCATCGCACCCCGGGGTCGTCCTTTCCATCGCGCTGCTCGCGGGCGGCCTCACGAGCTACGCGGCGTACACGCTCGTGACGGAGCGCGACGCGGGGCCGGGCCGCCTCGCGAAGTGGAGTGCCGTCGCGGTGCTCGGCGCCGTGATGGCTGCGTACAGCGTGGCCGCGAGCGACATCACGATCACGAACCACATCAACCTGAACACCGGCAGGAGCGATCTCGGCTACTACCTGAGCATCTTCAGGCAGACGAGCCAGGGACATCTTCTCGGGTGCTCGCTGTGCGGCGGGGGCAGCCACCTCACGGGTCACTTCGATCCGATAATCGTCCTCCTGTCGCCGCTGTTCCTGCTCTATCCGTTCGCCGAGACGCTGCTCGTCCTGCAGACCGTGTGGCTCGCGGCGGGCGCGATCCCCGTGTACCTGCTGGTGCGCCATCACACGCGGCACCGCGGCGCGGCGCTCGCGTTCGCCGTCACGTACCTCGCGTACCCCGCGCTCCACGGAGTGAACTTCTTCGACTTTCACTCGGTCGCGCTCTCGGTCCCGCTCTTCCTGGTTCTGCTCTACTGCCTGGAGCGAGGATATCGCGTCGGCTACTACGTCTCGCTCGCGTTTCTCTTGCTGGTCCGTGAAGACATCCCCATCGCGCTCGTCTTCATCGGGGTCTACGCGATCTTCTCGAAGCCGAAGGAGCAAGCGCGTCTCGGCTGGACGACCATCGTGCTCGCGGTGGCGTACTTCGTCTTCGTCAAGGCCGTCTTCATGCATCGCGTGGATCCGCTGAACACGGCGACGGGCGCCTCGGGAGGCTACGCGTACTTCTACGAGGCGATGATCCCCCCCGGGCGCTCGACGGCCGCGCTCATCGGCACGCTGCTCTCGAACCCCGCATTCGTCCTCGCCCAGGTGTTCAGCGACGAAAAGGTCGACTTCATCTTCAAGCTGCTCGTGCCGCTCTTCGCGCTGCCGCTCGCGGCGCGCGGCCGCATGCTCCTCGCTTACGGCTCCGCCCTTACGCTGCTCGCGAGCCGGCAGTACCTCTTCAGCATCCACTTTCAGTACACGAGCCTGCTCATCCCGTTCCTGTTCGCGCTCGCGGCCGGGGCGCTCGGTCGTCTCTCGTCGGGAGAGCTTCCCGTCGGGCGCTGCTCCGGGCAACGGCTCGCGCGCTCGCTAGCCTTCGGCGTGCTCGTCACCACGCTGCTCTGTTCCTGGAAGTTCGGCGCCTTCATCGAGAACACGAGCTTTCAAGGGGGCTTCCGTCCACTGGTTCGCGGCATGCCGCCGGAGCACCGGGATCTCTCGATCTGGCTCAAGAAGATCGCGCTCACCATTCCGCGCGGCGCTCGCGTGGCCGGCAACAGTCGCATCATCACGCACCTCGGTCCCGTCACGAGCATCGATCTGCTGGAGAATCGCGCGAAGTCCGACTACGTCGTCGTGAACGTCACGTCGCGCCCATTCGGTCCGCGCATCATCCAGGAGGCGGCGGAAGGAAACCTGACGCTCATCGCCAGCCTCGAGCCCGTGCGCCTGTACAAGGCGCACTACAAGAGCCGCACGACGGGCTCGAGCGGAGCCGAATCTCCGGAGCAGTAGCTCGCCGCTACCGAGCATCCCTCGGATGGTATGCTCCCTCTGCTTACTTTCACGAAACGGCACCATTGTAGGATGAGCGCTCTGTCGCGTGGTCACCCGAAGCGGCTCGTGTCGCTGCTGCTGCAATGGATCGATCGTGCGACCGCGGCGCTCGGGCGGCTGCGGCTCGGTGCGTTCGGGTGGCCGCTCGCGGTCGGCATCGGTCTCGGTGCCGGCATGTTCGGCATCTTCCAGCCGAAGTTCGCGGAGACGGTCTCCGCTCACCGCGCGACCACGCTGTGGATGCGGGCGGTGCTCGGGTGGTCCGGGGCCGCGGTGGTCGTCGTGACGCTCGGCGCGCTCGCCTTCGCTTGGGTCCGTCGCCGCCGGAGCGGGACAGCGCTCCTCGATGGGTACTCACGAGCCCTGAAGAGCGTCGCATTCCTGTCGGCGCTGCCGCTCGTGGTCGCGCTGCGGGAGTCGATCGCGCCGAACCGCGAGTGGCTCACCCTCGGGTTCATCACGACGGCGGCGGGCCTCGTCGTCTATTCGACGTACCAGGCCTGGCCGCTCGGCGATCCGGCGACGCGCGCCCGCCCCGTCGCGCGCGTCCTTTTGGTCGCGGTCATCGCCGCCGTCGCGGCGGTCTTCACGTGGCGAGTCGCGGCGCTCGGCTTCGCGAATCACCTCGCCTTCAACACCGGGCGCGCCGATCTAGGCGTGTACGTGAGTCGCTTCCGGGAGGCGACCGAGGGCCATCTCCTCGGTTGTTCGCTCTGCACGAGCCGCCACGTCTACGCCCATCTCGAGCCCATCGTCGCGCTCCTTGCGCCGGCGTATCTCCTGAATCCGTCCGCGCAGACATTGATCCTCCTGCAAGCGCTCGTGCTCGCCTCGGGGGCGATCGCGGTGTTCTTCCTCTCGGAGCGCTCCGTCGGCAGCGTGCTCGCGGTGGCGCTCGCCATCGCGTACCTCGCGTACCCGCCGCTCCACGAGCTCGCTCTGTACGATTTTCACGCCGTCGCGTGCGCGGTGCCGCTGTCGCTATGGCTCCTCTACGCGCTCGAGACGGACAGGGTGCGCACCTACACGGCGCTCTGTCTCGTCCTGCTCTCGGTGCGCGAGGACATGGGCTTCGTGCTTGCGGCCGTGGGCGTGTACGCCCTCGGGTCACCGTCACTCATGCGGCGTCGCATGGGCTGGGCGACGCTCGGTCTCGCCGTCTTCGCGCTGATCGTGATGCACTTCGCTGCGCCCGACGGCGTGCTCGGGACCTGGCACGAGGTCGTCTCCGACTTCACGGTCAGGCGAAGGTCACTTCGTCCCACGACGAGCCCCGAGCTCAGTCTCGCGCTCGTCCAGCGGATCTTTTCCGAGGTCAAGGTGCTGCACGCGACCGAGCTGCTCGCGCCGCTGCTCCTCTTGCCGCTCCTTTCCCGGGGGCGCGCTCTCCTCGTCTACGGGGGGGTGCTCGCGCTCCTCGCCGCCGGACCGTTTCCAGCGAGCTCGAACGCCCACCAGGTGGCGCTGCTCATCCCGTTTCTCTTCGCGCTCACGGCACGCGCGCTCGAAGAGGTGCTTGCCGGCCGCGCGACTTACGGACCGTTTTCGGGTCCGGGCCTGGGGAGGGCGCTCACCCTGGGCGTCCTGGTCTGCTCGCTGCTCGACTGCTGCGCGATGGGGCCTCTCTTCAGCGACGCGCCGTTCCGGGCCGGCCCACGCATTCTCGAGCGAAAGCCGACGAAGGAGCAGGTCGCGCTGGACGCGAAATTGCGCGAAGCTTCGGCATCCTGGCCGAAAGGCACGAAGGTTTCGGCGAGCAATATCCTCTTGCCCCACCTCGGGTCTGCGAGTCACCTCTATACTCTCGATGATCGCTCCGGAACCGACTATGTCGTGGCGTTCATGAAGCAGCGCACGGTCGCGCGCCGCATCGAAACCGAGGAGACGGCGGGCCAGCTCGCCCGTGTGGCCTCGTTCGGCGACGTGAACGTGTATCGTGCCCGCTACCGCGCGGCCCTGTCACGTCAGGCGAGGCAGCTCGACGATGAGTGACAGCCAGTCCCCCAAGAAGCCGACCGGCGTCCCGCCGCTAGCCCCACCCGTCATCCGGGCGTTTCCCCCGGTGGCCCGGCCGTCCGCGTCCGCCCCGAAGGAAGACGAACCCCAGGGCCCCGGCGAAAAGCCACCCGAGTCGGCCGACGTCCCGCGGGGCGACGCCGCGCCGCCCGCTGCTCGCTACTCGGTCGAGCTGCACGAGGCCGCCGTGAGCACGGGCGACGGCGAGCCGGAGGACGACAGCGAGGATCCGCCTTCACTCGAGGCGCTCGTTGCGCCGCGCGCGACGCAGATGTCCGAGCCGCTCGCCCTGGAAGCGCTCGGACGGGCGGCGCGCCTGATCGTGAATCCTCTCTCGACGGAGGAGACGACCGGGCCCGTCGTTCCTCTCGACTTCGACAGCGCGCCGTCGAACACGCGCGCCGCCCTGGAAGCGCCAAGGGTGTCGGAAGGGCCGAGTGTCTCCTTCGACCCTGTGCCCGTCACGGCGCCCTTCGCCACACCGCCTGCGACCACACGCGACGAAGCCGCCGTCGACGCCGCAGCGCCGACGGTGGTCGCCCCCGAGCCGCTCGCCGCTGTTCCGGCGATTCCGCTCGAGGTGCCCCTGGAGGAGCTCGACGAGGCGCCGATCACGCGCCCGTCCTTGCCGGGTCCCGTGACGCCGGGCGGCGTCCCTGCGGCTCCGCCCATCGTCCCCGCGCCTCCGCCCATCACCATGGCCTCGGCGGGCGAGCGCCTCGCTCCGGAGAGCGCCGTGGTCACGACGCGCCTCGTCGCGAGCCTGATGATCGTCACGAGCCTGGTGATGGTCGTCTGGCACATGCAGCTCTCGTCGCGGGAGAACGCCAACACGGGCAGCCGCTACGCGACCATCGAGTCGCTCGTCGACTACGGCACGTTCAACATCGACGCGAGCCGCTACCTCTTCACGCCGGACAAGGTGAAGGCGCGCGGGCACTTCGTTTCGTCGAAGCCGCCGCTCTTGCCGACGTACGGTGCGGGCGTCTACTGGCTCCTGAAGCGCGTCACCGGCTGGAACATCACCGACAACGAGAGCATCGTCGTCTGGACGGTGGGCGTCTTCACGGGGTGGCTCGGCCACCTGGTGTTCCTCATTTACTTCTACAAGCTGTGCAAGCTGCTCCTGGTGCGGCAGCTCGCGATCCTCGTCACCGTCGCCGCGGCGAGCTTTGCGTATCTCGGCGTCGCGTACGCGACGGCGATCAACAACCACTCCGTCGGCGCTGCGTTCGCCGTCGCCGGCTTCTATCACGCGTTCAAGGCGAAGCACGATCTCGGCGGCAAGCTCGACTGGGTGCTCGCCGGCGCCGCGCTCGGCGTCCTGCCCGCCATCGATCTGTCGTCGCTCGCGCTCACTGGCCTGAGCGGCATCTACCTGCTCACGAAGAGCTGGAAGCGCACTCTGCTCCTGTTCGTGCCTGCGGTGCTGCCCGGGCTCATCAGCCAACCGCTCCTCGCGCACGCGGCGACGGGCAGCTTCATCCCCGCGTACGCCGACGCCGGCATGATGAGCTACAAGGGGAGCTACTTCGGGGGGCGTCGGTCGGGCATCGACGCGCTGTTCGAGCCGAAGACGACCTACGCCTTCAACGTGCTGATCGGCCACCACGGCCTCTTCAGCATGACGCCGCTCTTCGGCTTCTCGCTCTTCGAGATCGGGCGGCGCCTGTGGAAGCGCGAGAAGTACGTCGCCGAGACCGTCGTGTTCACCATCTGCGTCACGGTCGTCACGGCGTTCTACATCTTCCGCACGCACAACTACGGCGGCTGGTGCGTCGGCATGCGCTGGCTCGTGCCGGTGATGCCCTGGCTCCTCGTCATGTTCGGCCTGTGGCTGGATCGGGCCGCCATCGGGCGCCTGAAGTGGAGCCTGGTAGTTCTCGCCTTCGCGGTGAGCGCCTTCAACGTCCAGGACGGCCTGACCTCGCCGTTCCAGTTCTCCGTCTGGCACAACTGGCTGGAGGACGCGCCGAACAGGAACCGGATCGGCACGACGTGGGTGCTCAGCCGGCCGAACCCGATGGATCGCAAGAAGCCGCCCCGCGCCGCGCGGCCGAAGCCGAGACCCGGACCGTGATCGCGTCCGCCCGCGACGCCTCCCCGCCGGCGGAGCGGCCGCACCGCCCGCGCCCGCGCGCGCTCTATCTCTGCAAGGCGAGCTATCACCACTACAAGGAAGTCGATCGCGCCATCCTGTCCGAGCGCTACGACGTCACGACCTTCAACTACCGCTACTCGCCCGCGAACGTCGCCCGTCTCGTCGACGCCATCCGGACGCACGATTTCGTCTTCGCCTGGTTCGCGAGCCCCATGGCCGCCGTCGCGGTGCTCGCCGCGTCGCGGTTCGGCAAGAAGTCGATCATCGTGGCAGGCGGCTACGACGTCGCGGACTACGCGCCGCTCAGGCACGGGATGGCGCACCGCCCGTTGCAGAAGCACTTCGCCCGCTACGCCCTCGAGCACGCGGATCTGGTGCTCCCCGTCTCGCGCTTCAACGAGGGCGAGCTGCTCCGCTTCGCGCACCCGCGCCGTCATGTCCGCGTGGAGAACGCCGTCGATCTCCCGGCCGTGAACGTCGAAGGCCCGCGCCGCCGGCAGGTCGTGACCGCGGGGGCGGTCGAGTCGCTCTATTCGCAGCTGAAGGGCCACGACACGCTCATCGAGGCCGCGCGGCACCTGCCCGATGTGCGCTTCGTGATCGCGGGTCCCTCGAAGGACCGCACCATCGACCGGTACCGCGCCGTCGCGCCGCCGAACGTCGAGTTCCAGGGCATGCTCTCCCACGAGCGCCTCGTCGAGCTCTTCGCCGAGTCGAGCGTCTACGCGCAGCTCTCCCGCTACGAATCCTTCGGCGTGGCCGTGGCCGAGGCGATGTGGTGCGGCTGCACACCGGTGGTGAGCGACCAGGCCGCGCTCGCGGAGGTGGTCGGCGACACCGGCGAGATCGTGCAGGGCGACGACCCGCTCGTCGCGGCACGCGCCCTCGAGCGGGCGCTCGCGGGGCCGTTCCCGAACCGTCGTGCAGTGGACCGCGCGGCGCTCTTCTCGCGCGACGTGCGCCGCGACCGGCTGCTCGCCGCGGTCGACAGCGTCCTTTCGAGCTGAGCGGGAGCCGCATGGCGTCCGTCGAAGCGGGTCCGAGCGGTGCGAGCCTGCGGCGCCGGCTCATCGGCGGCGGCGCCTGGGCGCTCGTGGGGAAGGGGGCCGCCCTGGGCTTGAACTTCGTGACCATGGCGATGGTCACGCGCTTGCTCGACGTCGGGAGCGTGGGGATCTACCAGCTCGGCCAGACCGTCGTCCTCGCGACGGCGATGGTCGC
>CAYUAW010000311.1:7134-9096 GCA_964442485.1 uncultured Polyangiaceae bacterium
GGCTACGGCTACGGCGACGTGCTCCGCCGCTCGCTGCCGGTGCTGGTCAGCAACGCGATGACCTTCGTGCTGTCGAACGTCGACGTCTGGGTCGTCGGGGGCACCCTGAGCGAGCGCGAGCTCGCGCTCTACGTGACGCCGGCGAAGCTCGTCACGCTGATCGGCGTCTCCTTCCTCATCGCGAACCAGGTCCTGCCCCCGCTCATCGGTGAGCTCGCCGCCAGGAACGACAGGCCGCTCATGGAGCGGACCCTGCGCGGCACGGCGTTCGTCGTCGGTCTCCCCGCCATGGCGATCGTCCTCGGGTTCGTCCTCGGGGGTGGCCCGCTCCTGCGCGTCGTGTTCGGCCCCGCCTACGAAGGCGGCGCGACGGTCCTCTCGCTTCTCTGCATCGGACAGACGGCGAACATCCTGACCGGCTCCTCGCTCTTCGCGCTGCTCATGACGGGCCACGGCGTCGCGGCCATGTGGATCTCCGGGAGCATGGGCCTCCTCGCGATCGCGGCCTGTCTCGTCGCGGTGAAGCTGTGGGGAGCCGTCGGCGTCGCAGCGGCGGTGAGCTCCGTCATCGTCGTGCAGCAGCTCGTGACGCTCCTCGTCGCGCGCCGTCTGGTGGGCGTGTGGACGCACGTCAGCGCGCGCGCGGCCGTCGGAGAGGCGCGGCGCATGCTCCAGCGGTTCGGGCGTCGCTGAGGGACGCCGCCAGCGCCTATGCCGACATCACGGGCAGCCGCGGCTTCTCCATCGGCAGAGCCGCGGGCGCCGAAGGGCTCTCCGCGAGGCGCTCCGCGCGCACCTCGTAGTGAGCCTTCTGCCCGACCTGTGTGCTACTGATCATCTCGCCGAGGAGGCCGGTGCTCGTGAGCTGCACACCGACCAGCACGAGCAGCACTCCGAGGAGCAAGAGCGGCCGGGTCCCGATGTTGTGGCCCATGAACCAGATCGTGCTCAGGTACGCGAGGAACCCGAAGCCGACCATCGCGAACGCGAGCCCGACGCCCCCGAACAGGTGCAGCGGGCGAGCGCGGTAGCGAGTGATGAGCAGCACGGTGAGCAGGTCGAAGAACCCCTTCGCCATGCGCTCGATGCCGTACTTCGAGGCGCCGGTGGTGCGCGGGTGGTGCAGCACCGGGATCTCCGTCACGCGGAACCCGCGCCAGTGCACGAGCACCGGCACGTAGCGATGCAGCTCGCCGTACAGGTCGAGGCCGCGCACCGCGTCCGCGCGGTACGCCTTGAAGCCGCAGTTGAAGTCGTTCAGCTTGAGCCCACTCGACCGGCTCACGACGAAGTTGAAGAACTTCGACGGCAGCGTCTTGCCCATCGGGTCGTGGCGCTTCTTCTTCCAGCCGCTGACCAGGTCATACCCCTCGGAGAGCTTCGCGAGGAAGCTCGGGATCTCCATCGGGTCGTCCTGCAGATCCGCGTCCATGGTGAACACGATGCGGCCGCGAGCACGCCGGAACCCCGCGTCCAGGGCCGCCGCTTTCCCGAAATTGCGCCGGAAGTGCACCACGCCCACGTGCGGATCCCGCGCCACGAGCGCGTCGACGATGTCCGGGCCGCGGTCGCGGCTGCCATCGTCCACGAACAGGATCTCGTACGACTGCCCGATGCCCGTCAGAACCGAGGTCAGGCGCGCGTGGAGCTCTTCGAGGCTGCCCTCCTCGTCGAGAAAGGGCACCACGATCGTTATGAACGGATCCGCTTCCACGCTTCTCGAGAGCCTCGCTGCTTCTTGAGCGCGCGCCCACCCAAAATCAACCGATTTGTCCGAAATCCCGTCCCCGCCCCACGCTTTCCCTCCGCCCCCGCCGCGCCCCGCCCGCTGCCCCACGCAACGCTTGACGGCGCTGACCACGATGGTATGAGCGGCCTCCGACCCGAGCGGAAATCCGCACGGGTCACGGGCCAATAGCTCAATTGGTAGAGCAGCGGACTCTTAATCCGTTGGCTGACAGT
>CAYUAW010000312.1:0-6448 GCA_964442485.1 uncultured Polyangiaceae bacterium
GCCATGGCGGACAAGGTCGTCGCAGCCGGCGGCACCGTCGTGAAGCCCGCCGAACGCAGCGCGGCCTACGACAACCGCCTCCTCGTCGTCGCCAAGGACCTCGACGGCTATATCCTGGAGATCGTCGAGTAAGGCCGCGCGCTCCCCCAGCCCAGCAAGGCCGCCGCTTGCAGGCGGTCGCGAGCGACGACAGGGTATCCGGCGGATGACCGAGCACTCCGCCGATGGACGGGCAGTCGGCGACGCCTACGAAGCGTACATGGGCCGATGGAGCCGCTTGCTGGCGCGTGCTACTTCGGAGGAGGCGTACTTTCCTTCGGCTTTCGCGGGACGCCGCGCTGGCGCGCGCGGGCGAGGTGGGTCGCGAGGCGACGGTAGAGCTCGCAGGAGAGCTGACGATCAGCACGGCACACCTCCGTGAAGTCGTCGGCGCGGAGCCTGAGGAGCCGCGAGCGTTCCGCGGCGATGGGGAGCTCGCCGCTCACGGGGACGCTGACGAGCGACTCGGGAAAGAGGAGCGCGCCGACCGTCACGACGCGCTCGCCTTCGCAGCGCACCAGGCCGTCGAGCACGATGTACGCGACCAGATCGCTCGCGACGACCTGCGGCACCAGCGCCCCCGCCTCGAACTCGATCTCGACGGCGGCGGCGAGCGCCGACATCACCGAAGGCAGCGGCAGCTCGGCGAAGATGGGCGCGAGCTGTGCTCGCTCGACGTCCCGCGAGCGGAAGCCGCGATCGTCGTCGCTCCGCTTCACGAACCGATCGGCGACCTCGATCACCAGCGCCGTGGCGTTGTCTCGGCCGCGCTGCGCGGCCCTGGCGACGAGCGCGCGCGAGGCAGCGTCGGCGTTGCCGGTGCGCAGGAGCTCCGCGAGCTCGGCCTCGCTGTCGATCTGCCCGTGCACGCCGTCGCTGCAGATGAGGAGGCGATCGTTCTTGCCGAGATCGACGAAGAGCGTGTCCACGTCGACGTGGTCGGCGAGTCCAACGGCGTTCAGGAGCCGGCTCTGTCGGGCGCGGTTGTGATGGCTGAGCACCCCCGTCGCCTTCAGCCGCTCCGCCTCGACGTGGTCCTGCGTGAGCTGCAGCACGGCGCTCGGGCGCGCCAGGTAGACGCGCCCGTCGCCGGTGTGAGCGACGAAGGCGTGATCGCGTGCGAGCCACACGACGTCCAGCGTGGTGCCCATGCCCGTGCGCGCCGGGTCGAGACGCCCCTCCTCGCGCACGCGCTCGTTGGCGTGCTCGACCGCGCGCCGCAGCCGCGCGAGCACCTGCCGCCGCGATTCGACGTTGGGATCGCGCACGTAGTGCTCCATCGTCGCCTGCGTGCGCTGCGAGCCGATCGACTTGCGGACCTCTTCCACCGCAAGCTTCGACGCCACCTCGCCCGCCGGGTGTCCTCCCATTCCGTCGGCCACCGCGAACAGCGCGAGAGAGGGCTCGATGAGGTGCGCGTCCTCGTTCGTGTCGCGACTCCGGCCGATGTCTTCCGCCACCCTGAAGGCGATGCGAAAGTCGAAGCGGGGTACGGTCTGAGTCACGATTCGTCAGAGTAGGCTAACCCGGGCCATTGGGCGACTATGGCGGTTCCCCTCGGGTGGACTGTCGCCCGGTTCGGCTCCCACGTGGGTGAAAGCCGAACCGGGCTGGCTTTTGCTCGAACTCCGGTCACCGCCATGGACTTTTCTCGATTGCCGCGCTTCGCGGGCATTCCGTGGTACGAGCGGCCCGTGCGCGTGCTCGGGATCGAAACGTCGTCGCGGCGCGGCACGGTCGCGCTGGTGGAGGACGGGCGCGTCATCAGCGTCGCCGGGACGGAGGCGCCCGGAGGGCACGCCCCCTACATGCTCGGCCTGGTCGACCACGTCCTGTCCGACGCGGGCTGGGCAAAGACGACGCTCGATCGCGTCGCAGTCGGCACCGGTCCCGGCTCTTTCACCGGGATCCGCGTCGGCATCGCGCTCGCGCAGGGCATCGCGCTCGGGCTCGGTCGGCCGGTCCTCGGCGTGAGCTCGCTTCGCGCGATGGCGCAGGCAGTCCCGGAGAGCATCGCCGGGGCCCGCTGCGCCGTCGTCGATGCGCGGCGCAACGACGTATTCTGCGCGGAGTACGACGCTGATGGCGCCGAGCGCCGGGCGCCGACCGCGGTCCGACGGGAGAACCTGACGGGCTGGCTCGCCAGCGCGCCCGAGCCCCGCGTCGTGATCGGCGAGATGGCTGCGCTGGTGCTGCCGGAAGCCCCGGTGCTGCGGTCCGAGCTCACCGACCTCCCCCACGCCGCCGGAGTCGCGCTTGCAGGCTCCGCCCTCGGTCCGGAGACCGCGCTGGCGGAGGCTCAATACATCCGTCCCGCCGACGCAATCCGCCCCAAACTCCCGCAATCTCCGCTATCTTCGGGCAAACCGACATGAGCACCGACGCCGGGCCCGACGAGCCGCCTCGCCTCCTGTCGGCCTATCTGCGTCGATTCAAGGCGGGCGACGTGATCTTCGAGGCCGGCTCCCCATCCACGGAGGCCTACCTGCTCCAGGACGGTCGGGTTCGCCTCATCAAGCGCGCCGGGTCCCGGGAGCGCAGCCTCCGGGTGATCCGCCCCGGGGATCTGTTCGGGGAATACGCATTAGTTTCAGGAACTTCCAGGTCCTCCACGGCCGTCGCTCTGGTCGATTCGGCGGCGCTCGCCCTCGATCTCCAGACCTTCGAGGAAGTGCTGACCGCGAATCCCACGCTCGGCCTCCGCGTCCTGCAGCAGCTGGTCCGCCGGCTGCGCGACGCCGACGATCAGATCGAGCTGCTGATGCTGCGGGATTCTCAGGTGAAAATCGCCGCGGCACTGCTCCAGCTCGGTCACGAGGCCGCGCGAGCGCGTCCGGACGCCACCGATAGCGTCGTGCTCTCCGTGTCGCCCCTGGAGCTGTCGGCGCGGGTCGGTCTGGACGTGGAGACCGTCAAGCGCAACGTGCAGCAGCTGCGGGCCAGCGGGCACCTCGTGATCGAGAGCGAGCAGATCCAGATCCACGATCTGGACGGCCTGAGCGAGCTTCGCCGGCTGCTCGAGATGAAGGAAGAGATCGCAGGCGGAAGCGAGGCCAGTCGCGTGCGGAGGCAGGATTAGTGCGCGCGTCCATGTGGCGGAGGCCGCTCGTGGCGCTCATGTGGGTGCTGGCGAGCGGGTGCAAGCCGAGCGGCGCGAACACCGGAATGCCTGCTCAGGACCCCGAGCGTCAGAGCGTCGCCGAGCACGACATCGCGACGGACCTCTGGCTGCGCCGCAACGAGCCGCGGCTCGCGCTCGGCCACGCGCTGAAGGCCGTGGAGCTCAACGACGAGAACGCCGAGGCGGCGCACCTCGTCGCGCTGCTGTACCTCGATTTCTGCAGGCGTAGCGTCGACGAGTGCCGGCTGAAGGACGCCGAGAAGTACGCGAAGAAGGCCGTCGACGTGAAGCCGGACTTCCGCGAGGCGAAGAACACGCTCGGCGTCGTCCTCGTGCACGAGAAGAAGTACGACGACGCCATCGCCGTCCTGCGCCCCTTGGCCGAGGACATCCTCTACCAAACCCCCGAGAATGCCTGGGGAAACCTGGGCTGGGCGTACCTCGAGAAGGGCGACCTCGACCACGCCATCGAGGCCCTTCGAAGGAGCGTGGCGGCGCAGCCGGACTTCTGCGTGGGCAACTACCGGCTCGGGCTGGCCTACGAACGCAAGCAATCGCCTGCCGCCGCGGTCGAGGCATATACGCGCGCGGTTGAAACCGATCAGCCCAGCTGCAAAGGGCTTCAGGACGCGTACGATGGCCGAGCGCGGGCGATGATGCGACTCGGGCGTTCCGACGATGCACGAAGCGACCTCGAGCGTTGTGTTCAGCTTGATAAGCGCACGGCCGCTGGAAGAGAATGCACCGCGTTACTAGGGAAGATGAAGTAAGGGATGGAACCCGTCGGGCAGTTCTTGCGTCGTCGCCGGGAAGAGCGACACATGAGCGTCGAAGAGATCGCTCGGTCGACGCGCGTGCCGATGGACAGCGTGACGCGCATCGAGGCCGATCAGTTCGACGAGCTGCCGGGCGAGGTGTTCGTCCGCGGCTTCCTGAAGTCCTACGCGCGAGCCGTCGGTCTCGCACCGGAGGACGTGCTCGCGCGCTACACGGCCAGCCGTCGCGTGGCGTGGGTGACGCCCCTGCCGATCACCGCGCCGGCCAAGCCCGCGCGCAGCCGTCGGTTCGGCGTGGCGATCGCGTTCGTGCTGCTGCTCATCCTGTTCACGCTGGCCCTCAGCATCGTGCTGAAGCCGCGCGGCCACGACATGCCGCAGGAGCTGTCGTCGGCGCCCGCGCCCCTGTCGGCCCCGACGCGCGTCGCGTGAGCCGGACGCGAGCGTCGCGGCCCTCGCACCGGACCCGCGCGTTCCTGCTTCGTCGCACCGAGCACGGCGAGAGCGATCTCGTGCTTGCGCTCTTCACGGAGTCGCTCGGACGGATCCCGGCGCTCGGTCGTGGCGCGCGCCGCAGCCAGAAGCGCTTCGGCGGCGCGCTCGAGCCGTTCCACACGCTCCTCGTCGACGTCGAGGAGCCCGGAGGCGGCGAGCTCTTCGCCCTGCGCGAAGCAACGATCGCGACGATGCGACCGAACCTGACGAGCGAGCTGTCACGAATGGACGCGGCTGGGCGCGCGCTGTCGTGGGTGCGGACTGCCGCACCGCCGCGTCACGACGAGCCAACGGTGTTTCGCGTCGTGGAAGAGCTCATGGATCGCCTCGACGCGGCGGCACCGACGAACGCGCGCCTCGTGCTCGCGGAGGAAGGGCTGCGACTGCTCGCGGCGTTCGGCTGGGGGCTCGAGCTGACCCGCTGCGTGCGCTGCGGGCGTGAATGCGAACCGGGGCGCACGGCCATGGTCGATGCGGAGCGCGGCGGGCTCGTCTGCCGCGCGTGTGGCGGCGCGCACCTCCGGCTCGGCGGAGCCGCGCGCGCGCGCGTCGCTGCGCTCGCGCTGCTGCCAGAGGACGTCGACGTGACCCTCGATCTCGTCGAGCGGGCGCTGCGGGCCCACGTCGGGGTGGTGTGACCGAGGTCCGCGCCGACGTCGCGGCGGCACGCGCCTCCGAGCGCCGCGATCTCACGTCACGGGCCGGCATCGTGGCGGCGGGGACGCTGTTCAGCCGCATCCTCGGGCTCGGACGCGAGGTCGTGCTCGCGGGAATGTTCAGCCGTGCGGCGACGGACGCCTTCACCGTCGCCTTCACGATTCCGAACACGTTCCGGCAGCTGCTCGCCGAGGGAGCGGTGCAGACCGCGGTGCTCCCCGTGCTCACGAAGACCCGCGAGGAGCAGGGCGAGGCCGCCGCCGTGCGCTTCTTCGAGGCAGCGCGTGGTCTGTCGCTCGCCGTCCTCGGCGCGGTGAGCGTGCTGGGCGTCGTGTTCGCTCCTTTCTTGGTGGATCTCTTCGCGGGCGAGGCCGTCCGGGTGCCGGGCCAGCTCGAGCTCACGACTCTCCTGACGCGCTGGGTGTTCCCCTACATCTTCTTCATGGGGACCGCCGCGCTCGGGGCGGCTGCGCTGAACTCCTCGAAGCGCTTCGCCGTGACGGCCTTCGCGCCGGCGTTGCTCAACGTCTCGTGCATCGCGTTCGCACTGCTGTTGCCCGGCTGGGTCGCGTCGCAGGGCTACGCACCGGTGCTCGCGATGGCGCTCGGCGCGCTCGTCGGCGGCGCGCTGCAGGTCGTCGCGCAGTGGCCCAGCCTGAAGAGCACAGGGTACCTGACGCGGCCGCGGCTCGACCTGTCGCACCCCGGTGTGCAGGAGGCCCTGAAGCGAATGGTGCCCACCCTGTTCGGGCTCGGCATCTACTTCATCGACGTGCTCCTCGCGCGGCGCTTTCTCTCCGGTCTAGGTCTCGGCGCGCAGACGTACTTCGCGTTCGCCCTCCGGCTCTGCGACTTTCCGCAGGGCATCTTCGTGATGGCCATCCAGACCGCCGCGCTCCCGAGCCTCGCCCTGCTCGCGGCACGGCGAGATCGCGAAGGTCTGGAGTCCACCTACGCGTTCGGGGTCCGGCTCACGCTCTTCGTCGGCATCGCGGCGACGGCGCTCCTGACGACGCTGTCCGAGCCGCTCGTGGCGATGATCTTCCAGCGCGGTGAGTTCGACGCGCACGCGGCGCACGAGACGGCGCGGGCCCTGGTCGCGCAGGCCGCGGGCGTCTGGATGGTGGCCATCGTGCGGCAGCTCGTCGCGGTGTTCTTTGCCTGCGGCGATACGCGGACGCCCGTCGTGGTGTCGTTCTTCGACTTTTGCGCCTTCGTCTTCTTCGCGCTGCTCTTGCGGGGCCGCTTCGGACACGTCGGTATCGGGATGGCAGTGACAGGCTCGTCGGCAGTGCAGCTGGTGCTCCTGTGGGTACGGCTCGGCCGGCACCTCGACAGCCGGCGCTTCGGCGAGATCGGT
>CAYUAW010000312.1:6548-9090 GCA_964442485.1 uncultured Polyangiaceae bacterium
GGCGTCAGCGTGCAGTACGACGGGAAGGTCGACGGCAGGCCGTTCTTGTACGGCGACGGATCGGTGCCGTACGGATGATCGAAGAAGAACTGCACGACGCTCGCACCCGCCAGGGGTGGGAGCGAGTGCCCTCCGCCGTGGTTGCACTCGAAGGCGAAATGCCCTGCCATGGTGAGCTGATCGAAGTACTGCTTGCTCGCCGTCTGGAAGTCGAGGACGAGCATGTCGTTCGCGCCGCCGTACAGGATCATCGCCGGGAAGAGGTTCGACGGGTCGGCGAACATGCCCGTTCCGCCGCCCGAGAACGTCGCGACGCTCGCGAGGTACGTCGAACGCGCAAAGCTCGCATCCGCCGCGAAGAGGGCGCCGGCGCTGAAACCGAGCACGTGGATGTGCCGCGGATCGATGCCGACCTTCGCCTGGGCGCACCCGATGACGTCGTCCATCAGCTTGTAGTCGGTGTTGACGTCCGGGTCGTTGATCCACGGGAAGATGCCCATGTTGTTGTGCACCGGCGCGATGAGCACGCCGCCGGCGTCCGTCAGCTGCTTCACGCCGGCGTCCGTGAGCGCACGCAACGACTCCGGCGGCGAGCCCGCGGTGCCGTAGAAATAGAAGACGATCGGGCCATCCTTCGCGGATGCGGCAGCGTCGTCGATGTAGATCTGGATCGAGCGATCGACGCCGCTCGAGTTGATCGTCGTCATCCCGGTGTGAAACTCCGGGCAGCTCGCGGGCGCCGCGGGCAAGGTCGGCGTCTTGCCGCTGCCCGCGCCCGCCGCACCGGCACCGGAACCGCCGGCCCCGCCCTCACCGCCGGTCCCCTGCGGGCCAGCGGAGCCGCTGTTTCCCGAATCGCTACCGCAGCCGGTCAGGGCCGTCAGGGCGAACAGAACGGTCGTCACGACGGGGGCTAGATATCTAAGCATCTGAAATAACCTCTGAATCGCCGGCTGACAGCGGGCGCGCGGGCCCTGCGAAACGATCGATTCGACTGAGCCCCGGAGCGGCTCGGCGGCCGGAACATTGACCGCTCGGGCCACGGATTGCAATCGCGACCGCGGCGAGAGGGCGCCCCAGGCGCTATAAGGAGCCCCCATGACGCAACCTGTCAGCGGCGGTCAACGCATCGTAGAGGCGCGCTTCGTCGCGAGCGCGCCCGCGGCGCGGCTGCTTCCGCCGCCGACCGGGGTGGAGGTGGCGTTCGCGGGGCGCTCGAACGTCGGCAAGAGCACGCTGCTAAACGCGCTCCTCGAACGTAAGGGCCTCGCGCGCACGAGCTCGACGCCGGGGTGCACGCGCGAGCTCGTGGTCTTCGAGGCGAAGGCGACCGACGGCGCCGTCATCACGCTGGTCGATCTACCGGGGTACGGCTATGCCAAGCGTTCCAAGACGGAGCGCTCCGCGTGGGCGGAGCTGGTCGAGGACTACCTGCGCGGCCGGCCCACACTCACCGCGGTGGTCGTGCTCGTGGACGTGCGCCGCGGGGTCGAAGAAGACGACCGCGACCTGCTCGAGCTCATCGCGGCGCCGTCGCGCGTGTCGCGTCGACCGGTGGAGGCGCTGCTCGTCGCGACGAAGCTCGACAAGCTCGCGGTGTCCGCGCGAAAGCCCGCGCTCGCGCGCGTCGGCAAGGACTTCGCGGCCCGCGTCACCGGCTTCGCCGCGAGCGACCCGGCGACTCACGCCAGCCTGTGGCGCGAAGTGCGCCGCGTCGCGGGGATCCCTCAGGGCGCCGCGTCGACGGCTTCGTTGCCCGTGAGCTCCCGCTCGCAGTCGCCGTAGAGCACCAGCGAACGGTGCAGCGCGGGTAGCTCGAAGCGCCACGCGGGGCCCGTCACCGAGCGAAAGTAAGCGACGGTCGCGAGCTGATCGGCGGGCCAGCCGCGCTTGATCGCAGCCTGCCAGAGCTCCTTCGGGCCGCAGCGCGGATTGGGGAGCGCCTCGATGGTCTGCGTGCACGGCAGCCCCGGCTGGTCGGGATCGGCGAAGATCCCCGTGCCGTTCACGCGCACGTTCTGCTTGCCGCAGAGCGACCGCTTCGGCAGCGTCCCCGGCGGGTGCGGCGGCTGCGGCCCCTCACCCCGCGCACTTGCAAAAACGTAGCCGATCATCCGGCTCTGGACGCTGACGTCGACGGTCCCGTCGCTGGTCACGCCGTAGGCAGAGATACCGCGCAGATCGGCGCGCTTCGTCGCCACACGGGCCGCTTCCACCGTGGCGACGAGATCGACCTTGTGCGGATACCCGACGACCCCGTCGGTGGTCGGCGGACCTGGCGGCTCCCCGGCCGCCGGCGAAGCGATGCTACGGGCCCACCAGGAGATGCAGAGCGCAGCCAGGAAGGCGCACCCCACGATGAGGAGGCCCCGGATACGGTCGCGGCGGCGGGCTTGGCTCTCGGGTTCCACCTGGGCCCGCTGATATATCACCCGAGCCGATTGCGGAAGAAGGAACGTCGCGGTAAAAGCTCCCTCCCACGTTCCAGGGCGCATAACTCAGCGGTAGAGTGCGACCTTCACACGGTCGAAGTCGCAGGTTC
>CAYUAW010000313.1:0-1310 GCA_964442485.1 uncultured Polyangiaceae bacterium
CTGCACGGATGGCAGTGCTCTCACGCTGCGTTGGCTCAGGGCCGCCATACCACTGCCAGGCGCGCTCGAATGCCTCCCGCTTTTCCCCTTCGAGGGCGAGTTCGGTGATGAGAGCGGACACGTTGCCCCCGTGTCGGCCCCTGGCAAGCGACTTGAGCCTCCGCTTCGTCGCCGGGTCCACCGACACGCTGAAGGTCGCCGTCGCTCCAGCCCGTCGGGTCTTTTTCTTGCTCGAGAGTGTAGCATGATTGGCTGACGCAGCGACCCCGCTCGCGCGTGTACCGCGCGCGCACCCGAGCCGCTCCGCTCACCCCGTCGCGCTGAGCGGGCCGTTGCTGTCGGCGGCCGTGTCGCTCTCGACGGCCGGCTTGGCGAGCGCGATGGGCGCGGAGCGCACCATGTCGCGGATGCCGAGGGGGCGGAGGCGCTCGAGGAAGCTGTCGATCTGGTCGGGCGTCGCGGCGAGCTCCACCGTGAAGCCGTTCGAGTAGTGGGACAGCACGTGTGCGCCGGTGAGGCGGAGCACGCGCTCGAGCTCTTCTTCGCCCTTGGGGCCCGCGGCGCGGACGTTCACGACGCAGAGCTCGCGCTCGACGTGGGGCGTGGTGGCCATGTCGTTGACCTTGCGCACGCGGAGGAGCTTGTTCACCTGCTTGATGATCTGCTCGATGACGGTGTCGTCGCCGCGGGTGACGAGCACCACGCGTGACATCTCCGGCTCGAGCGTGCGATTCGCCGCGAGTGCGTCGATGTTGAAGCCGCGGCCGGCGAAGAGCCCGACGATGCGCGCGAGCTCACCGAAGCGATCTTCGACCAGGATGCTGAGGACGTGACGGTTCGAGTTGCTCATGTTCGTGCCGCCCGCCTCACGCGAGCTCCCTGGGTTCGGGCGCCGGCGCGTCGTCGAGCGGCTCCTCCACGATCTCGTAGTGTGCTTTGCCGGCGGGCATCATCGGGTACACGTTGGCTTCCTTGCTGACGATGATGTCCATGACGACGGTGCCCGGAGTCGAGAGGCCTTTCTCGAGCACGGCACGGACCTCGCTGGGCTTCTCGGCGCGGAGCCCGGTCGCTCCGTACGCTTCGGCAATCTTCACGAAATCGGGGAAGTACTTCATCCCGACCTCGGAGTAGCGGCGCGAGTAGAAGAGCTCCTGCCACTGCCGCACCATCCCGAGGAAGTTGTTGTTCAGGATGATGACTTTGACGTTGAGCCCCTCGTGCACGCACGTCGCGAGCTCCTGGATGCACATCTGGAACGAGCCGTCGCCGGAGATGCAGAGCACCGTCTCGCCCGGGTGACCCATCGC
>CAYUAW010000313.1:1410-5334 GCA_964442485.1 uncultured Polyangiaceae bacterium
ACCTTCGCGTCGCCGACGATGGGAAGGTCCACCTTCACGCTCTTGTTCACGCTCGAGGGGTCGACGTCGACGTGGATCTTTTGCGCCTTGCGCGCGAAGTGTTCGACCACCCCGGTGACTCGATCGTCGAAGCGCGCGCCGATGTTGACGATGAGCTCGGCTTCGTGCATCGAGATGTTCGCGGTGTACGTGCCGTGCATGCCCAGCATGCCGAGCGCCTGCGCATGCCCGGGAGGGAACGCGCCGAGCGCCATCAGGGTGGGCGTCACCGGCAGGTTCAGCCGCTCGGCGAGCTCGAGGATCTCGGGCGCGGCGCCGGCGTTGACGACGCCGCCGCCGATGTAGAGGACCACCTTCTCCGTCTTCGTGATGAGGTCGACGGCCTTCTTCACCTGCAGGGGGTGGCCCTTCACCGTCGGCTTGTACGACGGGATGTCGATCGACTCCGGCCAGATGAAGGGGTACTCGTTCGCGGTGATGTCCTTCGGGATGTCGACCAGCACCGGGCCCGGGCGGCCGCTGCGCGCAATGTAGAAGGCCTCCTTGATCGTCTCGGCGAGGTCCTTCACGTCCTTGACCAGGTAGTTGTACTTCGTGCACGGCCGCGTGATGCCGACGATGTCCGCTTCCTGGAAGGCGTCGTTGCCGATGAACTTCGTCGCGACCTGCCCGGTGATGGCGACGATGGGCGTCGAGTCCATCATCGCGTTGGTGAGGCCCGTCACCAGGTTCGTCGCGCCGGGGCCGCTGGTCGCCATGCAGACGCCGACCTTGCCGGTCGAGCGCGCGTAGCCCTCCGCGGCGTGCGCGGCGCCCTGCTCGTGGCGCACCAGGATGTGCGAGATGCGCGACGCTTGCTTGTGTAGCTCGTCGTACACGTGAAGGATCGCGCCGCCGGGATAGCCGAAGAGGATGTCGACGCCCTCCTGGATGAGGCTCTCCACCAGGATGCGTGCGCCGCGCATTGTCTCGCCTACCGGCTCGACCGCGCGGTTCGCCCGGCGGCTGCTCTCCGGCGCGTCCGGCTGTCGTGGACTCGGTGCGTTGCTCATGACTCGAATGCTCGACATACCTGGTCTCCCATCTCACTCGTCGTCACCTTCCCGCCCAGATCCGGCGTGCGGTGACCGTCCAGCAGAACCTTCTCGATCGCCCGCTCGAGCCGCGCTGCCTCTTCCGGCATGCCGAGCGACGAGCGCAGCATCATGGCGACCGACGCGATGGTGCCGAGCGGATTGGCGATCCCCTTGCCGGCGATGTCCGGCGCCGAGCCGTGAATCGGCTCGTACAGGCCCGGGCCATCGCCGAGGCTCGCGCTCGGCAGGAGCCCGATGGAACCCGCGAGCACCGACGCCTCGTCGGTGAGGATGTCGCCGAAGAGGTTCGAGGTGACGACCACGTCGAAGCGCGCGGGCTTCTTGATGAGGTCCATCGCGCAGGAGTCGACGTACTGATGCTCGAGCTTCACGTCGGGGTAAAGCTTGCCCATCTCCGTCACGACGCGGCGCCAGAGCTGTGACGACTCGAGGACGTTCGCCTTGTCGACGGAGGTGACGAGCTTCTTGCGGCCCCGCGCCATCTCGAAGGCGATCTTCGCGACGCGCTCGACCTCCGGGACGCTGTACGTCATCGTGTTGAACGCGCGCTGGCCCTCGGGGTCGAAGCCGCGCGGTTCGCCGAAGTACACGTCCCCGAGTAGCTCGCGCACGACGACCATGTCGGTGCCGCGCACGATCTCTTCCTTCAGCGGAGACGCGCCGGCCAGCACCGGGAACGCGCGCACTGGCCGCAGGTTCGCGTAGACGCCGAGCGCCTTCCTGAGATCGAGGAGCCCCTTCTCCGGGCGTCGGTCGCCGGGCACACCGTCGTACTTCGGCAAGCCGACCGCGCCGAGCAGCACGGCGTCCGCGCCCTCGAGCGCGCGCCTCGTCTCGTCGGGCAACGCCGGCTTGCCGAGGTCGAGCGCGCAGCCGCCGAGCAGCATCTCGACGACCTCGAGCTTCCGCTTCGCTCGCTTGCACGCGAGCCCGAGGACGCGCACGCCCTCGCGGCAGACCTCCGGCCCGATCCCGTCACCAGGAAGAGAAACGATGCGTACCGTATCCGTGCCAGTCATGGGCGCCCTTCTTCTTGCCGCGGGACGAGCTGCGGCGCTCTGTCGGTGACCTCGACGGATTGCGGCGGGAGGACCTTCTCGGTGACCGCGAGGTACTTGTTGATGGCCGAGAGGTACGCCATGACGCTCGCCTCGACGATGTCCGAGTTCACGGCGCGTCCGGTGAATTCCTTGTTCCCGATGGCGACGCGCAGCGCGACCTCGCCGAGCGCGTCGCGGCCCTCGCCGACGGCGCGGATCTCGAAATTCACCACGCGGCCGGGGTGCCCGGTGATCTGGTCGATGGCGATGCACGACGCTTCCACCGGGCCGTTGCCGAGCGCCGCGGAGGCGTAGGTGCGTCCGTCGCGCTGGAGCTGAACCGTCGCCGACGCGGGCTTCACCGAGCCCGTCATCGCCTGCACCAGGTTCAGCTGATACGGGGGCGCGGCCTGTGGGCGTCCGTCGAGTGCGAGGGCGATGAGGGCGTCGTCGTCGAGCGGCTGGCCGCTCTCGCACGCCTTCAGGAAGCGGTCGTAGACGTGGTTCAGCGACGCACCCGCCATCGGATAGCCGAGCTCGCCGAGGCGCGCCGCGAGCGCCTTCCTGCCCGAGTGGCGGCCGAGGACGATCTGCGTCGGCGGAGCACCGACCGACTCCGGCGTCATGATCTCGTAGGTGCGCCGATCCTTCAGCATCCCCTGCTGGTGCACCCCGGATTCGTGTGCGAACGCGTTGCGGCCGACGATGGCCTTGTTGCGCTGGACGCCGCAGCCGGTGAGCGCGGACAGGATCTGGCTCGTCTCGTAGATGCGCTCCGTGACGATGCCCGTCTCGTAGGGCAGCACGTCGCGGCGTACCTTGAGCGCCATGGTGAGCTCCTCGAGCGAGGCGTTGCCCGCGCGCTCCCCGATGCCGTTGATGGTGCACTCGACCTGGCGCGCGCCGCCCTCGATGGCGGCGATGGAGTTTGCGACCGCGAGCCCGAGATCGTTGTGGCAGTGTGTCGAAAGCGTCACCTTGTCGATGCCGCGGATCTTCGCGCGCAGGAGTTCGAAGCGGGCTCGATACTCGGCGGGCACGGTGTAGCCGACCGTGTCGGGGATGTTGACGACCTTCACGCCCTCGTCCACGACCGCCTGCACGGTGCGAAGGAGGAACTCTTCGCGCGTGCGCGTGGCGTCCTCCGGGCTGAACTCCACCTCGCCGAAGAGCTTCACCGCGAGGCGCGCCGAGCGCGCCATCAGGTCCAGCGCCTGTTCCTCGTTCAGGCCCGTCTTCGCGTCGAGGTGCAGCTGGCTCGTGCCGAAGAAGATATGAAGTCGAGCATGCTCGGCAGGCTCGAGCGCGCGCGCGCACGCCTCGATATCCGTGTCCACGCAGCGCGCGAGCGCGGCGATGGTCGGGCGTCGCACCTCGCGGCAGATAGCGCGGACGCCCTCGAGGTCTTCCTCGCTGGCCGCGGGAAATCCTGCCTCGATCACGTCGACACCGAGCTTGTCCAGCTGGCGGGCGAGCACGAGCTTCTGGCTCGCCGTCATGCCGTAGCCGGGCGACTGCTCGCCGTCTCTCAGGGTGGTGTCGAAGATCCGGATTCGCTCCATGACGTTCTCGGTGAACCTAGCGCGCCCCGTGCCCCCGCGTGGCATGGCCTCGAGAGCGCTGTGGGTCGAAAAGGTGCAGATTTGCCGCCGAATCGTGGGTTTGCCGCATGCTCGATGAGCCGGCTCGGACCACGTGGCGTTCGCGACGATCGCGTGCTTGCGAACGCCTCTCTATGGTAGCGGCGGCGCCTTCGAGCAAGCAAGCTCGCGGTTTGACCAGTTGGG
>CAYUAW010000313.1:5434-9084 GCA_964442485.1 uncultured Polyangiaceae bacterium
AACTCTTCCTTTGAAGCACAAATTATCATTGCGAATTAGTTTCTCTGAGTTAACTATCTGCCCATGCCGTCTGCGCGCGCGCGCCCCGATTCGGTAACTCAGGCAAATGCCGCCAGCGTGTCCGACGCGCATGCCGCCATCGAGTGCCTGGGGCGGCTCGCCGCCCTGTATCAGGAGCGGCGCGAGCAGCTGGCCGAGAGCGTCTCCTTGACGGACCAGCAGTGGGGCGTCCTCGAGGAGATCGCCACCGAGCACTTCATGCCGAGCCTGTTTGCCCGCCGGAGGGACAGCTCGCCGGCTGCCGTCTCGAAGATCCTGCGGCAGCTCGGGGACAAGGGTCTCGTCGTCGCGACCATCGCGAAGGTCGATGCGCGCCAGCGCAACTACGCGCTCACCGCGAAGGGCAAGCGCACGCTCGAGCAGCTCCGCGAAAGCCGTGAAGAGGCGATCCGCGACGTGTGGCTCGGCATGGATGGCGCGGGGATGCGTGCGTTCACGGAGTTCGGCACACAGCTCATCGAGCGGCTCGCGCGTTACGCCTCCGCCGCTCCGAAGAAGGAATAGAGCGACCATGGGCAAGACACTTTACGAGAAAGTCTTCGACGCACACACGGTGGCCAGGCTGCCGTCCGGTCAGCTGCAGCTCCTGATGGGCCTTCACCTCATCCACGAGGTGACGTCGCCGCAGGCCTTCAGCATGCTCGAGCATCTCGGTCTTCCCGTGCTCTTTCCCGAGCGCACGTTCGCCACCGTCGACCACATCATCCCGACCAAGAGCCAGCTGCGCCCGTTCTCCGACTCGCTCGCGGAGGAGATGATGACGGCGCTCGAGCGCAACGTGAAGAAGCACGGCATCCGCTTCTTCTCGACCGAGAAGGGCGAGCAGGGAATCGTGCACGTCGTGGGACCGGAGATGGGGCTCACGCAGCCGGGCATGACCATCTGCTGCGGGGATTCGCACACCTCGACGCACGGTGCCTTCGGCGCCATCGCGTTCGGCATCGG
This sequence comes from uncultured Polyangiaceae bacterium, assembly GCA_964442485.1. Taxonomy (GTDB): domain Bacteria; phylum Myxococcota_A; class Polyangia; order Polyangiales; family Polyangiaceae; genus DASZVB01. The sequence goes on from CAYUAW010000313.1 coordinate 6,440, forward strand.
TACTTCACAGGTGCGCGACGTACTCGCGACGCAGACGCTCGCGATGGACAAGCTGAAGGTGCGGCGCATCGAGGTGAGCGGCAAGCTCGCGCCCGGCGTGTACGCGAAGGACGTCACGCTGCACGTGATCAACGTGCTCGGCGTCAACGGCGGCGTCGGCTACGCTTACGAGTACGGCGGCGACGTGCTGGACGCCATGTCGATGGACGAGCGCATGACCGTCTGCAACATGAGCATCGAGGGCGGCGCGCGCTGCGGTTACGTGAACCCCGATGAGACGACGTACGCGTACCTGAAGGGCCGAGCCCTCTCGCCGAAGGGCGAGGCCTGGGAGCGCGCCGTCGCGTACTGGAAATCGGTGAGGAGCGATCCCGACGCCGCCTACGACGACGTCGTGAAGATCCGGGGAGAGGACATCGAGCCGGTGGTGACGTGGGGGATCAATCCGGGTCAATCCGTGGGCGTGAACGGCAGCGTGCCGCGCGCGAACGACGTCCCGGAGAATGAGCGCGGAGCGGCAGAGGAGGCGTACGCGTACATGTCGCTCGAGCCCGGGCAGAAGATCCGCGGGACGAAGATCGACGTCGCGTTCATCGGCAGCTGCACGAACGGGCGGCTCTCGGACTTCGAGGAGGTGCTCGGCCTCATCCGCGGCAAGGGGCTGAAGGTGAAGCCCCACGTCCGGGCGCTCGTGGTCCCGGGATCGCAGGCCGTGCGCAGGGCGATGATCGAGAAGGGCTACGATCGCGTGTTCACCGAGGCGGGGTTCGAGTTCCGCGAGGCGGGCTGCTCGATGTGCCTCGCGATGAACCCCGACAAGCTCGCGGGGCGCGAGGTGTGCGCGTCATCGTCGAACCGGAACTTCAAGGGACGCCAGGGCTCGCCCACCGGTCGCACGCTGCTGATGAGCCCGGCGATGGTCGCCGCGGCCGCCATCGCCGGCGAGGTGACCGACGCGCGCGAGCTCTTCGGCATCGGCGCGGCGTGAAAGGACGGACTACCATGCAAGACCCGAAGCGCATCGTGATCACGGGCGGCGGCATCCCCGTCCGCGGCAACGACATCGACACCGACCGCATCATCCCTGCGCGGTTCCTCAAGACGGTCGTCTTCGAGGGCCTCGGCGAGCACGCGTTCGAGGACGACCGCGGCCAGCTGAAGGACGCCGGAAAGACGCACCCCTTCGACGACGCGAAGTACGCCGACGCGCGCGTGCTCGTGGTGAACAAGAACTTCGGGTGCGGCTCCTCCCGTGAGCACGCGCCGCAGGCCCTCGTGCGGTGGGGCAAAGGGATCGCCGCGATAGTCGGCGAATCGTTCGCCGAGATCTTCTTCGGCAACTGCGTCTCGCTCGGCTTGCCCTGCGTGACGGTGGACGAGAAGACGGCGAGTGCCCTGCAGGCCGCCATCGAGGCCGAGCCGTCCCTCGCGGTGCGCGTCGATCTCGCGACGAAGACGGTGAAGGCCGGCGAGAAATCCTACCCCGTCACCATGGCGGACGGCCCCCGGACGCAGCTCATGGAGGGCCGCTGGGATTCGACGGCGGAGCTCGTCGGCAACCGCGAGAAGATCAAGCAGCTTGCGGCCAGCATCCCCTATTTCAACGGCTTTACCTGACGAAAGCGGGCTTCTCCGATGAGAAGGTCTTATCGAGTCGTGACACGTCCCTGACATCCGCGTCCGTACATTGCCGGTGTGCAGAGCACACAGATCCTGGTCGCGCCCCCTCTCGTCGCCGAATCCGCTCCTGCCGCCGCCGCACCCGCCGAGCGCACCCGCACGGACTGGGTGCGCTCCCTGCCGTTCGTAGCCGTGCATGTCGCGGCGGTCGTCGGGGTCGTGCTGCTCGGCTGGTCGTGGTCCGGGTTTGGGCTGGCCGTGGGCCTGTACTACCTGCGCATGTTCGGGGTGACAGGGGGATACCACCGCTACTTCTCGCACCGGTCGTTCCGCACGAGCCGCGCCTTCCAGTTCGTGCTCGCCGTGCTCGCGATGACGAGCGTCCAGAAGGGCGTGCTCTGGTGGGCGTCGCACCACCGCCTGCACCACAAGAACTCCGATCAGCCCGGCGACGTGCACTCCGTGCTGCTGGACGGCTTCGTCTGGAGCCACGTCGGATGGATCCTGTCGGACGATTACCAGAGCACCGACCTGGACCGCGTGCACGACCTCGCGAAGTTCCCGGAGCTCCGCTTCCTGAATCGCTGGTACTTCCTGCCCGCGGTAGGCTTCGGAGTCCTGACCTTCGCGCTCGGCTCGTGGTGGGGGTTCGTCTGGGGCTTCCTCGTGTCCACCACGCTGCTCTGGCATGGCACCTTCACGATCAACTCGCTGACGCACATGATCGGGAGCCGCCGCTACACGACGACCGACAACAGCCGCAACAGCCTGATCCTCGCGCTCGTCACGATGGGCGAGGGCTGGCACAATAACCACCACTACTATCAGCGCGCGACCAATCAGGGCTTCTTCTGGTGGGAAATCGACCTGACGTACTACGTGCTGCGGCTGCTCGCCGTGGTCGGCCTGGTGTGGGATCTGCACCGTCCCCCGGCGCACGTGCTCGCGTCCAATCGAATTGACTGACAAAGGGAGGGGGGCCTTGGCCCCCCGCAGCTTCGCCTACGGCGAACTGCTCCCCCCGC
>CAYUAW010000314.1:0-2263 GCA_964442485.1 uncultured Polyangiaceae bacterium
CTCGATTGCCAGGAGTGCGGCGCTTGCTGCCGCGCCGCGTACGACTGCGTGGAGGTGTCGCCGCGGGATCCCGTCCGCAGGAAGCACCCCGAGCTCGTCGTGGTGCGCGGCCCCTTCCTCGAGGTGAAGCGGCGGGGCGATCGCTGCGCCGCGCTGGACGGCGGACAGTGGGAAGGCCCCCCGGATGGCGACCGCGGCTTCGTCCCCTTCGCGTGCAGCATCTACGCGGACCGACCCAAGAGCTGCCGTGATTTCGAGGCCGGGGGCGAGCACTGTCTGACCGCCCGCCGCCGCGTCGGACTGACGCTCTGAAGGGCGCCCATCCCTCCCTTGACAGATTCCGTCCCGTGCCGATCCTGCGCGGGCGAGCTACCGCCATGAGCACAGACGAGAAAGCCACGGGCAAATCCACGCACAGCTTTCAGGCCGAGGTGACCAAGGTCCTCAGCCTGGTGATCCACTCCCTTTACAGCAATCCGGAGGTGTTCCTCCGCGAGCTGGTCTCGAACGCCTCGGACGCGCTCGACAAGCTGCGCTTCCGGTCGGTCACCGAGCCCGGGCTCCTGCCGGCCGGCGAGCGCCTCGTGGTGCAGCTCATCCCCGACCCGAAGGAGCGCACGCTCACCATCTCGGACAACGGCATCGGCATGAGCGCCGAGGCGCTGGCGAAGGAGCTCGGCACGGTCGCGCACTCCGGAACGCGCGCCTTCATCGACAAGATCGCCGAGGGCAAGAAGAACGACGTGAGCCTCATCGGGCAGTTCGGCGTCGGCTTCTACAGCGGCTATCTCGTCGCCGACCGCGTCGAGGTGGTGAGCCGGGCGGCGGGCGAGGAGCAGGCGCACCGCTGGTCGTCGGACGGCGCGGAGACCTTCACCATCGAGCCCGCGGAGCGCGCGTCGCAGGGGACGTCCGTCATCCTGCACCTGAAGAAGGACGCCGACTTCCTCGACGGCTTCCGCCTCCGTAGCCTGGTGCGACGGTACTCGGATTTTCTCGACTACCCCGTCGAGCTCGTCACGCGGGAGGAGAACAAGGAAGACAAGGTCGAGGTCCTAAACCAGGGCAAGGCCCTGTGGCAGCGCCGGCCCTCGGAGGTGACGGAGGAGCAGTACGCCGAGCTCTACAAGCACCTCACGCACGATTTCGACCCGCCGCTCGCCCACAAGCACTTCCAGGTGGAGGGGACGCAGCTCTTCACGGGGCTCCTGTTCGTCCCGAAGCGCGCGCCCTTCGATCTCTTCACGCCCGACGTGCAGCACGGCCTGCGACTCTACGTGAAGCGCGTCCTCATCATGGAGCAGTGCGAGGAGCTCCTGCCGCGCTGGCTCAGGTTCGTGCGCGGCGTCGTCGATTCGGAGGATCTGCCGCTCAACGTCTCGCGCGAGCTCCTCCAGGATTCGACGATCGTGCGCGTGATCCGCAAGCAGATCGTCAAGCAGGTGCTGGATCTCCTCGACGAGACTGCGAAGGACACCACCAAGTACCACGGCTTCTGGAAGGCGTTCGGCAACGTCCTGAAGGAGGGGCTCCACTTCGAGCCCGAGCAGAAGGCGCGCCTCGCGCCGCTGTTCCGCTACGAGAGCAGCCGCGGGGAGGGCCTCACGTCCCTGGCTGACTACAAGTCGCGCATGGTGGAGGGGCAGGAGGCCATCTACTACGTGATCGCGGAGTCGCGCGCGCTCGCGGAGAAGAGCCCCCACACCGAGGCGCTGCGCAAGCGCGGCTACGAGGTGCTCTTCATGACGGACGCCGTCGACTCGTTCGCGGTCGAGGGCCTGGACGATTTCGACGGGACGAAGCTCGTCAGCGCCACCAGCGCCGATCTGAAGCTCACGGAGTCGGAGGAAGCGCAGAAGAAAGCCGCCGAGGCGGACACCGGGCTGAAGGATCTGAGCGAGCACATCCGCCGCAAGCTGCAGGATCACGTGAGCGAGGTGCGGGTATCGCATCGGCTCACGGATTCTCCGGTGTGCCTGGTCGTGCCGGAGGGAGGGCTCCAGCCGTACATCGAGCGCGTGCTCCGCGCGACGCGGAAGGACTCGCCGAAGACCAAGCGCATCCTGGAGGTGAACCCTGAGCATGCGCTCGTGAAGAACCTCGAGCGGATGTACGAGAAGGATCCCACCTCGGAGAAGCTCGGCGAGTGGATCGAGCTGCTCTTCGAGCAGGCGCTGCTCGCCGAGGGGAGCCCGGTCGAGGACCCGACGCGCTTCGCGACGCGGCTCACATCGCTGCTGCAAGATGCGAGCGGCGCCGCGGT
>CAYUAW010000314.1:2363-9076 GCA_964442485.1 uncultured Polyangiaceae bacterium
CCGTAGACCAGCGACTTCAGCTGCGTCCGGAACCCGTAGATGGTCGACGGGATGAGCTGCGTCATGAACACGACGACCAGCTCTTCCGTCGGATCGATCCAGAAAGCCGTGCTGGCCATGCCGCCCCAGCCATACTCACCCGCCGTGCACGGGATCTGCGCGCGGACGGGGTCCATCGTGACGGAGAAGCCGAGGCCGAACCCGACACCTTCGTAGCGCGTCTCGCTGAACGAGCCGCGCGCGACCGACGCGAGATCGACGCCCCCGGGGAGGTGATTCGCCGTCATGAAGCGGATGGTGCGGGGCCCGAGGATGCGCGCGCCGTCGAGCTCGCCGCCGCGGCGGAGCATCTCGGCGAAGCGCAGGTAATCCGCCGCGGTCGATACCAGGCCGGAGCCGCCGCCGAAGAAGGTCTTGGGCCGGCCGTAGGGGCTGTCGGCGGGGTCGTCGAGGAGCACGAGCTTCTTCGCGGGGTCGCGCCCGTAGCACGCCGCGAAGCGGTCGAGCTTCTCCTTCGGGACGGTGAAGCCGGTGTCCACCATCCCGAGGGGCTCGAAGATCTCCTCGCGCAGGTAGTCGTCGAACCTGCGTCCGGTCATGAGCTCAACGAGATGCCCGACCATGTCGGTGGCCACGGAGTAGCTCCAGGCCTCCCCCGGAGAGAACTCGAGCGGAAGGGTGCCGAGCACCTGTGCCATGTCCGCGAGGGTGCCCTTACCGCTGCCGATGCCGAGCGTCCGGTACGCGGCGTCGAGCCCCGTCCGCTCCATGATGCCGTAGCTAAGGCCCGATTGATGGGTGAGGAGGTCCCGCACCGTCATGGGCCGGCGCGCGGGCGTGCTGGTGAACGCAGGGTAGCTGCCGTACTGATAGACGCGCAGGTGCTCCCACGCGGGGATCCACTTGTGCACCGGATCGGTGAGCTGGAACATCGCGCGCTCGTGGAGCATCATCAGCGCCACCGACGCGATGGGCTTCGTCATCGAGTAGATGCGAAAGATGGTGTCGGCCCGTGTGGGCACCTGCCGCTCGCGGTCCATGTTCCCCAGCGGCGAGAGGAACGCGACCCGGCCGCGCCGAGCCACCAGGGTGAGCGCCCCCGCGATCTTGCCTGGCTTCACGTACCGGGACGAGAGGTGCTCGTCGATGCGCCGGAGCGCGGCCGTCGAAAGCCCCACGTCCTCGGGCTCGGCAATGTCCATGCAGGGAGTCTGCACCCGCGGTCGCAGCCGCGTAAAGGCGGCCGCCTCGGCGCGGACTGCTTTCAGCGCGGCGATGTCGCGGGGCGTTGCTGGATGGCGCGGTGGCAAAACAAGCCCGCGACTTTTCCCTGGGGAGCGGTGCAGAATCAAAACCCAGGAAGACGGTGACACCCGCGTCGACGTCGGCGGGTCCGGCAGGCGATCCCACTTCGATAGGAGCTCTCAGTTGACATTGAAGAAAGGTACTCCTGACGTACGCACGGAACTGTTCGGCGGCAGCGGTATCGTGCGCGTCTGGAACTTGCTCGCGGGGCAGGCCGATCCGTTCACGGCAGTCCTCTTCTGCGAGCTCTCGCCGGGCGGCTCGGTCGGGAGACACGTGCAGGAAGAGTTCGCGGAGGTAGTCATCGGCATGGAGGGCGAAGGGCACTCGACCGTCGACGGGAACGCGCGCCCCCTCTCGGCGGGTGACGTCGTGCACCTGCCGCTCGGCTCGGTGCTCTCGATCGAGAACCGCTCGGAGCTCGTTCCCCTGCGCTACCTGATTGTCAAGGCGCGCGGGTATGGCGGTTCCCACTCCGCTCGGCCGTCACGCGGTTCCCTCAACCCGGACGAAGCTCCACCAGCGCCTCGATGAGCGCGTCCACCTCGCGCTGCGTCTTCACGTAGTACTCCGCCTCTGACGCCCTCTTGACGCCGACGCGCACCGTCAAGAGGCGGAGCGCGCGCCGCATCTTGAAGACGTCCTCGTCCGTCTCGTCGTCGCCGACGTACAGGGCCGCGTCACAGCTCGCTCCTCGACGGAGCTCGTCCAGCGCGTAGCCCTTGTGGCGCGCGCCCTTCGGCACGAGGTTCACCACGTCCTTGCCGCCGATGACACGCGCGGAATCGAGCTGTGCGACCACCTCGAAGATCCTGCTCCGCGCTGCCGTTTTGTCGCCTGCTGCCCGGTAGTGAACGGAGAGCGAATGTTGCTTGTCCTCGACGAGCACGCCGGGGAGGCCGCCGAGGGCGTCGGCCAGGTGCGCGCGCCACCCGGAAACCTCGGCGCTCGCGTTCTCCTCGAAGCCCGGCAGCTCCGCGCCGTGGTTGCCGGCGACCGCCGCGAGTTCGATCCCGGAGAGCAAGAGCTGCACGTCATGCCGCGCCCGCCCGCTGATGACGACGCACGGATAGCGCCGGCAGAGCTCGCGGAGGAGCTCTCGCGTGCGATCCCGCATGGGTGCCTGTGCCGGGTTCGACGTGATGGGCGCCAGCGTCCCGTCGTAGTCGAACGCGACCAGGAGCCGCGAACGCGCGAACTCGCCGAGCGGAGCCCGGCTAGCCTCCGCGAGGACGTGCCTCATGGGCGCAGTACGGCGGCGCTCGCCAGATGATGCGTCAACCGCCACGAGATGCGATCGCGCTTCCTGAGCCGCGCGGCGTCGACCAGCATGCGCCCCGCCCATCTATAGACGTTGAACTCCGCGACGTAGGCGCGCATGGCCCGCATGCGGTCGCGCTGCTCCATGGGAGTCATTGCGAGCGCCGCGGCGAGGGCCGCGCTCGCTTCGTCGATGTCGTATGGGTTCACGATCAGCGCCTCGGACAGCTCGCGGGCGGCGCCGGTGAACTGACTGAGCACGAGCACTCCCCGCTCGTCGTCGCGCGCAGCGACGAACTCCTTCGCGACGAGATTCATGCCGTCGTGGAGGCTCGAGACGTAGCAGACGTCCGCCGCCCGGTAATACCGGAACACGGTGGGCGGCTGGTGATGCGACCTGAGGAGGACGATGGGGCGATAGCCGTCCTTGCCGAACCGAGCGTTGATGCGGTCCGAGAGCCGAGTAACGGTCTCGTTGAGCTCCTTGTAGCGCTCGATCTCCGTTCGGCTCGGCGCGGCGAGCTGGATGAAGGTGAACCTGCCCCGGTAGACGGGGAAGCGCTCGAGGAGCCGCTCGACGGCGAGGAACCGCTCCTCGACGCCCTTCGTGTAGTCGAGACGATCTACACCCACGCCGATCAGCGCGTCACGCGGGAGCCCCAGATCCTCGATGACCGCCCGGCGACAATCCGCCACTGGCGGGACGCTGCGAAGCCACTGGACGGGCCACTCCACCGAGATGGGATACGGCCGCACCAGAGTGCTGCGACCCTGCTGCACCACGGCGTTCTGCTCGCGATCGATGCGCGCTTCCATGAAACGATCGACGCAGTCCACGAAGTTGTTGCAGTCGAAGCGCGTGTGAAACCCGACGATGCTGGCGCCCACCATGCCCTCCAGGAGCTCGTTGCCCCAGGGGCAGATACCCAGACGCTCCGAGTTCGGCCACGGAATGTGCCAGAACATGATGATGGTCGCGCGCGGGAGGCGCTCGCGGAGCAGCTTCGGCACCAGGGCGAAGTGGTAGTCCTGCACCAGCACCACCGGGTCCTCGCTGTCGACCTCCGCGCAGACGGCGTCGACGAACTTCGCGTTGACCTCCTTGTAGCGCTCCCAGTCGTCGCTCCGGAAGATGGGCCGGGCGTGCGCGTTGTGACAGAGGGGCCAGAGCCCTTCGTTCGAGAAGCCGTAGTAGTAGCCCTGCTCCTCTTCCTTCGAGAGCCACACGCGGTGGATGATGTATGTCTCCTCACCCGGCGGCACGCGCACGCGCCCGTCCTTGTCCGTCACTTCGCGATCCGCGGAGCCAGAGCCGTGGCCGATCCACACGCCGGAGCAGGCGCGCATGATCGGCTCGAGAGCCGTGACAAGTCCACTTGCCGGATGCACGGCGACGATGGTGCCGTCGGCAGTGCGCTCGTGGAGGTACGGCTCCCGGTTCGCAACGATCATGATGCGCTCGCCGCGCAAGTTCCTGTTCAGGGTCTGCTTCAGCCGATCCGCGGTCCAGGTGCCCGTCTCCGTCTCGGATTCCTTCTCGGCCACGAGCTGCTCGAGCAGCTCGCGCACGTCCCCGAGAATGGGCTGGAATTCCTGTGCGTGCGGCTCGAGCTCCCCCCGCAGCATCTTGCGGAGCTGATTGCTCCAGCTGCGCGCCGCGAGCCGGGCCGCCACGATGGTCACGGCCGCGCCCGCCAGCGCCAGGAACCCGAAGGTGACGAACAGGAACTCCCGCGTCCTCGCCTCCCTCCGCGCCATGAAGCTGAGGTCGTGCACGAGCACGATGAAGCCGAGCGTCTTGTCGTCCGCCACGGGCACGGCGCTCACGAAGACGTCACCGCCCGGCAGCGACGCGGGCTCCGCATAGGGCGCCCACCTCTCACCCGGGCCGATGTGGACCTTCGGGCCGATGCTCTCGCACGACAGCTCGGCCGGGTAGCTCTCCGTTCGCGCCACGAAGCGTAGCTCCGTGGAACATGCTGCCGCGGAGAGGATGCGTTCGTCGTGAGTCATCTCCGTGAGGAGATTCTGCAGACGACCCCGCGAGCCCCAGTTCTCCACGAAGGCCTGGCGACCGCCGCGAACTGCAATTTCGGCGCGAAGCGAGAGATCGTGCTCGAACCAGCTGTGCGCCGTCTTGTTGAACAGGATCGACGCGAGCGCCGCGACGAGCCCCAGCCCGACGACGAGCACCACTGCGAATCGGATCACGGGTCGCATCGCTTCCGCAGTTCAGCATGCACGGCTTTTCGTGCAAACGGAAATTGGAATGAAGGAAGACCACCCGGCCAGACCACTGGTCAGTCATGACGCGCGGGTCTAAATGACGAAGATGCGTCTCGAAGACCTGGGGCTGGTTGGGAATTGCCAGGTAGCAGCCCTGGTCGAGAACACCGGGTCGATCGTGTGGTGCTGTTTGCCACGTTTCGACTCGGAGCCCGTCTTCGCCGCGCTGCTCGACCACGAGAATGGCGGGCGTTTCACCGTCTCGGCAGCCACCGGCGAGGTCGGGAAGCAGCGCTATCTGGAGAACACCAACGTCCTAGAGACGACGTTCACCACCAGCGACGGGGCATTTCGTCTCATCGATTTCGCGCCGCGCTTCCAGCAGTACGGACGAAACTTCCGACCCACGGAGTTCTACCGGATCGTCGAGCCCATCTCTGGCACCCCGAGGGTGCGGGTGGTGTGCGATCCCCGGCTCGGCTGGTCGAAGACCATGCCCTCGCGCACGGCGGGGTCGAATCACATCCGCTTCGAGGGCTACAAGAACCCGCTGCGTCTGACGACGGATATTCCGCTGTCGTACCTGGAGGGCCAGCCCTTCGCGCTCACCGATCGCCGTCACCTCGCGCTCACGTGGGGTGGCGCAATCGAGGAGCCGCTCCCCTCTCTCTGCGAGCGCTTCCTGCTCGAGACGGTGCGCTACTGGGAGCGCTGGGTGAAGCACTGCAATATCCCGCCGCTCTTTCAGCAAGCCGTCATCCGCTCGGCGCTGGCGCTCAAGCTCCACTGCTTCGAGGACACGGGCGCCATCGTCGCCGCGCTCACGACCAGCATCCCGGAGGCGCCGGGCAGCGTTCGCAACTGGGACTACCGCTACTGCTGGCTGCGCGACTCCTATTACTCCCTCGGAGCCTTCCGGTTGCTCGGCCACTTCGAGGAGCGCGAGAGCTTCGTGCAGTACCTGCTGAACATCGCGGGGGGCGCGCCGAACCTCGAGCTCGCACCGCTCTATCGCGTCGACGGCACGTCGGATCTCGACGAGCACTGTCTGGAGAACTGGCCGGGGTTCGGCGGCTACGGGCCGGTGCGCGTCGGCAACGGCGCCGCGCGCCACGCGCAGCACGACGTGTTCGGCGAGATGGTGCTCGCGCTGTCACCCATCTTCATGGACGATCGCTTCACGCACGAGCGGTCGGGCGCGGTGCTGACGCTCCTCGAGCGCCTGACGAAGCGCGCCATCGCGGTCGCCGGCACCCCTGACGCCGGCATCTGGGAATACCGGACGGAGTGGCAGCCGCAGACGTTCTCGACGCTCATGTGCTGGGCCGCGGCCGACCGCATGGCCACCATCGCCGCGCGTCACGCGCCCGCGCGCGCGTCGGAGTACCGCGCTGCGGCCGAGAAGATCCGCGACAGTCTCGTCCAGCAGGCGTGGTCGCCGGAGCTCGGTGGCTTCGCGGGAACGCACGGCGGCAAGGAACTCGATGCGTCCATGCTCCAGGTCGCAGCGCTCCGGCTCTTGCCCGCGGATGATCGCCGTCTCGTGGGTACCATCGACGCCATCTGGCGCGGCCTCTCGCACAACGGGTGGCTCTTCCGTTATCGGCTCGACGACGGCTTCGGGCGGCCCGAGGTCGCGTTCATCATCTGCACCTTCTGGCTCATCGAGGCCCTGGCGATGACCGGCCGCATGGCAGAGTCGAGGGAGATCATGGACCGCGTGCAGTCCGCGATGTCGCCGCTCGGCCTCCTGTCGGAGGATTACGAGACGTCCACGTTGCGGCTCTGGGGTAACTTCCCGCAGGCGTACTCGCACGTCGGGCTCATCCACGCCGCGTTCGCCGCCTCGCCGGCGTGGTCGCAGGTGCTCTGAGTAGCGGAGGAACACCGCAGGCCGGCCGCTGTGAAACGTCGTGCGCCGA
>CAYUAW010000315.1:0-3803 GCA_964442485.1 uncultured Polyangiaceae bacterium
ATCCGGCGCTGTCGAGCGCCCCACGCGCCGGTCGCGTGCTGCTTCTGCAGGGCGGCCTCGGCATGGTCGAACGAGACGTCCTCGCGGACCGGAGGGTCGAATCGTTCACCGTCGTGAGCCCCGACGCCGCGCGGCGCAGGCTCGTGCAGGGGCTCCCGTTCCTCACGGAGCGCGCGCGCGGGTCGCTGGATTCACCGCGCGTCCGCATCGTCGTCGCCGAGCCACTCGTGTTTCTCGGCCGCGACCGGTCGGAGCCGTACGACGTGATCATCGCGGATCTGCCGTGGCCGCTCGGGTACCGCGAGGGGAAACTCTACACGCACCACGCCTTCGCGCGGCTCGCCGGGCGGCTCTCGGCGAGCGGCGTCCTGGTCGTGCCGGGCGGCTCGGCGCTCACGGCGCGGCAGGCGCTCGCGGATGTCGTCGCGACCGTGGAGAGCGTCGGGCTCACGACAGCGACGTATCACGTCGCGGTGCCGACCATCGGTGTGGCAAGCTTCGTGGTCTGTTTCCGCGACGGCGCGCGGGCGGACGGGCTGCACGCGGCGCTCGGCGGCACGGACTTTGGGACGGATCTCCACCCCGGCGGCCCGGGGCAGGTCGCGACGCTGCACGCGCAGAGCGTCGTGGCGGCGTTCGATGCCGCGCGCGAGAGGCGCTGACGGGCCCCGGGACGTCAGTTACAGGATGCCGTCCCCTGCGGGAAGAAGTACCCGATGGCCATGCACATCTCGTTGCGCGCGGCCGTCTCCCCGACGGTGACCGCGAAGGAGTTCGGGTTCTGATACGTGCAGCTGTAGGTGAACGTATCGCCGGCCTTCGTCGTCAGGAAGTTCGGGGCTTGCCAGATGTGCGTTCCGGGAGACTCCCAGTCCGTCGTGTGCACCAGGTTGGTCGTCTGGCCTCCGCTCACGTAGTTGATGTCCGCGGCGGTCGCGAACTTGTGCGTGTGCGTCGTGAGCAGGAAGAAATTCGAGCCCGCGGGCGGCGTGCACGTGCCGCGGACCGTCTGCGTCCCCATGGGCGGCACGTTGATGCCGATGTTGAAGGACGCCATGCTCGCGGCCTTGTACTTGATGTTCTTCGCGTAGTAGCCGTTCAGCTTCACCACCGGCGAGACCGGGGTATCCCCGGTGTTGATGAGGTGCATGTTCATGATCAGCTGCGCCCCGCTGGTCATCGGCAGGCCCACGCCGTCGGGCATGTCCATGCCGACGATCATGCCGGACTTCGAGGTGGCGTACACCCACTGACCCGCGCCGAAAGCGCAGGTCTGCAGCGCTCCGTCCGCCTGCTTGACGGCCCCTGCGGAGCCGGCGAGGAACGTGATGAAATGATGGCTGCTCTGCGCCGTCATCCACGACTTGAAGCCCCCGAGATCCACTTCGCCGTTCTCGGTGCCGGGGACGTTCTTGTAGTAGCAGTAGAAGGACTCGCCGCCCGGCAAGATGGAGATGCTCGAAGGCGAGACGAACTGGAACCCCTCGCTAGCGTCCGGCGGGGCGATGTCGCTGCCGGCCATGCAATAGGTGCCCTGGCCGCAACCGACGCTCGGATCGCCGCCGCCGTCCGCGCGGCCGATCCCCGTGCCCGTGGGCGAGCCGGTCTGGCCGCCAGCATCCACTCCGCCGGAGCTGCCCGCTCCGGGCGCGCCCTTCGGAACCGTGGAGGGCCTCGAGCCTGCGCCGGGAGCGGCGCCGTCGTCGCCGCCTTTGCCTCCGCATCCCGGGAGACACACCGCGACCGTGAGGGCGACGACATAGGTCGACGAGTTCATCGCGAACGACACGTTTCGAATTTTCATCTCGGGAGTTCCTCCGCCCAGATGCGGTGCAACGGCCGCCTGTAGTGGCAGCCAGGGATAACTGCGACGCAGCAAGATGAACCGCCGCCGGATCGTCGCCGCACGCAACGCGATTGTGCGTCGTTCACGCGCGTGTCGCAACGAACACTCAGCCGAACCCGATGACCATTTCAGCTCATCGGGTGCCGCGGAGGTGTCGTTGATGTAGAGGACGTGGCCGCCGAGCGGCTGCGTGGACGCAGCCACGGTGCTCGGGCCCCACCCTGCCAGAAGAGCGCGCCTCTGCCCCGCGCTCCGTCGTCACTCCGCTGCGGCGACCGTACGCGTCGCTGCCCGCTCGCGCTCGAGCCGCCGCTCGAGGATCAGCTCGGCCAGCTCGAAGTCTTCCACGGTGTCGATGTCCACCGTCTTCTTCGGATCCACGAACATCGCGACGGTACGGTCGTTCTGCAGCTGCGCGTTGATGGTGCCGAGCTCGGCGAGAGGCAGCACGCAGGCGAACGTCGTGAGCTCGTACGCGACGGGGTAGTCCTGGCGCCGGTAGAACTTGTTCGGGTCGATGCCGCAGAACGTCGACGGATGTCCGTCGGCGTCGAGCGCGTAGAAGAGGTACGGGTGCGTGTGCGAGCGCTTCACGCCGATCACCGGGCGACCACCGCTTCCGGCGTACGTGTCGTACGCTTCCTCGACGTCGGCGGTGGTTCGGAGCGGGTGGGTCGCGTACATGACCATCACCGCGTCCGGCGCGTTACCGAGGGATTCGAGGTGCCGCCCGAAGTCGGTGATGACGGCGCCCATGGGCGCCGAGTCGTTGGCGAGCTCCGCGGGTCTCCTGTAGGCGCGCGCGCCGTACTCCTCCGCGATGCGGAGGGCGTGCTCGTCGTCGGAGGTGACCCAGACGCTCTCGATCTTCGGGCACGCGAGCGCGGCCTCTATCGACCACGCGAGGAGCGGCTTGCCGCAGAGCACTCGCGTGTTCTTTCCGGGTAACCCCTTCGACCCGGCCCTCGTCGGAACAACCGCGACCACTCGTCTGCTTGTCATTGTTGGTGTCTCTCGCCGCTGCGAGCGGCCCATGCGTGGGTCGTCCCGGTCAGCGCATGTCGAGGATCTTGAAGGTCTCCCCGCGGTTCACGTAATCGCGGGCCTCGAGGAATCGCTCGAGATCCATTTCACCGTAGTAGAGCGGTTCGCCGCGCGCGTTCTTGAGCACCTTGGTGGCGTCGTCGAGCTCGAGCACGTAATAATGTAGGGCATCGTCGCAGATGGGGTGCCCGCTCGCGTCGAAGGAGATGCCGAAGTTCTCGGTCAGGAGGCGCTGCACCTTCGGATGTGCGAAGAGGTCGGTCCCCGGGTAAGCGGTCGCGGTGAACATGCGGCGGTTCACTCCGGCGCGGTGGAGCTCGTACTCCTCGGTGCCGGGCAAAAGTCCCTCGGTGTAGTAGTCCTCCTGCCACTTGATGAACGCGACGCTCGTCTTCAGGTGCTCCAGGGTCTCGCCGGGGTAACCCATGATCCACGTGCAGTTGCCGTGGATGCCGCTCGCCTTGGTGTTCTTCACGCCCTCGACCATGGTCCGCGGGAACGAGTGACCGCCGATGTCGACGGTGCCGTTCGCCAGGATGAAGCCGCCCTTGCCCATCTGCTCGAGAACGTAGGGATCGGCGCTCTCGGCACCGAATCCGATGTACACGCAACCCGCGTCGCGCATCAGATCGACGCGCCGGGGGTCGGCCATCAGATGGAGCGTCTTGTCCTTCGGATCGGGCCGAAGATCCGCGGCCTCGTCGAGGCGCCCGTGAGTGCCCCACCGGATGCCGTGATCGTGCACCAGGTGCTTCATCAACGGAACCATCTCGGCGATCCGCTTCGTCTGCACCATGAAGTTGTCGTCGCTGATGCCCACGAAGTCGATGCCGTAGCGACCGCGGAAGTGCTCGATCTCCTGGGCCATGCGCTCGGCCGAGCGCACGCCGTAGTTGCGCTCGCCCTGCGACCC
>CAYUAW010000315.1:3903-8979 GCA_964442485.1 uncultured Polyangiaceae bacterium
CGGAGCGGCATGTTGATGAGCGTCACCCGGACGCCCTCGAGATCCCGGCGCGACAGGTTGGAGATGACCTGACCCGGGTGGGTGTACTTGCGGCTACCCACGAGCGTCAGCGGCTTCGCGGCGGTGCCTTCCTTCAGGGCAACGGGGGGGACGGAACGAGCGCGGTTGGACACGGCCACCGTGTGAGCAACAGCCGTGCCTGACGCGCCGCCACGAAACTGCATGGGCGATGCAGCGTCGAGCCCTTGTCGCCCGTCACCACCCCCGTCAATCGGTTGGCGACCGTGTCATGAACCTGACGGGCTTACCCGCCTGCCATGCACATGTTCGACTCGTCCGAGGTGAACTTCTCGGTCGGCTGAACGTCTTCCAGGTAGCTCTTGAGCGGCTTCTTGTCGTCGAGGAGCGTGGTCGTGAAGTCCTTCAGGCTCAGCTTGTCAGCCTGGATCTCGCTGCCGAACCAGGGGTTCGACGTGACGTATTCGAGGTGGTCGAGCGGCGGGATGGACACGCAGTGGCTGCAGTTGTCGGAGCGGAAGTACGGGATGTAGTACGCCATGTTCGGCAGGCCGTCGTAGGTCTTCATCAGCGACTGCACGTCGGTCCACCAGTAGCCGTGGATGTCGCTCTCCGTGGAGCCCGGGAAGAAGCGCTGATACGAGTAGAGCGAGTAGTTGAGGTCCTCGCGGTAGAGGGTGAGGCTCAGGCGGTCCTTCGGGAACTCCTTCGAGAGGGCGACGTTCAGGAGGCCGAAGTCGTTCTTGAGGTCGGCTATTGCGACCGGGATCTTGCCGTCGAGCGTGTCGAGAACGGAATCGACGTTCCACGCCGAGCGTACCTTCTCGTGGAGCTGCTTCGAGGGGCCGTCGCTGTGGAAGATGGGCCCCGAGTCGTCGAGCAGGTACCCGCATTGCGCCGCGTCGCCGAGCCCCTTGCGGATGAAGTGGTAATTGATGATGGCGCCCGCTCCGCCCGCGCTGCACCCCGTGACGAGGAGCTTCGGCACGTGAGTGAAGTGCTGCTTGACCCAGTCGATCACGGCGAGCGTGTTCTCGTGGCCCGCGTGATGGAAGGTGATCGAGTCGGTGCCGCCGTCGCCGGCGTTCGTGTAGGTGATGACGTTGTTGCCGCTATGGATGTCGCCCGTGCAGTAGGGGACGAACACCATGTTGTAGTCGGCAGCCGGGTTCTGGTCGGTGCGCTGGAGCAGGTTCAGGTACTTGTACGTGTCCATGTGGTTGTCGGGGATGCCGTGCGGGTTCGCGGCGCCGCGGATCCCCGTCTTCCCCGAGCAGCTGTCGTAGTCCCAGCACGCGCCCCCTGGCTCGAAGCTGATGACGAGGTTGTTGCTCTTGTTCGAGTAGTTGACGAAGAACTTGTACGGGCTCCCGTCGCCGCAGACCTTGCCGGGCACATCGACCTTCACCCACTCGTTGCAGCCGGGCGTCGTGCCGTCGCCGCCGTCGACGGGCGCGCAGCGACCTGCCGGGACGGGTGCGCTCTCGTCGGGTGCGCACGACGCGGTCTCGCCGGAGTCGCTCGATGGGGCCTTGCCGTCGGTCGTGCTGCCGGGCACGCCAGCGTCACTGGCGGCGGGCTTCGCGTCGGTGCTGCACCCAGCAGCCGCGACCGCCGCGACGAGGAGAACGAACCGGGGACGGACGAGGCTATCCAAGACGGGCATTACGGGAGGCTCCTTGCTCGCGACGAAGCAAAGCCCTCACCCTACCACGCAGATTTGGCGTCTTACCGCGTCAATGCCAGGCGCCGGCGGTCTGCACTGGCTGGCCTGAGCGATCGTGCTCGTCGAGCAGCCGCTGCGACGCTGCGACGCAGGCCGAGCAGGTTGGGAACTTCGACCCGTGCTGGCACGCGATGATCTTCGCGGTGGGCGGGGAAGCCGCAAACTCGTCCTGATCGATGTGGCGCCCACACGCGATGCAGTGGATGTGCTGGTGCTGATGGTCGTGACCGGAGGCGCCGTCCTGTGCCTTGCGCTCCCGCTTCGTCAATCGCGGCTGCTTCTTCATTGCGCCGCGTCTCGTGCACCGCGAGAGGCCCGGAGTCAATACGCGGCGCTCCCGTCCGGGCCAGAAAGGCCAGGACGGCCCGCGCCGCGCCATTCGCTGAAGGACCGGCCTCAGGCGGCCGCGGCCGTGCGCTCCGCCGGGTAGCGGATCTGCTGTGCGCCGGCCATGTCGATGATGTGCAGGGCCGCGAGCACTCGCATGACCGAGTAGGTCGTGTCGACCTCGAACCAGCGCGCCGCGAAATTCGGGCTCATGCCGAACTTGTGGTGGTTGTTCTGGAAGAGCTCGCCCGCCGTCAGGAAGTCGAAGAACAGGCTGTTCTTCGAGTCGTCGCCGTTGTCGTAGTTCTTGTAGCCGTACTTGTGGCC
This sequence comes from uncultured Polyangiaceae bacterium, assembly GCA_964442485.1. Classification (GTDB taxonomy): domain Bacteria; phylum Myxococcota_A; class Polyangia; order Polyangiales; family Polyangiaceae; genus DASZVB01. Next base: position 6,302 of record CAYUAW010000315.1, read on the forward strand.
GCCCCAGTTGACGATGGCGCCGTGGACGGGGCCCATGACGTAGTGGAACGGGAGCAGCGCGAACATCCAGGGTGCGGTCGCGAACTTGACGTAGAAGAGGGTGTATGCCGCCATCCACACGCCGCGCATGATCCAGGACTGGCCGAGCTTGTCGACGAAGCGCCACTCCGGGTAGCCGCCCTTGAAGCGCGGCTCCGGCTCGACCCGCTCGTAGGCGAAGTTGTCGTAGCGGTGCTTCGTGTCCAGCATCATTGACGCTGCGTTCGAGTAGTTGCGCGGCGAGTGCGGGTCCTCGGCCGTGTCGCTGTAGGCGTGGTGCATCCGGTGCAAGATCGCGTAGCCGCGCGGCACCAGGAAGCTCGACCCCTGAGTCACGTAGGTGAAGAGGTAGAAGAACCGCTCCCACCCCTTCGACATCGTGAACATCCGATGTGCGCCGTACCGGTGGAGGAAGAACGTCTGAGAGAAGACCGAGAGCTGCCAGTGGAGGATGAAGAATGCGATGATGATCACGTGGGCCTCGCTTCGCCTTTCGGACGCCCCGAGCATAGTGAGGGCCGGCCGCCCGCATCGTCATTTTCCCGTGAGGCTCTGTCAGCGTTTTGTCATGGCCGGCGGCACGAAAATCGCTGCTGCGTAACCCACTTTGCGGCCATTTCCAGCGTGGTTGTCGGCGTTGGTCGGCGCCCATGGTAAGGCGTGCGCGCGCGCGGCCCCCGCCGCGCTGCGAAACGAACCGATTACCTGGCTGAAGCGAACTGGACCATGAGCACGGCCGATCCCATCGAACGACGCCGCACGTTCGCGATCATCTCCCATCCCGACGCCGGCAAGACGACGCTGACCGAGAAGCTCCTGCTCTTCGGCGGAGCCATACAGCTGGCGGGTGCCGTGAAGGCCCGCGGCGAGCAGCGCAGGGCCCGTTCGGACTGGATGAAGGTCGAACAGGAGCGCGGGATCTCGGTGACCGCGTCGGCCATGTGCTTCGACTACGCCGGGCTGACGTTCAATCTGCTCGACACTCCCGGTCACGAGGACTTCAGCGAGGACACCTACCGGACCCTGACCGCGGTCGACTCGGCGATCATGGTCATCGACGCCGGCAAGGGCATCGAGACGCAGACGCGCAAGCTCTTCGAGGTGTGTCGCCTTCGCGACGTGCCGATCATCACCTTCGTGAACAAGATGGACCGTGAAGGGCGCGATCCGTTCGACCTGCTCGACGAGATCGAGCAGACGCTCGCGCTCGACGTCACGCCGGCGAGCTGGCCCATCGGCATGGGCCGCTCCTTCCTCGGCTGCTACGATCTGATGCACGACCAGCTCGTGCTCTCCGCGCGTGGCGAGAAGATGACGCGCGACGAAGGGGTCACCTGTCAGGGCCTCGACGACCCGAAGATCGACGAGCTCTTGCCGGACTCCGCGGCGGAGACCTTGCGCAAGGAGGTCGAGATGGCGCGCGGCCTGTGCAAGCCCCTCGACGTCACCGCGTACCGCGAGGGGCATCGCACGCCGGTCTTTTTCGGCAGCGCCATCAATAACTTCGGCGTTCGCATGCTGCTCGAAGGCGTGTCGGAGCTCGCGCCCCCGCCGCGCGCACAGAAGGCTGCCGAACGCGTCGTTCAGCCCGCCGAGTCGAAGGTGACGGGCTTCGTCTTCAAGATCCAGGCGAACATGGACCCGAAGCACCACGACCGCGTGGCGTTCGTCAGGCTCTGCTCGGGTCACTTCGAGCGTGGCATGAAGCTCACCCACGTCCGCAGCGGCAGCATCATCAAGGCTCACAACCCGCTGATGTTCTTCGCGCAGGATCGCGACGTGGCCGAGGAAGCCTGGGCCGGCGACATCATCGGCCTGCCGAACCACGGGAAGCTTCGCATCGGAGATGCGCTGACCGAGGGTGAATCCCTGCACTTCACCGGCATCCCGAACTTCGCTCCGGAGCTCCTCCAGCGCATCCGCCCCGACGACCCCATGCGCGCCAAGCACCTCGGGCGGGCCCTCGAGCAGCTCGCCGAGGAGGGCGCCGCGACCGTCCTCAAGCCCATCGCGGGCGGCAGCTTCATCGTCGGCGTGGTCGGGTCTCTCCAGTTCGACGTCCTCGCCGATCGCATCCGGACGGAGTACGACATCCCCGTCAAGTTCGAGGCTACGATGCTGTTCGCCGCTCGCTGGATCGAATCGGACGATCGCAAGACGCTCGAGCGCTTCATCGAGGAGAACGCAGGCAGCATCGCCGACGACCACACCGGCGCGAAGGTGTTCCTGGCGCGCAACCGCTGGCACCTCGATACCGCCATCGCGGAGTGGAAGGCGATCCGATTCCTGCAGACGAAGGAACACCAGGACTGAAGGTCGTCGAGGTGGACTTGCCTCGGGATTCGTCACCCGCCTCGGCTACTCGAGCCAGACCAGCGCGAGCGTCGTCACCAGATGGATGGGGACGAGGATCGCGATCGCGAAGGCGGCGTAGCGCGCGAAGCTCGGCGTCGGATAGCCGGCTCGTTCGGCGAGCGCCTTGACGACCAGGTTGGGCCCGTTGCCGATGTACGTCGTCGCTCCCATCACCACGCTCCCGACGCTGATGGCGGCGAGATGAATCGGTGCGATGCCCGCGACGAGGTCGGGCGCGCCGCGGCTCAGGCCGCGGGCCAGGGCGCCGAAGGCCGCGTACGTCG
>CAYUAW010000316.1:0-3995 GCA_964442485.1 uncultured Polyangiaceae bacterium
ACTCTAGAGACGAATAACTGACCTCTCCCGGTCGCACCGGGTCACTGAACCCCGCGATACGGGCCTCGTGGCCCGTCGCGATACGCGGAGAGCGCCATGACGCAGCGAAATTGGCTGGTTTTCTTGGTCTCGGGTACCGGCCTGGTGACCGCGTGCAGCAGCTCGTCGAACACCCCTGAAACGACGTCGATGGGGGGCGGCGGCAACGGGGCCACCGTCACTTCCACAAATGGTGGCGCAGTCTCGACCGGTGGTGTCGCTCCGGGAGGCGCCGTCAGTAGTGGCGGCACGAACGCTTCGGGCGGAAGCGGCGCGGGTGGGACGAGTGCGAGCGGCGGTTCGCCCGCAGGCGGCACGAATGCGAGCGGCGGCTCCGCAGCTGGCGGTGCACAGACCACTGCGGGTGGCTCCGGCGCGGGCGGCGCCGTGACCGTCGGGAGCTGCTCCAGGGTGGTCGGCGCGTGCACCTCGCCCATGGTGCGCGTCACGGACGTCACCCTGGGAAGCGCTGTCACTCCGTACGGGAACGAGGGCGACACGTTGCCGTTGCCGATGGCGCTCGCGTCCATGCCCTCCGGCGGGTCGCGGCTCGCGTGGCTGGGCACCGACGGGAACGTCCACATCGGGACGCTCGATTGCAACGATCAGCTGGTGGGAACACCGTTCACGCTCCCCGCCGAAGATCTCCAGGATCTCTACGCGGACGATGACGGCGGTGTCGTCCTCGTGACTCGCGCCGCGACGAACGGCGGAACCGACCAGTGCGGCAACGGCATGCTGTGCGGCGGCACTTCGAGCCCCTGTTCGGCCATGTATATGGTGCGCTTCGACGGCGCGGGAAAGGTTGCGTGGACGACGCAGGTCACGAACCTGAGCGACTCGCTCGCCGGCTACCAGAACGGCGCCCGCTTCGTGTGGTGGTACCAGCATCACGGTCGTCTGGCCTTCGACGGCACGAACTACGCCGCCTATCACGGCGTCTCCATCACGGTGAACAACAACGCCTGCGTGGACATCCACGAGGGCGACGCGATGCAGGTGGTGAGCAGCTCCGGGGCTCTACTCACCGGTCACGACAGCTTCGCCGTCGGCTGCAGCCACTCGTGGACGACGCGCATCGTGTGGGACCCGCGCTCGATGCACTTCGTCATGGCCTGCGCGACCGACAACAATTGCCGGATCGCGCAGCCCAACCCGTATCGCACCATCGCCATGGGAACATGCGACGGCACCTTGTTCGGGGGCGATCTCGTGCTCTCGACCGCTGCTGGTTACTGGACCGCGTGGAGCCAGGGCGGCACCATCCGCCTCGAGCACTTCACGACGGGCGCGTCGGATCAGACGATCGCCGACGCAGGCAGCTCGAGCCACCCGCACCTCGTGTCGTACGGCTCGGGCCACATGCTCCTCTCGTGGGCCTCGGGCACGGGCATGTCCGCGCAGGTCCGCGACGCCGGGACGGGGGCCACCGTGGGACCGGCGCTCACGATCGACGTGAAGGATCACGACTACATGGCGTTCAAGGCGTACGCGGACGGCAGCGCCGCGTATCCGGCAGCAGGCGCCACCAGCACGTCGGCCAAGATAGCGCGCGTCATGCCGTGCAACTGACCGCCCGACGCGACGTGCCTTCCCTGGCCGACGGGCTCGTGGACGCGTGCTAGCCGTTGCCCCTGTGAGCGAAGGCGCCCCTGGAGTATCGGCTGTCCATGCCGATCGACACCCTGACCACCTGGCACCGCCTCGCCGCGTCGAGCGACGCCGCGGGTCTCGATGAGCTCCTCGCGGACGACGTCGTCTTTCATTCGCCGATCGTCCACACGCCCCAGGTGGGCAAGGCCATCACCGCGCTCTATCTCTCGGCGGCCTTCCGCGTCTTCAACAATGAGACCTTCCGCTACGTGCGCGAGGTCAAAGGTCAGACGGACGCCGTCCTCGAGTTCATCACGGTGATCAACGGCATCACCGTGAACGGCGTCGACATGATCCGCTGGAACGAGGCGGGCCAGATCACGGACTTCAAGGTTATGGTGCGTCCCCTGAAGGCGATCCAGCTGATCCATGAGCAGATGGGGGCCATGCTGAAGACGCTCGGGTGACGGCGAGTGAGCTCCTCGCGCCGTCAACGCGGGGTGACGCACCACGTGGTCCCGTAGAGGGTCGACCCTGTCATGATCAGCGGGTTGTTCGCCGCTCCGCACGTGACGACGTCGAACCCGACGGTATCCACAAAGCCGCTTCCCTGCACACAACACGCCCCGCCGTTCTGCGAGACGGCTTCGTCGTTCAACAGCTTGCCCGAACGCGTCACCGCGAGCCGGCTGAGATCCCGGAAGTCGGAAGGCACGACCCAGCCAAGGTCACCCGACGCTACCGGGCAGCACATACCGAGATCCGCCGCGGGGAGCGGCTCGCTCTGGAAGGAGCCGTTCGCGAAGCACAGGCGCGCCGTCGTGCCGTCCACGCAGAGCTCACACGTGTCGCCGGCCTGACGGCACAGGATGTTCCGGTAGTTGTCCTTCTTCAGGCTCGGCAGCGCAGGGTCGAGGGCGAGGGAGCCGCCCGACTCGACGAAGAACGAGCACTCCGCTGCGCCGCAGGCGAGCGCTTCGAACAGGCGAGGCTCGGTCGGGTTGGACGGCTCGGGTCCGATCGCGACGATGGTGCGCGCGGTCCGCTGCCGGCAGCTCGACCACGGCCGTGTCGACTGCTGCGCCGGGCGTGACGGGAAGGGTGAAAGTAACGACGAACGACTCCACGCCACCCTGAGCGAGACGTGTCGCGACGATCGCGTCCTGATGAAGCGCCTGGAACGTCACCCCGTCACCGAGGCTTGCGGCCGACAAGAGCTGCAGCGGCATGTTGAACGCGAGCCCACGCGAAGGACACGCTGCGATGCTCGCCGCTGCGCCGGCTCGACTTTCCGGGGGACACCGAGCCGCGTACGGCGAGGCGGCGCCCCCGTCATCGTTCACCGGAGCTGGTGGGCTGTACACCGAGCCTCCGCAACCGCCGAGCGTCGCGAGGACGAGGAGCATAGAAGCGTGATTCACGAGATCCAGGCTGCTCGATCACAGGACGTCGGGAAGGAAGCGCTGGGTTGCGAGCGGGGGCCGCACGTACCCGTCGTCCTTCTGCCGTTCCGGGAGGTCCAGGGGCTTCGGGGTCAGGTCTTCGTAGGGGACCGACCGGAGGAAGTGCGCCAGACAGTTCAGGCGCGCGCGGCGCTTGTCGTCCGCCTGGACCACCCACCACGGCGAATCCTGCAGATCGGTATACTGGAACATCTCGTCCTTTGCGCGCGAGTACTCGACCCACTTCTTGCGCGACTCGAGGTCCATGGGACTCAGCTTCCAGCGCTTGATGGGGCTGTTGTTGCGCTCCTGGAAGCGCTTCTCCTGGATCTCGTCGCTGACCGAGAACCAGAACTTGATCAGGATGATCCCCGAGCGGATCAGCATGCGTTCGAACTCGGGCGTCGTGCGGAGAAACTCGCGATACTCTTCCTCGGTGCAGAAGCCCATCACGTGCTCCACTCCCGCGCGGTTGTACCAGCTGCGGTCGAAGAGCACGATTTCACCGGCGGCGGGAAGGTGCGCAACGTACCTCTGGAAGTACCATTGCGTGCGTTCCCGCTCCGTGGGAGCGGCGAGCGCCGCCACCCGGCAGAGGCGCGGACTGATCGCCTCGGTGATTCGCTGGATCGCGCCGCCCTTTCCGGCGGCGTCCCGACCCTCGAACAGCGCGACGATGCGAAGGCCGCGATCCTTGACCCACGCCGAGAGCTTCACGAGCTCGACCTGGAGCCGCAGAAGCTCGGCCTCGTAGACCTTGCCGGCCACTTTCCCTTTCGGCGGGGGCTCCTCGTATGCGGCGTCCGCGAGGGTCGCGCGCAGTACTTCGCTGCTCGCCTCCGAAGCCCCGTTCTTCTTGTGGTCCTTCTTGTGGCCTTTGTCCTTCTTCTTCCGGTCTCTCTTCTTTCCCATGGTCGTATG
>CAYUAW010000316.1:4095-8974 GCA_964442485.1 uncultured Polyangiaceae bacterium
TCTTGTGGCCTTTGTCCTTCTTCTTCCGGTCTCTCTTCTTTCCCATGGTCGTATGCCTCTCCGAGCGCAAGAACCGGGTGTCAGGCGCGCACGTCATCGTGACATGTGCACCCCAGCGATGGGTGCACGATCATGGCCGCTTCGTTTTGCCTCATGGTGACAATTTGTGGCGATTTCGGCTCGCCGAAATCTTGAGACGGCGGCGGACAAAGAGCAAGTCTGGTCGGGGCTCGACGCTTGCAGCGTGAGCCATCGAACAAGATGAAGATACTCGTAACGGGCGGCACCGGTCACGTGGGCTCCGAGGTGGTGAAGGAGCTGAGGAAGAGGAACGCAGAGGTTCGCGTGCTGGTGCGCAAACCCGGCACGTCTCTGCCCGACGGCGTGGAGGCGGCGGTCGGTGACATGCTCGATCCCGTCTCGGTCCAGAAGGCAATGATCGGGGTCGACAAGCTGTACCTGTTGAACGCCGTCACGCCGGACGAACTGACTCAGGGTCTGATCGCCTACGACCTGGCGAGGAAGATGAACCTGACCCAGATCGTTTATCACTCCGTCTTTCGTGTCGAGCACTTCAAGGACGTGCCTCACTTCGCGTCGAAGCTCGCGATAGAAAACGCCCTGCGACAATTCGACCTGCCGTTCACGATCATCCGGCCGAACTACTTCTTTCAGAACGACGCTCAGCTGAAGGCCCCGTTGACCCTGGCCGGGATCTACCCCATGCCGCTGGGCGCGGTCGGCATCTCGGCGGTCGACATCCGGGACGTCGCGGAGGCAGCCGCCGTCGCGCTCACGTCTGACGGACACCAGGGGAGGACTTACAACCTCAACGGCCCCGACGTGCTGAGCGGTCCCGAGGTCGCGTCGATCTGGAGCAGTGTCCTGGGTAGAGAGGTTCGGTACCCAGGGGAGGACCTGGACGGCTTCGAGAAGCAGATGCGAGATCACGCTCCGTCGTGGTCGGCGTTCGACATTCGCATGATGTTCCAGGGCTATCTGGAACGCGGCTTCGTGGCGGAAGGGGGCGACCTCGAGGCCCTGAGCCGGTTACTCGAGCATGCGCCTCGTCGCTATCAGGACTTTGCGCGCGAGACCGCCCGTCAATGGCAGAACGGGAGCAGTAGCGCGAGCACGGGCCCAATGACTACGTCGGGGTAGTCTTCGAATCGCTTCGGTTCGAGAGATCGCGACCCTTTCGGGGGCACTCTACAACGTGACGCTCCAGGATGGGCGTTGCAAGGGGCCAGGTGCACGTCCAGGGGGTCCGAGCGCGGCGAGCAGATGCTGTCGGACCCCTGACGTGCGGGCTTCCCCGTCGACCTTCCCACCGTCGAGCTCGGTGACGTAGAAGACGTCGATGGCCCGAGTCCCCTCGGTATTGATCTTGGCGATCGCGATCGTGATGCCGACCTCGTGGAAGGCCCTGGATACGGTGAAAAGGAGACCCGGGCGATCTCGAGCTACGACCTCGATCAGCGTGTGTCGCGCGGAGGCACGATTGTCCAGGACGACCTCCGTCGCGACCGGCGGCGACGGCCGCTCGCTCCAGCGGGAGGAGCCCGGTTTCTTCAAGAGATCGCCGGGCGTGACGGTCCCGCGGAGCACGCTCTCGAGATCCCTTTGAAGCTTCGCGACGACCGCGGCGCCGCCGTCCTCGTCAGGGCGCCTCGTCACCCAGAATAGATCCACGGCCTGTTCGCCTCCCCTGGGGAGCTCTCGAGTATAGATCTGCGCAGCATGGACCTCGAGATTGTTGCCGGCGATGGCTGCCGCAATCGCTGCAAGAAGCCCCGGCCGATCTCCCGTGGCCAAGAACCAGGGACCTTCGCTGACGCCCTCGCCGGTCACCACGCAGAGCTCGGTCACGTCCTCCAGACGCGACGGCACGATCGCGACCACCACGACAGAGCCGCGGCTCCGCAAGGCGACGAGAGCGTGAGCGGCGATTTCGTGGGGTGCGTTGGACAGGAGATAACGTTCTGGCATCGAGCCGAGATACTCGTCGACGAACGCGAAGTCCTCGTGTTCGGGCCAGTATTTCTTTACCTTCGCCCGCAATAGTCGCAGACGCTCGGGAGCCGAAGGCGCGCCACCCGATAGAATTCCTTCGGTCGAGAGGAAAAGCTCGTCGAGCATCCGCGACTTCCACCTCGTCATCGATGTCGGACTCGTCGTGGACAGGTCCGCGATGGTCAGGAGATAGAGGTGTCGCAGACCCTCGACCCCCAGCACCTGCGGCGCGAACGAAGCGATGGTCGCTGGATCCTCGAGATCTCTGCAAACGGCGACTCGATACATGACCAGGTGCTGCAGGATGAGATGGCATGCCGCCTCGACGTCCGCCGGCGGCAGACCGAGCCGTGTCAGGATCGCCCGCGCCATGTCGGCGCCGCGCCGAGAATGATCGCGTCCACCGATCGCTTTTCCGACGTCGTGGAGCAGCGTTGCGAGCAGGAGCACGTGGTGCCGGGTGACGTCCGCGGCAACGCGCGCTGCGAGCGGCTGCACTGCCGCGAGCTCGCCGCGAAACAGAGCCCTGAGGTGGTCGACCGCAGCCACGGAATGAACATCGACCGTGTACACGTGATAGATGTCGTGGTGCACGCGTCCGACGACGGGCAGAAACTCCGGAATCATCGCGGTCAGCAGGCCGACATCGTGGAGCTCCGACAGGATGGAATTGCTGCGGAACGCCGACTCCTGCGACGTGGCGACGAGGCGGACGAAGAGAGCTCCGGCCTCGGTGTTCTGGCGAAGGGCCTCGCAGAACTCGGGCTTCGAAGTGGCCCTCACGATGTGATCGCGTGCGTAGGGCAGGATCGTGGTGCGCCTGTCGACGGCGGCTGCGCAGATCCTGAGAACGAGCGCCGGGTCGCGGTCGAGTTCGCTCGTGTGAGCGAAGGTGAGCTGCCCGTTGAAGCTCTGTAGCCCGCCTTCCACATCTTCAATGCGGCGCCGAGCGCGCACGAGGTGCGGTGTCGACCGCGCGATTATTTGCTCCCGCACGCGCAGGATCACCCTGGCATGCCGGTAGTAGTCGGACATGAGGGCTTCGACCGCCACGCCCGTCACGTCGTCCTCCGACTCTCCCGGAGCGAGGGGGGCGCAATAGTCGAGGAGCTCGGCGATGGTCTCCTGTTCTTCGAACGTCAGTCGATCGCTTCGGCGATTCGCGTGCCGATGCAGATGATTGCGTAGCGTCCATAGAAATTCCGTCGCCTCCGCCAGATCCGCACCTTCCCGGGACGACACGACGCCGAGCCTGCGAAAACCCGCCACGTTCGCCACCCGAAACCGTGCTCGGGCGGCCCAGAAGGCGATGTCGAGATCGCGGAGCCCGCCAGCGCCACTCTTGACGTCCGGTTCGAGGAGGTACACCGAATCACCGAATCTGCTGTGTCGAGCACGGAGTTCGTTCTCCAGACGCTCCATGAACGCTGGTAGCTCTCCCTCGCTGAAGATCCCGGAAAACGCCCGCTCCTCGAGCCTCCGTGCGACGGACGCATCACCCGAGAGCACCCTCAGGTCGAGCAAGCACGTAGCCGTGGGCAGATCTCGACGAGCGCCTTCGACGAACTCCGACACGCTCGTTACCTGATGCCCGACGCTGACGCCGAGGTTCCACAGGGGGTAGAAGAGTGCTTCCGCGAGTGGTTGAAGTCGTTCCGGCGCCTCGTCGGTGATGAGGCGCAGGTCGAGGTCACTCTTGAAGCCGAGCAGACCGCGGCCGTACCCGCCAACGGCGCCGAGGACGATGGGAATGGCCCTGAAGCTCGCGCTCATTCCAGCAAGCGCGATCGGAAACATCGTCGTCAACAGCCCGTCCATGATCTTCGAATGACGGGAGGCGAAGGCGACACCGCTGGTGTCGGAATTGTCGAGTAGCCTCAACAGATCGCGGCGGTGAAGCTCCAAGTACGAGGAGAAGTCGGGACCGACCTTTCTGGAATCGACCGTTTCGGCAGGTCCGTGTTGCATGTGCCTAGTGCGTCAACCGGGTTCCGCCGTCCGACTGCTCCATCCGTCACGGTAACCTCCACCGCATTGCCGGCAGCTTTCGGCAGGATTTCATCGCGGAGCTGCGTCGTTTGTGCGTCACGGTGTCATCCGTCTCATCGGCGCGCTCCGCTCCCCCCGTTGTGTCTGTAGATCTCACCCGCGAGGTGATGGGCGAGCGGGCCTGCATCGGCGGCGATTCGAAGCTCGAGCCCAGGAAGCAGACGGACGTGGCGCCAGCACTCTGTCGCGATGTCGTCGGTGCTAGCGATCGCAATGCAGGGCGCGCCCGCCTGCGCGGATTCGCCGTTGGCAAGTGGGGCCTCCGCGGCGGGCACCAGCTCGAGAGCCTCCGCTACCGCTCTTCCGACCCCGCTCTCCGAGACGAACGCAACCAGCTCGTCTTCGCTCACCCCGTCGAGCCGTTGGCGGATCGCAGTGAGAGCGACACGCTCCGCCTTGAGCCGCTGGATGGCGAGCATGCGCAGAAGGTGCACGCGCTGGTAGCGGGTGGAGGTGCCGCGGAACGCGAGACCGGGGAGCAACCTGAGGGCGCGATAGTAGCGGAGAGTTCGCGGCGGGGTTTCGGTGAGGGCGGCGAGCTCGCTGATGAGCCAGCCAGTGACGGGCGCAGGCGTTCGCGGTCTTCGGCGCCTGCGGTCGCGTGCTCGGGTCCATGCGTTTCGTTTGCGCGTCACGGTGTCCTCCTTCTCATCGGCGTTCCGCGCCACCCATGACCGGAACACCACATCATGAGTGCCTATTCCGGGTCCTGAGCGGTGGGGTTCACGAACGCTGAGCGGTTCGTCCCGCCAGCGGCTGGATGGACGGAGGCTGCGGCGCTGCCTCCGTCCCTGCAGCGACTGGCGGGACGGAGCTT
>CAYUAW010000317.1:0-8916 GCA_964442485.1 uncultured Polyangiaceae bacterium
GCTCACCATCCCATCGTCGTCTTGATCGACGCGGCGAGGGCCTTGCCCATGATGGCGTCGGTGGCGACGCTCGGGTGATAGTCGCAGCCGATCCCGTTCTTCGCCTGATCCTGGGGGTCGATGAGGATCTGCTTGATGCGCGTGTCTCCCGCGTCCTTCCGCACCTGGACGACGGTGTCCAGGTAGCCCTGCGCCGTCTGCAGCGCGGTACCGGTCATCGTCGGGCCGTCGATGAGGAAGATGTATGCCGCGGGATAGTGCTTGCGGAGATTCGAGACGAACGCCTCGTAGGCGTTCACGAACGGCTGACCCGGGTCGCCCTTCGCGAAATCGTTCGTCGCCAGGTTGATGACGACGGCCTCCGGCGTCCAGGAATAGGCCCAGGTGCTCGAGCTGTCCGTCGGGATGGTGCGCTCGAACAGGACGGGCATGGATTCGTTCGTGTCGCCACCGTTGTTGCGATACATCCCCTTGCCGGACCAGCACTCCGTGTAGAGGTCGGCGTTCAGCGCGCGCGCCGCGACGGCGCCGTACGCCTGGTAGCTGTTCTCGGTGTCGTACGAGAAATGGCAGTCCGGTCCCGCGCCCTCGTTTCCGTAGCCGCACGTGAGCGAGTCGCCGACGATCTCTAGCTTGTGGGGTGGTGCGGAGATGGGCAGCAAGGTTCCGCCGCCGAAGTCGAGCCCGAAGAACTGCGTGACCGCACCGTTGTTCGCCTCCGAGCGGCGCCAGAGAACCAGCTGGTGCTCCGCGTCGGACAGGCCCGAGATGATCGGCACCTTCGCGCGTCCACTGGTCGTCGCCACGCGCGGCTTCACCTGACCGTCGATGACGACCTCGAAGTAGTTCTGGTTCCCGCCGTCCAGATCGGCCTGGACGCTCGTGCCCTTGAAGTGAGCCTGGATGCTCACGCTGGACCATTCGAAGCGTGGGGACTTGGGGTCGCCCGCTGTTCGACCGACGACACGAACCTCCGCCACGCCTGCCGCTCCGCCGTTGCCCGCCGAGCCGCCGCCGTTCCCGCTGCCCGACGTGCCGCCGCTGCCCGACGTGCCGCCGCTGCCCGACATGCCGCCGCTGCTCGACGTGCCGCCGCTGCTCGACGTGCCGCCGCTGCTCGACGTGCCGCCGCTGCTCGACGTGCCACCCGAGCCCCGAGCTCCGCTCGCCCCACCTGCGCTCGACCCTGCACCGGAACCGCCGACCGCGGCACTCCCGCCGGAGCTTGAGCCCCCGCTCGACGCCGTGCCACCCGTGGCCGTCGTGCCGCCCGACGCCCGCGGTGACACGCCACCGCCGTCACCCGGCGCATCTCCGGAGCCGGAGCCGCTGCACCCACAGAGCCCGAGGAGTGTGAGGGCAATGAGCTCGTGCGTCACCCCGCGACGCTGCGTCGTTCCGGAGAGCATCCCTTCAGGATACGCGAGAAGCGAGCCCTGCGCGCGGTTCATCTATCCCGGCCCTGCCCGGAGTATATGCTCCAAAAATGCAGGGCCAGCGCCCGGATCGGCGTGCCTCGCCTCTGATACTCGCCGCGTTCTCGGCCGGCCTCATGATCGCGCAGCAGGTCGCGGGCAAGGCACTCCGCGATTCTCTTTTCCTATCGAGCCTTTCGGCCAAGGACCTTCCGAAGGTCATGCTGACCGCGGCGATGCTCGGCGTTCCCGTCGTCTTTTCCACGGCCGCGGGCATGCGGCGCTTCGGCCCCGGCCGGTTCATCCCTTTCCTGCTCGTGGCGAGCGCCGCGTTGCACGCCGTCGAATGGTGGTTTCTCGAGGCGTTGCCGCGAGAGATGGCGGTGCTCGTCTACCTGCACGTTTCCGTCGTCGGCGCGATCACGATCAGTGGCTTCTGGTCCATCGTCAACGAACGTTTCGACCCGCACGCTGCCCGACGCGCGATCGGCGTCATCTCGGGTTGTGCGGGCTTCGGAGGGCTGGCCGGTGGTCTCATCGCCGAGCGAGTCGGCTCGAACCTGGGCTTTCGCTCCTTGCTGGTCGTGCTGATGGGCGGCGCACTGCTCGCCGCGCTCGCGACCTTCAGACTGGGCGAGTCGATCTCCGCTTCGTCCGCGCGCTCCGTCGACCGGGCTGCCCTGCGCGTGATCGGTACGTCGCACTATCTCCGCTCGCTCGCACTCCTCGTCGCGGCGACGGGGTTCGCCGGCGCACTCATCGACTACGCGTTCAAGGCCGCGGCACCGCGGAGCTTTCATTCGGGGCCGGAGCTCGTGCGGTTCTTCACCGTCTTCTACGTCGCCACCAGCGTCGTCACGATCCTGTTCCAGCTCACGGTGTCGCGACAGACGCTCGACCGGATCGGCCTCGGCGGCGCGCTCGCCGCTCTTCCACTCGCCATCCTCGGGTTCGGCGCGGGCGCCGTCCTGACGCCCACCCTCTGGACGCTCACCTTGCTGAGCGGCGCCGAGGCGACGCTGCAGAACTCGCTGTTCCGCTCCTCGTACGAGCTCCTGTACACGCCGCTTCCCGCCTCCGAGAAGCGCTCCTCGAAGACCCTCATCGACGTCGCCTGCGACCGCGTCGGCGAGGCGTTCGCCAGCGCACTGGTCCTCTCGATGCTCGCGCTGTCGCCGCGGCTGGCTTCCACGCTCGGGATCTGCGTCGCAATGATGGGAGCGGCCCTCTGTCTGTGGCTGTCGATGCGCCTGCAGGGCAGCTACGTCTCGGAGCTGGCGCGGAGCCTGCGCAACGGCAGCGTGAAGCTCGATCCCGCGCGCGTGAACGACCTCACCACCCGGCTCACGCTCTCGCAGACGATGCCCGAGCTCGATCGCGCGGAGCTGCTCCGGCAGGTCGCGGAGTCCCGGGCACGCGCCGCACCCACCAGCGTGGCGGCGACGCCGGCGCCGGACGCGTCGTCGACACTCGCCGCCGACCTCTCGTCGCGCGACCTCACGCGGATCCGCGCGGCCCTCGCCGTACGCCCGGTGGACCCGCGCCTGAGCTCGCTCGTCATTCCGCTGCTCGAGCTCGACGACGCGGCACAGGACGCCGTCGCGGCGCTCTCGGCAATAGGCCCACGGATCGCCGGGCAGCTCGTGGACGCGCTGCTCGACCTGGACATGCCGCTGAAGGTGCGGCGGCGCGTTCCACGGGTCCTGCGCACACACAGGGTGCCACGCGCCACCCGGGGCCTGGCCGAAGGGCTGTCTGACCCCGACTTCGAGGTGCGCCACCGCTCCGCGCTCGCGCTGCACGAGCTTCTCGCCGACGACGAAAAGCTCCGCGTGGCACCGCGCATCGTGTTCGAGGCGGCCCGGAGAGAGCTCGAGCAGAGCGGAACGGACGCGAGTGCCGGCGTGTCGCTGTCGAGCATCCCGCCCCCCAAGCCACGCTCCGGCTTCGTGCACCTCGGCGATCGACGTCTGGAGCACGCCTTCACGTTGCTCGGGCTCGCGCTCGACCGCGAGGCGCTCGGGCTCGCGCAGCAGGCCCTCGACAGCAAGGACGAGAAGCTCCGGGGGACCGCGCTCGAGTACCTGGAGAACGTCGTCCCGGACCGGGTGCGCTCGGTTCTCTTTCTGCACCTGAAGGAGCACCCGCGACCGTTGCCCGAGGCACACGACGGAGCGCCCGTGTCGCGGCGCCCCACGCGGCAGCTGGTCGACGAATTGAAGCGCAGCATGGGGTGACGACCATGTTCGGCGAGCGGACCCGGAGGCGCGGGTCCGAGTGGGGGCCCGTGGTATGGTCTCCGCGAGTTCACCATGGCAACGCACACGCCACGAGCGCCCGCCGACATGGCGGGACGGATGGCCGGCGAGTATCGGCTCGGCCGGAAGCTCGGTGAGGGCGGATTCGGCGCTGTCTACGAAGCGGAACATCCGCTTCTCAAGCGCAAGGCGGCGGTGAAGGTGCTGCACCAGCGCGCGGAGAGGAACTCCGACCCGGTGCTTCGTTTCGTGACGGAGGCGCAGGCCGTCAACCAGATCAAGAGCCGGCACATCGTCGACGTGTTCTCGTTCGGCGAGCTTCCCGATGGCCGCCTCTTCTACGTGATGGACCTCCTCGAGGGCGAGCCGCTCGATCGGTACCTCGAGCGGGTCTCGCGCATGGATATCGTCTCGGCGCTCGAGCTCGCGCGTCCGATCGCGGAAGCGCTGGAGGTCGCGCACGCCGCGGGGATCGTGCATCGCGATCTGAAACCGCAGAACATCTTCCTGACGTGGGACCCGAAGGGCAAGGTCGTGCCGAAGCTGCTCGACTTCGGAATGGCCAAGCTGCTCGACGACTCGCAGGTTCACACCATCACCGGCACTCCGGTCGGAACTCCGCTCTACATGTCCCCGGAGCAAGCGCTCGGCGGGAAGGTGGACGGTCGCTCCGACGTCTACGCCTTCGGTGTCCTGCTCTACGAGCTCGTGACCGGGCAGCGCCCCATCACGGGAGAGACGTTGATGGCCGTGCTCGTCGCGCACATCAACGAGCCTCCACGCCCCCCCTCCGAGGCGTGCGCCGAGGTTCCGCCCTCGCTCGACGAGCCGATCCTCCGGATGCTCAAGAAGAACCCGGACGAGCGCCCGGCGACGGCCACCCAGGCGCTGGCTTCGGTGATCCGAGCGGCGGAGGCCTCCGGGTACGTCGTTCCGGAGGGGCTCCCGGAGCTCTCACCTCCTCCGGCTCCTTCGCCGAGCGCGTCTTCTGCCGAGCCTTCGCTGGAGCACCTCGACGTGAGCTCGACCGCACGAGGAGCGGTTGCGCGCAGCTCGGCGGAGGCCTCGCGCTCGCGCGGGCTGCGCTGGTCCATCCTCGGGTTGCTCCTCGCGCTCGGGTCGGGCCTGTCGTACGCCGTGGGCAGGGTGCTCGGCGAACCGGTTCAGTCGGGCGGAGACACCCGCGCCGGCGCCACGTCGGTTGCTACCCACGAGCCGCCCCCGCCACAGGAGCTGCCGCAGAGCTCGTCACTCCCGCCGCGTGCCGAGGAACCGGCGCCGTCATCTTCGGTCGCGCCGCCGGTCACGAGCGGCTCAGCTCGCGTCTCTTCGCCGAAGCTCAAGAAGCGCGGCACGGGTACGTCACCGGGGACCATCCCGAGCGATCTGGAGAGCCCGTTTTGATACGCGCGCCGGGCGGCCAGATCCTGCTCGCTCTGGTGGCGCTCGGCTGTGCCGATCTCCCGAGCATCCCGACCGGCGTGTGCGGCAACGGGATCATCGAACCGCCCGAGGACTGCGACACCTTCGCGCCGAGTCGTGGTGCCGTGTGCCGACCGAAGGGGGACACCGGCGCCTGCCATCTGGATTGTCGGCTGAGCAGCGACGGCAGCCGTCCCGCGTGCCCGCCCGGATGGGGCTGCGACGCCGAGAGCCTGTGTCGCGAACCGACCGGTGACTTCTCTCCACCGTCCTCCTTCCCGGTCGGAAGCTCCTCCGCTCTTCTTTCGGGCGACTTCGACGGCGACGGGCGTGCGGAGGTGATCAGCGAGCAGCCGCCCGACGCATTCCAGAGAACCTACCTCAGCTTCCACTACTTCGACGCGGAGGGTCAGCTCGAGGAAACCCGCCGGCTTCCGAAGTTCCTCGCGTCACCGGTGTTGCTCGACGTGTCGGGCGATCATCGTAGCGATCTCCTTTTCACCGACTTCCGGATCGGCGTGCTCCCCGGTCGCACCGACAGAGCCTGGGTGCCGGAAACCTTTCACTCCTACGCGCTGCCGGACGCCGGCGTCCGCATGTTCTCCGTCAGGGACGATCCCGTCGAGAGCGACTCCGCGCTCATCGCGCTCACCACGGTCGCACACGTCTACGGGATGTACGTTCCCGACCCCGTCACCGGACGACTGCTGATGCGCGGAGAGCTGCCGGGCCCGGTCGAGTCTCTTGCCGGCGATCCCGTGATCGGCGACGTCATCGAAGGCTCGGATTCGCGGTGTCGAGAGGCGATGCTTGCTCTGCGCGGGGCAAGCACGTTCTCCGTATTCGACTTTTGCACGTGGGACTCCGGAGCTCGCCAGATCGTCTGGCGTGATCGCGCCGAAGAGCGGCCCATCGTCCTCGACCCGCCCGCACCGATCGACCACTTCCTCGAGCCCTGCGATCTGAACGGCGACGGCCACCTCGACGTCTTGATAGCGGCTTCAGGTCGCCCCTACGTCTCGTACGGCGACGGGCACGGCCTTGCCACCGCCGTTCCGTATCGGCTCGCTCTCTCCAGCTCGGTCTCGGCGGACATTCCCGTCCCGCTTGCCGTGGGAGACGTCACGGGTGATGGAGCCGCGGATTTCGTCTTCGACGATGGCGTGATGGTCTCGAACTCCGCGTCGGGCGACGCGTTCCCCACCTACGTCACGGAGCACCCGAACTCGGGCGCTCGATGGACCACAGCGGCCATCGCGGATCTGAACGGCAACGGCAAGCCGGACGTCGTGGCTGCGTCGAACGCGGGGCCCGGCATCGATTTCTTCAACGGCACGGGCACCGTGCACCTGATCGGCTCGAGCTTGCCGACCGGGGGGCCCGTGCAGCACCTCGCGGTCGAGGACCTCGACGGGGACCTCACGAACGACCTTGCTCTGATCGCGACCGGCGCAAGCGGCCAGGTCGGCGATGCGCTGATGATCGCTTTCGGCTCGTTCGGCGGGCTGCCGTCGCCGCCGGTACAGGTGGCACGAGTGCACAACGCCGAGCAGCTCGGCGCCTGGCGCGAGTTCGGCATCGGCCACCTGATCGTCGCTTCCACCGAGTCCGTGGGCGGGCGTCGAAGCGGCACGCTGACCCTGCTGGATGGAAACTCCGATCGCCTCCCGTATGCCCCTTACGGCCTGTCCACCGTCTCGCCGGACGGCGTGCTGCAAGGTTCCAACGCGCTCGCGTTGACCGTGGGAGCGTTCACGACGAACGGAGTGGAAGAGGTTCTCGCTCTCGCCGTTCAGGCCTTCGAGAAGCCGCTGGAGTTCTGGCTCGGCTCGACCCTGCAGGCGGAGGCGAGCACGCCGCTCCGGCTCGACGGAGCGCTCGATCCACTCCTGCGGCCCGTGTCCGGCACCGTCGCGGCTCCGACGGTCCGCATCGCCAGTGCGTCCGCGGACCTGGACCGTGACGGACGCGACGAATCGCTCTGGGTCATACCCACCGCTGATGGTCGCTGCGCCCTCTCCGTCTACGATGTGACCCGCGACGGAGGTGGACGGCTCCTGAATCGCGGGATGCTCCTTCTCGACGACCCGTGCGCGAGCGCCGTGCTCCTCCCGGTCGACGCCGACGGAGATGGCTCCATCGACGTCGCGCTACTCACCGGCGGCGGGGATGACGCGGGCCCGAGGCTCCTCTTGCTGTGGAACGACGGCACCGGTGCGTTCTCCACGGACCGCGTCACCGTCGTCAGCGGGGACGACTCGCCTCGGGCCTTCACGGCGCTGCCGGCCGGCACGACGCGACCGTTCAGCCTCGTGTACGTCACGCGCAGCGCTGCGATGATCGCGCCACGCGCAAACGGCTCGCGGGACTTCGAGCCGGGCCGTCTCCTGGCTCCGCTCGAGGAAGGCAGCGGGGTCGTAGCGGCCGACGTGAACGGCGACGGCGTCCTGGATCTGGCCATCGCCGATGCCGGAAACATCGACGTGCACGCTGCACGGTTGAAGACGCCATGAGACGGCTGCTTCTGGGATGCGTGCTGCTGCTCGTGCTCTGCCCGGGTCAGAGCGCGGCAGAGGAGCCATCGGAGCTCGATCGCGCCAAGGCGTCCTTCAAGGCCGGAGCCGCGGCGTATGCGGCGGGCGACTACCTCGCGTCGATCCAGGCCCTGGACGCGGCCTACTCGCTCACGCCCCTGCCGGCGATCGCGTTCTCGCTGGCACAGGCCGAGCGCCGTCAGTACTTCGTCGATCACGAGCGCGCGCATCTCGGTCGCGCCATCGCGCTGTTTCGACTCTACGTGGATGCCCTGCCGGGCGGCGCACGACGAGCGGACGCCCTCGACGCCCTGTCGCAGCTCGAGCCGCTCGCCGGCACTCTGGGTCGCGAAGGCCCGCAGCAGCCCGAAGCGGAAGCGTCCGACCGACACACGCGGCTCATGATCGCGTCGCGTGCTCCGGGCGCCCGGATCTCGCTCGACGGCAAGGCGGCCGCCGCTTCGCCGCTGATCCAGGAAGTGGAACCGGGCAAGCACCGGGTTCGCGTGGACGCTGGAGGGTTCTTCCCGGTGGAACACGAGGTCATCGCCGTCGAAGGAGAGCTGATCTTCACGGAAGAAGACCTGCGCGAACGGCCCAGCTCACTCGTGGTGTCGACACGGAGCGACGCGGAGGTCTACGTCGACGGCGTCCTGGCGGCGCAGGGAGGCGCCCGGGTCGTCCTCTCGCTCCCCGCCGGGACGCACCGTCTCGCTGTGGCGGCGAAGGGCCATCGCGTGGCTCACCGTTCACTCGCGCTCGTGCGCGGCGAGACCCGGGCCATTCATGTCCCGCTCGAACCGACCGCGCAGCGTACCGCCTCGCACCTTTTGCTCATCGGTGGCGGCGCGGCGCTCGGCGCAAGCCTCTTGCTGAGCGCGTTCGCGATCCGCGCCGAGGATCGCGCGGAAGATTTCCTGGGCAAGCAGGCGAACGGCAACGTGACTCTCGCGGATCTGTCTCGCTACGACGACGCCGTCCGCGATCGCGGTATCTACCGAGCAGCGACGGTGGCGACCTTCGGGGCGGCGGGCGGCCTGTTCATCACCGGGCTCTTGCTGCACGAGCTCGACCAGCCTGGCCTTCGTGAAATCCGCCTCGCGGCCCCCTCGCGCGGCGACGACCACGCTCGCGGCACTGGAGACGCGCGTCGGACTCTCGGCGTGGCGCCGCTCCTCTCCGCGGGCTCCTACGGCGCCGCCCTCTGCACGACGTTCTGAAGCTCGGGCGCCCGGCTCAAGGCGTCTTCCGTACGGCGAGGCGGCCGAGATGAAACTCGGTGAGCGC
>CAYUAW010000318.1:0-2674 GCA_964442485.1 uncultured Polyangiaceae bacterium
CTCACGAGCCCGCTCGAGCCCTTGTCCGGCGTCCATTCGATGAAGCCCTGGGGAGTCGGCGCGAGGGCGTCCGGGTAGGCGGCCAGTGCGTCGCTGAAGCGAGGCCGCATGCCGATGAGATACCCATGATCGTTCTGCTCCTGGTCCTCGATGTTGCCCGACATGTCGTTGCCCTTGCACAGGGTCGCGCCGTGGCCGCCGATGCTCGACGTGATCACTCCGACGTGAAGATCGGTGAACCCGGACGCCGGGTCGGCCACGCGCTGGATCAGATCCGGGATCGACTTCGACAGGACGGTCTGCTTGTCGGCCATCGAGATCGAGTTGTCGACCATGAGGAGAAGGTCGAGCTTGTTGCTCTTCTTCACTGTGGAGGGCTTGTTCGGTGCATTGGTGCCGCCGCCCGAGCCATTGCCGGAGCCGCCGAAGCTTGCGCCCCCGTCCGACACCGAGCCCCCGCCAAAGCTCCCGCCGTCCGTGCCGCTGGCGCCCGCGCCACCGGCGCCGATGTTCCCGCCATCCGTATCGCCCGAGCCGCCGTTGTCGACCGCCGCGTCACTCTTCTGGTGACCGGACCCCTTGTTGAGGTCCACCGTGCGGCTGCTGCACGCCATCACGAGCGCCAGCGCTGAGCCGAATAACGTCCCTATCCTCACTCCGTGTTTGTCCACCATGCAGCGCTATGGCCGGCTCCACCACCGTCGATCGAATTTTCGAGTGGATGCGTTCCGTCCCGGGCGACCATCCATGTTAGCGTGGCGCCGGAATGAGCCCGTTTCAGCGGGGCGCTGCGGTGCTGGCCATCGCCACCATGGTCTCCGGCGTCCCGCGAGCGGCGTGTGCGGTCGGCCCTGGGCCCGCTGCGTCATCGGGGGGCACGGGGACCGGCTCCACCATGTCGTCGCCGCCCGGCTCACCCGACGAACGCCCGATTCGAATCCGGTATACGGGACACGAGGGGTGCCCCGACGCCCTCGGCTTCTTCTGGTACATCCGCGCGCGGACACAGCGCGTCCGGCTCGCCTCTCCCGGGGAGCCCGCGGATCTCGCGACGGTCAGCATCGTGCCGGTGGACGGCCAGAGCGTCGGGACGCTCGAGCTGCCGCCAATGGAGGGCGGACGTCCCTTTTCGCGACAGGTCGCGGCGAGCTCGTGCGGCGAAGTGGTGCTTGCACTGTCGCTGGTGCTGGCCCTCAACTACGACCCCGACGCGACGACGACGTTCCCGTCGATCGTGACGGCGCCTCAGCAAGAGCCTCTGGTGCAACAGCCCGGGGCGGCACAGGAGCCGCCTCCCGTGGTCGCGCTTCCAGCTCCGTCTCCTCCGATCGTGGAGCAACCCCCCGTCGAGCCACGCCGCCCGCGGCCCGACTACAACGCCGCAGCCGGGCTGACGGCGCTCGCCATGTCCGCGATCGGGCCCTCCACGTTCGAGCCCGTGCTCGCCCCCTTCTTCGAATACGGCTCGAATCGCGATCAGCTCTGGCAGCCGCGGGCGCGCGCGTCCTTTCTCGTGCAGGTGCCTGCCGCAGACGCGCAGACCAGCGCCGGCACGGCGACGCTCCTCTTCCTTTCGGGGCAGCTGAGCGGGTGCCCGATCTCCGCCAGGCTCATCGAGCCGCTCGCTCTCTCGCCGTGCCTTGGCGTCGATGTAGGTCAGATCCTGGGGAAGGCGAGCACGAACGTGACCGGCACACGACAGAGCGGCAATCTGTGGTGGGTGGCGCTCGAGGCCATCGTCCGCTTGCGTTCGACGCTCGCGGGTCCACTCTTCGCAGAGGTGACAGGCAGCGGCGGGTACTCCATTGCACCCGGCCAGTTCGTCCTCATCGGAACCCAGGGGGACCGGGTGTCCGCGCATAACCTACCGAAGTTCTTCGGCTCTTTCGGCCTCGGGCTGGGGGTGCATTTTCCGTGATAGACGAGCGCGGTCGCGGCCATCAATCGACGGTGGTCCAAGCCGATTCGCTCGTCGCCGAACAGGCGCCCGGCGCTTCCTTCGAGCCGCAGGAATTTTCCGCTGCCGAGCGAGCCTCGCGTCTCCGGGTTCTGGTGGACGAGCACTTCGACTTCATCTGGCGGTCACTGCGACGCTTCGGTCTGCACGCGGCCGACGCAGACGACGCCGCTCAGCGCGTCTTCGTGATCGCGTCGCGGAAGCTCTCGGTCATCGAGCCGGGCAGGGAGCGTTCGTTTCTCTTCGGAACCGCCTATCGCGTCGTCAGGGAGCTTCGCCGTTCGAAGGCGCGTCGTCCGGAATCACCGTTGACGCCAGAAATGGACGCGGAGGACCCTGCGCCGAACCCTGAAGAATTCGCCGACCGAACGCGTGCCCGCGCGCTACTCGACCAGGTGTTGAGTGAGATGCCGATGGAAGCGCGCAGCGTCTTCGTACTGTTCGAGCTCGAGGAGATGACCGCTCCGGAGATCGCAACTTTGCTCGACGTGCCGCTCGGCACCGTCGCGTCGCGGTTGCGGCGCGCGCGCGAGCTCTTTCGCGCTTCCGCGACGCGCCTGCGCGCGCGTGCAACCTTCAACGGAGGCGCGTGATGGATCGCTTCGACAGATTGCTCGACGGCGACGACGCGACGGAGTTCGAGCGCACCTTGCTCGACGCCGCGAGCGACGATGCCCCGTCGGATCACGCGCGCCGGCGCACGCTCGCCGCGATGGG
>CAYUAW010000318.1:2774-8911 GCA_964442485.1 uncultured Polyangiaceae bacterium
GCGGTCGTCGGTTCCATCGTCGCGGCCGGCATCGCGAC
This sequence comes from uncultured Polyangiaceae bacterium, assembly GCA_964442485.1. Taxonomy (GTDB): domain Bacteria; phylum Myxococcota_A; class Polyangia; order Polyangiales; family Polyangiaceae; genus DASZVB01. The sequence continues at coordinate 2,813 of CAYUAW010000318.1, forward strand.
GGTCACGACGCCGGGGCTCGTATTCTCGAAGCGCGCAGTGGCGCCCGTCGCCGAGGTCGCTGCAGAGACGGCGATCGCGCCCGAACATGGCGTCCGCGGCAGAAGCCTTGCCACGGCAGCGGCGGAGGTGACCGCGCCGGAGTCCGCAGTCGCGGAACCCGGGTCACCGCCGGAACCGACGCGCGCGGCGGCGCCTTCGCAAGCGGCCCGCGCCGAGCGATCCGCGGTGACGCCGCCGGCAGCGGTCGTTGCCACGCCTCTGGCTCCCGCCGCTGCTCCCGTCGTCCCGCAAGTAAGTGCGGCAAGCACGGTGGTCGCAGAGGTGGAGTCGCTCGATCGCGCCCGCGCTGCGCTCGCGGCCGGCAACCCTCAGGCGGCGCTGTCGAGCCTCTCCAGGCACGACGCCGCTTTCCCTGCCGGCGTGCTGCAGCCAGAGGCCGTCGTGCTTCGCGTCCGCGCCCTCATCGCACTCGGGGATCGGGCAGAGGCGGCGCGCGTGGGCAACCGGTTCATCACGTCGCATCCTGACAGCGCACAAGCCGGTCGGCTTCGCGCGCTCATCGGCCAGCGCTGAAACGGCGCGCAGCGTTCTCATCGAACGCCGCGTACCTCCGTCTCGCAGCCGACGAGAACCTGGACGATCGCGGTGGGATCGCGCTCGACGCTGGCGCACGTCGCGGGGCAAAGCTCGATGCTCGCCGGGCGGCCCGGGTCGTCGTAGTGCCATCCGTCGGTGGTGCCGCACTCCGCCTCGTCCTGCACCTGCGGCAGGGTCGACTTGCCGCCATCCGTGCCGCTGCCCCGCTCGACGTTGACCTTCCCGTAGTCGAGCGAGCTACCAGGCGCAGGGGAGGGGAGCTCGTAGCTGCAAGGTAGCGCTGCCTCGCCGCGGATGGCGTTCATCGCCGCGGCGAAGTCCGCAGTCGTCCCCGCCGCCGTGTCCACCAGGAACGCATGGTCGGTTCCTCCCGCCGTGGCGATCTGGCCGAGGTTCGAGAGGCTCGAACCGACGCCGATCACGTAGGTCGAAACCGGCGGGTGCCCGGCAGCGGCGCCGTCGGCCACCATGGCGACCGCATCCACCGAGCTGTCGCAGTCGTTCGGCTCGCCGTCGGTGGCGAGCACGACGACCACCCGATGCGTGGGGTGCGCCGAGAGCCAGGTGTGCGCGTACGCCATCACGCCCGTCAGCGCGGGAAGCGTCGGCGTGCCTCCGATTGGCTCGAAGCTCGAGAGCGACGCCTCGAGCAAGCGCGCGTTTCCCGGAAGATCCGAGATGGGAACCGCTGGTGTCGCGTAGTCCGTCGCGTTGCACGACACGACGAGATCGCCTGCGTCATACCCGGCAGGGATTCCGAAGTACGTCAGGCCGATCCCGATCCCCGCGGATCGGGGATCGTCCGCGAATGCCCTCAAAGCGTTGACGACGAGATCCCACTTGCGCCCCCCGCTGACCTCGTCGTTCATGGAACGTGAGCCGTCCATCGCGACGATCATGTCGAGCTCGAGCTGTTCGGCTTGCCGCACTTCCGCCGAACAGGTCGACGACGCGCCATCGCCGGCCGGCCTGTGCGTGCCAGCGTCCAATCTGAGGATAGGCGCCGTCCCCGTGCCGCCATCGATCGGGCTGCTGGGTGCGACGGACGCGTCCGCGGCGCCCGAGTCACCGCGCGGACCGTGCCGCGAGGGCCCGTGGGAGTGGGCGCTGCTGCACGCGAGAACGATGAGCGCGGTCGCGACGCAGACCGGCGCGAGCTTCGACGAGCCGCGGCGACGAGCCGTAGCTCCGGATGAAATGGCCACGATCTCTACAGAGCAATGCGTGTGCCGTCCGCGGAGGCGCCGATTGCCGCAAGGGCGCGCCGGCGTTCGATGCGTGCGCGCCGCACTCCGCCAGTCGATGCAAGGAGAAGCATCCCAGAAATCGTGCAGGCGCGGGCGACTGTCGCTTCTTGCGTCGAACGGTCGACCGGCGTGACGTCAGCGCAGCAGCACCGCGGTCGCAATGATCCCGTCGCGCTTCGCGTAGCGTCCGTGAAATGAAAAACCCGCGTCCAGCGGCGGTGCCGAGCGTCTGAGCTCGGCCTCGAACGAGCCGTCCTCGAGCGAGAGGGCGACGTGCACGTCGGCGAACTCGAGGAAGGTCCGTGTCACGAGGTACTGGCACTTGTAGATCGCCTCCTTCGCGGAGAAGACGACCTTGGCTAGGTCGCCGCGCTCGGGCTCGGGTCGCGTCGCGAGCCACGCTTGTTCGGTGTCGAGGAGGATGCGTGGCCAGAGTTTTCGCTCGAGCGGCTGGTCGAGCTCCCCGTCCACGCCGATGCCCCGAGCATGGCTGCTACGGGTCACACATGCCGCGCACCACCCCCGCTCGCGGGTCCGGCTGTGGGTGATGGAGCCGATGAACCCCTCTGGCCACACCGGAGAACGATCCTCGTTGCGTGGGATGGAGACGCTGTGAACACCCAGGCGAGCGAGCGCCACACGCGCGCAGTGTCGCCCTGCGCGATACTCCAGCAGCCGGTCGGGATGCGCGCGGGGGATCGCGGCGGCTTCCTCGGCCGTGAGCTCGCCGAGCGGATCTCGGTAGAGGTCGACCTCCGCGCAGGCGACCTCGCTACCGAAGAGACCTTCTAGGACCTTGCCTGCCACGCTCCAGGCAAGCTTATAGAGTAGGCGCCACCGCTGTCTCGAGTTTGACGCTTCTTCGCCGCAGACGCTGCGACTCCAGCGCGAACGGGCGCTTTCGAGCCTAGTAGGCGTTCTCGCTCTTTTTCCCGCCGAAGATCGTCATGAAGATGATCTTCAGGTCCCAGAACAGGCCCCAGTGGCGGATGTACTCGAGGTCGTGCTCGACGCGCTTCTCCATCTTGTCGACGGTGTCCGTCTCGCCGCGCCAGCCGTTCACCTGGGCCCAGCCGGTGATGCCCGGCTTCACCTTGTGGCGCAGCATGTAGCCGTGGATCTTCGCCCGGTACAGCTCGTTGTGAGCGACGGCGTGTGGCCGCGGGCCCACGATGCTCATCTCGCCGGTGAGCACCTGGATGAACTGCGGGAGCTCGTCCAGGGACGTTGACCGGAGGAACGCTCCGAAGCGCGTGACGCGCTGGTCGCCCTTCACCGCCTGCGTGACGACCGGGCCGTCCTCCAGCACCGTCATGGTCCGGAACTTCAGGACCCGGATCTCCTTGCCGTTCAGACCGTAGCGGCGCTGCTTGAAGAAGACGGGGCCGTGCGACGTGATCTTCACGCCCGCCGCGATGATGGCGAGCGGGATCGAAATGATGCTGAGGATGATGGTCGCCAGGATGAGATCCTCGACGCGCTTCATCCAGCCGCCGATGCCGTGGAACGGCGTATCGAAGATGCTGACGACCGGTATGTCGCCGACCTGGCTCCACTGAGCGTGCAGGAGGTCGAACACCAGGAAGTCCGCGACGACGAACACCGTCGCCGTGGTGTCCGCCAGCTTGTGGACGATGGCGTTGATGCGAGGCTCGGCCTTCAGGGGAAGGGTGATGTAGATGCGGTCGATCTTGCCGTCGCGGGCGTCGGCCACGAGCTGATCGAGATCCCCGACCAGGGCGCCATACTGCTCGGGGAGCACGTGCCGTCGACCTGGCTTGCGGTCGTCATAGAAACCGACGATTCGCATGCCCGAATACGGATCCGTCGCGATGCGCTCCGACAGGCGCTGAGCCATCGGCGTGAGCCCCGCGATGGCGACCGTGCGAGAATTGCGCCCGCGCCGGCGGAACTCCATCAGGATGATACGAAGGAAGAGCCTCCACGTCACGATGAAGGCCGGCGTGAGGGCGAACCAGACGGTGGTCACGACGCGGGAATAGTCGGACGACGTCTTCGTGATGAACGCGACGAACAGGATGACGGGCGCCGCGATCGACCACGCGGCGACCGCCTGGAAGACCTCGCCCTTCATCGGGGCCCCGCGCCACGAACGGTAAAGGCCGTTGACCTCCGCCACGAGATGGAATGCGATGACTGCGATCAACGCCGCGACGGTGTTGGTCTGGTTCCACCGCTGGTGATAGAGAAAGCCCGCGCCGTACTGGCCGAGCACGATCCAGCCCGCGTCCAGTAGCCGCTGTATCAGCGTCAGCGCCGATTCGTACGTTCGAAGATGGCCCCTCTCGCCTTGGCCAGCCATTGCTCAGTGTCCTTCTTCTCGTTCGCCGGACTCGCTCGCCGAGCGGAGTCCTTGAACCTTTCTTATACCCCGCCGCTCGTGACGGCGGCGTAAGTATTTCTTGAGCGGAATGTTCACGTGGCGCGCATCATCACTTTGGAGCTACGGCACCGTCGATGTAGCGCGTGGGCGGCCGGAACGTCACCACCATTTCATGTGATGCGTGTGGCCCGGCAAAGCGCGCGTCGAGCACGAGCGAAGCGTGTTCGGGCCGGACTCGACGTTTCGGTTCTGCGAACGCGGGCGCCCGCGCGTCTTCCCGCGTGCGCGCTCGAAGCGGTTTCGCAACTTGCCGTGCACCGTTTCTCCACGGTGTCTCGTTACGCCGCACGTGCGGAGGACGCGGTCGCCGCCGAAACCCATTCGCATTCCTCCCCGGCCCGCCTCGCTCGCCGTTCGCCCTTCGTCCTCGATATCACGCGTGGTCGCAGTTGGAAGGCCGATCAGCGGTGCGCATGTGGCACCGGACGTACAACCACGCGCGAATCGAGTCGGCCGCTGCGCCATGTTTACTGAGACTTCAGCTTGGGTTCCGGCGGCGCAGGAGCGGGGTGTACGAGTTCTGCGCACATGCTTGCAGCGCCACTCCACGTTGGGCGGCGCCGGCCCCATGGCAACATGGCCGAGATGCCCGACCTCGTCATGGATCGGCTGCGCGAGCGCGCCGCGCTCTTCGCGGATCGCATTGCGCTCGTCGAGGGACGAACCACCTTCACGTACGCCGAGCTCTTCGACCGTGCAGGGCGTTTCGCGTCGGCTCTCGTGCGTTCCGGCGTCAAGAAGGGGGATGCCCTGCTTGCGTTCTTGCCCAACGTCCATGAAGCGGTCGAGTGCGAGCTCGCGGCACTGATGGCCGGCGTGGCATGGATCACCCTGACGTCGCGTCTGACCTGGGCCGAGGTCCGCGGCGTGGTGGTCTCGTGCCGGCCGAAGTTCATCGTCACGAACGAAGAGGGACGTGAGCGCATCGAGTCCGGCCTCGCCGCGCTTCCGCTGCCGGAGCTGCCACCGCTCGTCATCATCGGCGAACCTGGTCGGTTGGCCGTTGCTTCAACTGCGCTTTCTTACGAGGAGCTGCTCAGCATCGCTCCCGCCTGGGAGCCTCTTGCGCCCGTCGGTCCGGAGGACGTCGCGCGGCTTCGTTACACGTCCGGCACGACGGGAAGCGCGAAGGCGGCCGTCCTTCCGCAGCGCGTGTACGCCACGTCGCTGGATGTGCTGTTGCACGAGCTCGGGCCGTTCTCCGAGGCGGATCGCGCGCTCCACGTCGCGCCGCTAACCCACGGCTCCGGGGCGCTGCTCTACCCCGTGCTCTACTCGGGCGGGCGCAACGTCCTCGTCCGGCACTTCGACGTCAGCCTCGTGCTGTCGCTCATCGAGAAGGAGCGCATCACGACCATGTTCACCGTGCCCACGATGCTCTCGCGCCTGGTGACGTCGCCCGAGTTCGAGAGCTACGATCTGTCGAGCGTGCGTGCGCTTGTTTACGGCGGCGCGCCGATGCCCGCGGCGCAGCTCCAGGTCGCGGTGCGAAAGCTCGGCCACGCCCTCTACCAGATCTACGGCATGACGGAAGCGCCGTGGCCCATCACCGTGCTCAAGCCCTCGGACCACGTTCCGGGGTCGCCGCGGCTCGCGTCGGTGGGGCGCCCCGCACGCGGCGTCGAGGTGACCATCGCGGGCGCCGCCGGGGGGGCCGGTGCGGACGGCGAGATCCGCGTGCGTGGAGGCAACGTCATGACGGGATACCTCGACGACGAGGAGGCGACACGCTCGGTGCTCGCGAACGGCGTCCTCTCCACCGGCGACCTCGGCAGGATTGACGACGACGGATACCTCTTCATCGTGGGCCGGCAGAAGGACGTGATCATCAGCGGCGGCTTCAACGTGTA
>CAYUAW010000319.1:0-3474 GCA_964442485.1 uncultured Polyangiaceae bacterium
AGACGGAAGGCACGGTCGAAGGCGTACGCGCCGCCGAGCGTGTAGCGAGCGATGGAGCTCTTGCTCGACAGCGGGAGCTCGTCTGCGCCGGGCGCGGGCGCCGCGAAATTGCCGGTGCGATACAGCCCGTCGACGCGAACGAGGAGATCAACGGTGCTCGTGAGGCGCTGCTCGATCTCGACGTAGGCGCCCTGCTTCCAGAACGAGCTCTTGTCCGAGAGGGGATGCAGCTCGACCAGGGCTGGGTTGCTGGTGTCCATCTCCGTGCGGCGCGCGAGGTACTCCATGCGGATGCTGGTGCGCTCGATGCGGATGGAGAGATCGCCGCCGACGATCGCGTAGGAGAGCTGGTTGTTGCGGTCGTAGGTGCCGTACATCCCGCTGCCGCCCAGGGTGAAGTCGGAGAGCGTCCCGAGCTTCTGCGTGAGCGCGACCCTGCCTCCCACCGTCGGGCGGCTGTTGTTGTCGACATAGTACGGCATGCGCGACTGCCTGAAGTCGATGTCGAGGGGGTGCGCGTCCTCCGACTTGAAGCCTTCGACGGCGTAGACCGCGTAGTCGAGCTGCGTGGAGCCGCCGAACCAGTGCGTGCCGTTGAGCTCGATGCCGTTGTCGGGGAAGGGGCTCGGGAGGACTCCCATGTTCCACGCGCGGAGCCGGAGCATCCGGCCCATGTCGTAAGGAAGGGGCTTGTCGCTCAGCTTGTGATTGGCGACGTCGTGGCGAATATTGAAGCTGCCGAAGGAGGGGCTGAAGCGACCGGCGCGGATGTTGAATTCGTCCGCGACGCGGAAGTCGACGTACGTCATGTCGAGCTCGAACCCGTGGCAGCCGAAGCAGAGCTTGGCGTTGGCCGACACCCTGTCGGAGACGTCCACCGCGAGCTTCTCCGTCGCCTCCAGCGTGAAGCCGTCGAAGCCGTACGTGCCCGCGGTGTCGCCCTCGTTGACGTTGGGGTCGGTCGGGAAGAACGAATAGTCGAGCTGGGCGCTTCCCGCGAGGTTCCTGTCGATGGCCGCGGCGCGCGATGCGACCAGCGCCATGGCGACGACGAGGAGCGCCACCAGCGCGGCCGCGACACGGCTCATGGCGTGTTCTCCGTGTGGCGCTCGCGGTTCTTCTTCTCGAGCGTGTAGTAGTGGAGAAACCGCAGGATCCCCACCTCGTCTGTCGGCGAGATGCCGCTACCTGGCTGGCGTCGCATGCGTTCGACGTACTCCTTCCAGAAGACGTCGTCGTCGATGCTCGCCTCCAGGGGCCGCGCAAGGGAGTGGCACTTGGAGCAGCGCGCCGCGAAGAGCTCGTAGTCGGAGCGCACGTCGACCGGCAGGGTCGCCACCTCGACGCCGTCGCTGCGGCCTGCGCTGCAGGACAAGAGCAGCGCCGAAAGCGCAATCGTGACGCACCCCGAGCGCGCGAATCTCGCGCTGATGTTCCTGCGACTCATTGAATGCGGTGTTCCTCAGTCGGAGACGGCGAGCGTGACGGCGACGGTGGCCCACGCTTCTCCGGTGTCGGCGTTCGAGATCCGTATCCCGGTGACGCTGCTCTGGATGCACGCGGCGACGTCCGACATGCCGCTCCCCGAGAACGTCGCGGAGACGACTCTCCCCTGGTCGTCGCAATTGAGCCGCAGCGTGCCCTTGCCTTCCACCCGGCGTGCGCGGCTCCGCAGGCCGTTCTCGTAGCATCCGTTCCACGACGTGGCGGCCCTCGAGAGCGCGCGCGTCACGTCCCCCGAAGTCGCGCCGCCGCCGACCTGTGCGACGTGCCACTTCACGCGCGACGACCCCGCGCGGACGACGAAGGGAGTCGGCGCCTCGGTCGCCGCACGCTCGAGCGGCGTCGGCCCGGTTGCAGCGGGGACCGGCGTTGCCTTCGACGTGGAGGGAGTCGGCGTGGGCGCCGTCTCCACGGGAGCCGCGACGGGTTCGGGTCGCGGCGAGCCGTAGGGGTCGCTCGTGCTCGAAAGGTTCCGCTCCGCCGCGGCGATTGCCTGGGTGGACTCCGGCGGCTTCCACGGAGTCGCGCTGCGACGGGTTGCCGTCGCCTTTCCGGGACGCTGCGGCGCGGGTTCCTCTGCTGCGTGGGTCGGCGCGCTCTCCGCGGTCGTCGTGAGCGCAGGCGCCGGCGCGCTCTTCGGCGGGACCTGCGCGATGGTCGGTTGCACGGGCGGCGGCGCGGGGTCCGCGTCGTCCTTCCCCGCGACGAACACGCCCGCACCGAGGAGGACGATCACGCCGAGGGCTCCCCCGGCGTACAGAACGTTCCTGCTCGGCCCACGGCGGAAGCTCGGCATCGTCTCGGGGACGAGGTCGCCGTGGGGGCTCGCCAGCGCCGGGGACGAGCTGGTGGTGGTCGATTTCGTCACCGGGGGCGGCTCCCGGGAAACGAGGGGGTCACGAGTGCCCTTCGTGGGCGTAGAGCTTCGTTCGGAGCGGAGCGCACCGCGCATTTCGCGCGCGGACGCCCACCGCCCCTCGCGGCGCTTCGCGAGTGCCTTCAGGCACACCGCTTCGAGCAACGGTGACGCCGTCGGGACCAGCTCGGTGGGGGGCACGGGCTCTTCCGAGACGTGCTTGAGCACCGTATCGATGGGCGTGGGCCCCTCGAACGGGAGCTGCCCCGTTAGCAGCTGATAGAGGATCACCCCTAACGAGTAGACGTCGGTGCGCGCGTCGGTTACTTCGCCCCGCGCTTGTTCGGGCGACATGTACTGCGGAGTGCCGAGGAGCACCCCGCGAGCCGTCAAGGTCCGGTGTGGCACGCTGCCGGGAGCCGTGCGGGCCGGCTCGGAGAACTGTGCGATCCCGAAGTCACACACCTTGACGACCTCGTACTCGCCGTCGTCTCCGACACGCGTGGCCACCATGATGTTCTCGGGCTTCAGGTCGCGGTGCACGACGCCCATGTCGTGCGCGGCGGCGATGCCGCTCAGGGCCTGCGAGAGGAGATCGATAATGCGCTTCTCCGAGAGGGGCGAGTCGCGCCGTATGACCTGGAAGAGGTCGTAGCCCTCCACGTATTCCATCACGATGTAGAGATGGCCGTCGGGCTCCAGCCCGAAGTCCACGACGCGAATCACGTTCGGGTGATCGAGTCGAGAAGCAGCGCGCGCTTCTCGATGGAACCGCTCAGCGAAGGTGTGGTCGACGGCTATGTCGTCGTGCATCACCTTGACGGCGACGACGGTATCGAGCGCCACGTGACGGGCTCGATACACGGCGCCCATCGCACCCGTCCCGAGCAGCGACTCGAGCGTGAACTTGCCACCGAGTGTCCTGCCGAGGAGCGGGTCTCCCATGGCCATTCCAGAAGACAATCCATTTTGAAGTACTCCTGCCGCCGCGGCATGCCAATGGAGGGCCGAGGTGGGTCAGAATTCTTCCGCTCCTTCGTTTGGTTACAGACCAATGGGGCTCGGGTTCGGTTCCTCCTCCAGACCGCCCGAGCCGCTCGTCAGAAAGAGGCTGC
>CAYUAW010000319.1:3574-8881 GCA_964442485.1 uncultured Polyangiaceae bacterium
GCCGATCTCGACGTCGGGTTCCCTCTGCACTCGCGCGGCGACTCCGGAGGCGGGTTCGGCATCCGGCTCGGGCAAGAGCTGCACGTGCCGCTCATCGTGCTGACGCCGGAGATCGGCTTCACCTATCACAACTTCTCCGGTGACTACGGCCCGAGGATCTACCGCGGTATCATCGGCGCAAGACTCGGGATCGGTGAGATCCTGCGGCCGGGTGCGTTCGTCCACGTCGGGCTCGGGCACTTCGTCCCCACCGTGGGAGACAACCAGAACGCGTTCACGCTCGATGCCGGCGGCTTCCTCGATCTGACGATCATCCCGTTTCTCAACGTCGGCGCCCACGTGGCCTACAATCGCGTCGACGCCGACTACAGCAGCGGTGCCTACGCCTTCCTGACCGTCGGCGCGCACGCCGCGCTCGTCTTCTGACCGAGGGGGCTTGCAAAGCCCCCCGTTTGGACGAATGTTGCGGAGCCGGGAGCTGGCCGCGTCGGACGCTCCCTCACGCCCATGGCAGACAAGGATCTGTACGAGCTTCTGGGAGTTTCGAAAACCGCCACGGAGGACGAGATCCGCAAGGCGTATCGGAAGCTCGCCCGCAAGCACCACCCGGACGTGAACCCCGGCAACCAGGGCGCGGAAGCGCGCTTCAAGGAGATCTCGGCCGCATACGAGGTGCTCGTCGATGCGGAGAAGCGGAAGCTCTACGACGAATTCGGGCACGAAGGCCTGAAGGGCGGCTTCGATCCGGAGCGTGCCCGCGCCTACGAGACCTGGCAGAGCCGGCGCGGAGCCACGGGCAATCCGTTCTCGGAAGAGGTGCACGACTTCAACGACCTGGGAGACATCGGCGATCTCGGGGACCTCGGAGAGCTGTTTCGCCGGGGCGGTTTCCGCCGGCAGCCGGCTCGCGGCGAGGACGTTCTCGCCATCGTCGAGCTAGATCTGGCGCAAGCTCTGCGCGGCACCGAGATCTCGGTGCGCGTCCCGGGTGAGGGAGGCGGCGAGCCCGTGACGGTCCGCATTCCGAAGGGCGCGGAGGACGGCTCCCGCCTCGTCGTCAAGGGTCGCGGCGCTCCGGGGGCCAATAACGCGCCGCCCGGCGATCTGATCATCGAGACCCGGGTCCGCGAGCATCCCTACTTCCGGCGCGAGGGGCTCGACCTGCACCTCGACCTCCCGGTCACGCTCGACGAGGCGTACAATGGCTCGGAGGTGGAGGTCCCGACTCCCGACGGCACCGTGAAGCTTCGCGTCCCGCCGCGCTCGCAGCAGGGGAAGGAGCTCCGGCTGCGTGGGAAGGGCGTGACACGGGGCGACCGCCACGGCGATCTGTACGTGAAGCTCGACGTGCGCCTGCCGGACAAGGACGACGAGCAGTTCGCTGAAGCCGCGCGGCGAGCGCGGGACGCCTACGGGAAGCCCGTTCGCGAAGGGATCCATCTATGAAGGAAGGATTCACGTTCGAGGCTCTGGTCGCGTTCCTCGACGGTGATCGTGAGATCATCGAGGGGCTCGAACGGGCTGGTTTCCTGGTGTCCCACGGTGGCGGAACCTACACGCCTCAGGAGATCGAGCACGCGCGCGTCGCGCACGTGCTGCTCCGTGAGCTGGAGGTGAACTGGGCCGGGGTCGAGGTCATCCTGCGCATGCGCTCGGAGCTGCTCATGACGCGGCGCCACCTCGCCGAAATCGTGCGGATCGTGCACGAGCGGAAGCCGTAGTACATCGACCCGGAACCAAGTTCCGGGTCGACGTACGTCAGTACAGACAGAGTCCGAGGCCAGACCAGTGCGCGCAGAGGATTTCGGCGGCCCTCACCTTAGTGGGGGCCGTCGAAATCTGGAACGCACTCCTGGGCCGAGGTACTAGTCACGCGAGGTCGCCGGAGTTCAACTCGTCGGGTAGACTCGGCGTCATGAATAATTGCGGGAGCCTTACGGGAGCCTGTGCCCTCGTGTTCACCTTGCTCGGCGCTGCTGCGTGCTCGGGCGACACGAAGCTGTTGCCGAATCCGATTCCGGTCGGGAAAGATGCGGGTGTGGCGCCGGACAGCGGCCCGCCGACCACCCCGATCACCGACGCCGGAAGCACCCTCGACCAGCGGACCGCGTGCACCTTCGGTCCGGGGACGAAGGCGACCGACACGCTGAACATCAGCCAGGCCACCCGCAAGAAGATCCCCATCGAGCACGTCATCGTGGCGATGAAGGAAAACCGCTCGTTCGATCATCTCTTCGGGATGCTCGGCAAGGGTCAGCCGGCGTCCGAGCCGATCCCGTCGGATTTTTCGAACAGCGACGCCGACGGCAACGTCGTGAAGCCGTTTCATCTCGACACGAGCTGCGAGAAGACGGACCCCGGCCACCAGTGGGATTCGATGCACGCCCAGGTGAACGGCGGCGCGATGGACGGCTTCGTGACGAGTGCCGTCAACGCACCGGACACCACGCCCAAGCCCACCGACGGTCACTTCACGATGGGCTACTACGAGGAGAAGGACATCCCCTTCTACTACTTCCTCGCGAAGACGTACGCCCTCGCGGATCGTCACTTCCCGTCGGTGCGCTCCGGCACCTGGGCGAACCGTGACTACCTGTACTGCGGTACCTCCGATGGCGTGAAGAACACGCTGACCGACGGCATCCCCGGGGCGAGTGTGGAGACCATCTTCGACAAGATGGATGCGCAGCAGGTGACGTGGGGCGTGTACGCGGATGACGCTCCGCTCTCCCTGGCACTCGAGTGGCCGCTGGATCATCGCGGGGTACATCCGGTGCAGGCTCTGCTCGACGGGCTTTCGTCGGGCGATCTGCCGAGCGTCTCGTTCGTGGACGGTCGCTTCCAACCCAAGATGGACCCACCGGAAGAGGACGACCATCCGCCGGCGGATCTGCAGGTCGGTGAGGCGTGGCTGAAGAAGATCTACGACGCCGCAGTGGCGAGCCCGCTGTGGGACAAGACCGTCATCATCTTCACCTACGACGAGGGCGGCGGCTTCTTCGACCACGTGCCACCGCCGGAGAAGTCGTGCGTCGCTCGCCCGGGCAACCCCAAGGACGCGGACTTCTTCGAGCTCGGGGTTCGTGTTCCGCTCATCGCGATCTCACCGTGGGCGCGTCGACACACCGTCTCGCACGTCCAGCACGAGCACACGTCGATCACCCGCTTCATCGAGCTGCTCTTCGATCTGCCCGCGATGACCAATCGCGACGCGAACAGCGACGCGCTCCTCGACCTGTTCGACTTCGAGCAGGACGAGACGAAGCCCCTGCCGGCGCCGCCGGAGCCGGGGCAGGGCGGGTGCCTCTAGCCCCGGCTCGCCCCTCTGACTCGATCCGTCACTCCGGGATCGTGAAGCTCTTCGAGACGGTGACGGGGTCGCCGGAGAAGGCGGGTACCTTTGCGGCGCGGAAGAGCTTCGCGACGCAGCCGCCGACGGAGGTGCCGCCGAAGGGGCCCTCGATGACGTTTGCGCTCGTCGCGCGGCCGGTGGGCGCGAACGTCACCTGGACCTTGCCGCTTCCGGTGGGGCCGTCGTCTTGCTTGCACGACGCCGCCGACGACGACGCGGCCTGCAACGCCGCCTTCGCCGCGGAAGTGTCGAACGGTGGCTTCGTCGGCTCTTCCGCGGGCGCCTCGGCAGCGCCGGCCTGATCGTTCGAGCCCTCCTCGGCGAGGACGACCTTCTCGGCGGGCTTGGCCGTCTTGTCGCTCGGCTTCTCGGCGGCGGGCCGCGGCGAGGTGTCCGTCTTGTCCGGGCGCATCGCGGCCTTCGCTGCCTCGTAGGACGTCGTGGTCGTGCTGGACGGCTTCGACGGCAGCACGGGTGCGGTGACGCCGTCCCCCTGTGTCGCATGCACGGCCGCCACGGGGTGCGCTTCCGGCGCTGCGGCAACGGCGGTTGCCGCAGCCGTCTCGGCCGGGGCCGTCTCCGCGGGTGGCGGCTCCGGCGTCTTGGCCACCGTGGTGGTCGTTTCTGACTTCGGCGCGACCGAAGGCTCGGCTTCCTGGGCGGGCGTGTGGCTCGAGAGACTCTTGCGCAGCACGAAGAACGCGAAGATCACCACCACCACCGCGCCGACCACCGCGAAGACGGGGAGCGCCGACGAGCGCCGCGGCCGCATCATGGGCGGCAGCGTGTCCATCTTGCTGCGTGGCGGCGTCGTCGGCACGGCGTAAAGGGGCATGTCCGGCACCGGCGCGGAGAGAAGCGAGCCGCCCGCGCCGATACCGGGCAAGGCGCCGCCGGCCGTCATCCCGAGGATGTCGGCGGCTGTCTGGGACGGCTGCAGCTGAGTCCGCGGCGGAGCGCTCGAGCCGCGGCGCGCGCCCGCCTTCAGCGCGTCGAGCGAGAAGAGCACGGAGCTCTCGTTGCGCGCGCCGATGGGCTTCTCGTCGTATTGCGAGAGCGCGGTGCTGCCGAGCAGCGCTTCCTCGCCGCCCGCGTGTTCGATGTTGCCGAACAGGTCGGCGCCGCCGGCGCGTCCCTCGCGGACGCGAGCAGTCGAGGCGCGCTCGCCGGGTGGGGGCGCAGAGCGGGTCCGCCGCGGAGGTGCGTTCACGTCGACCAGGGATGGCGCGCGGGCGCGCGGCGCTTCTGCCTCGACCGTGGACGGCATGCGAGCACGCGCCGGGGTAGGGGCGGCCTCTCCCGCCATCGAAGGCATGCGTCCACGCGGCGGCACTGGCTCGACCTCCACCATGGAAGGCATTCGTGCGCGGGCCGCAACTGGCTCCACCTCCACGACAGAAGGCATCCGCGCTCGCGGAGGTTCCGGTTCCGCCGGACGTGCCCCGCCGCGATCACCGACCGCTCGTCGCGGCGCGCGAACGGCAATGGCGGGGCTCACGACGTGAGTCGCCTCGTTCGACTCGAGAGCGGCCTGGATCTCGGGCACGTCGGGAATCTTTTGCCAGTCCTCCATCCCTTCGCGCCAGACCAGCGCGTCGTCGGGGACGAGGCCGCCGTTGTAGGCGCTGACGAGCTCCGCCAGGCCCATGGTCCGCTGATCGGACTCACCGACGTTGACCGTCCACTCTTCACCGGAAGCCGTGGCGCGCAGATCGGGGCCACTCGGCGCCATGACGCGCGTTGCTTCGTCGTGGACGCCCTTCGCGTACATCGCGGGCTCGAACGTCGGCGAGTACACACGGGTCGCCTCGTCCGCATCGACCCGGGTGCCGTCGACGATGATGCCCTCTCCGCAGCTCTTGCAGCGGACACGCACCCGTCTTCCGCGGATCTTCTCGTCGGAGATGTTGTAGGTCGCGCCGCAGGAATGGCAGTCGACAATCATGTCCGCGTTC
>CAYUAW010000320.1:0-3300 GCA_964442485.1 uncultured Polyangiaceae bacterium
GGGGAGCTTCTGGCCGTTCATTGACGACGAAACGGTCAAGCGGGGAGCTTCTGGCATTGTGAGTGTTTCGTCGGTGCACGCGAGGCGAGCAGCTCGGAGTCGGTCAGGAATCCACGAGCTTCCGGCGTCCGGCTCGCCGCGCGGGCGCGAACGGATCTGGAGTATGCTCGGGGTCATGGGGATGGGCTGGCGCGCGGGTCGAACACCGGGTCACACACGCCGGATGTCGTTCGTCGCAGCGACGTTCATCGTCGGCTGCGGCGGCGTCAGCACCGACGGGCTGCACGGCGCGACCACGTCGCCACCGGACGGTGCGGTTCAGGGAACATGCGACGCCGGTGATGAGCGATGCGCTTGCCATGCAGACGGGTCGTGCAACCGGGGGCTCACGTGTGCGTCTTCCCTTTGCGTGAAGCTGCCCGGAGCCGGGGGTGGATCTCAGTCGTCGGCAAGCGGCGGCGGCGATGGGTCGAATGCCGGAGCGCCGGCGACGGATCACCACATGCCGGGTCAGCCTGCGGACGCCGGTCCCGAAACCGGGAACGGCTCTCCGCGCGGCGACGGCTCCGGCGGCGTCCGTCCGGGAGTGGGCGGCGGTTCCTCGCGAGCGGGCCGAACCGGTGCGGGAGGGGCAACCGGCGGAACGTCCACGAGAGGGGACGGAGGCGCGGGCGGCACCATCGTCGTCGGAAGCGGCGGCGCTTCCGGAGGCAGCGTTTCCTCCGGTGGAGCTGCGACGGGCGCGGGTGGTGGCTGCTCGAGCGGTCAGAAGCTCTGCGCCAACATCTGCCTACCACCGTCGCCGATCGTCGGCTGCGGCCTGACGGGCTGCGACCCCTGCCCCTTCTCGGATCCTCCGAACGGCTACACCACGTGTCTCAAGGGCGAGTGCGGTTTCGATTGCCTGTCGGGCTACACGAAGACCGGGAACGCCTGCGTGGGCAGCTCCGGCAGCGGCGGCTCGGGCGGCGTGGGCAATTGCAATCCGGCGACCTGCCCGCAGAACTGCACCAGCGTCTACGGTCCCGCGTGCTGCACCTCCGCGGGAAAGTGCGGTTGCCCGGCGATTCCCTTCGTGGCGTCGACCTGCGCTTGAGAACTCGTCCGCGCCTCGGCCGGAGCGTCTGTGAGCTCGGGCTCGCTCCGGTGTAGTCTACGCCGATGTCCGAGCTAGAAGCCGACACTGGCCAGGCCAGAAGCTCCATCCAGGTCGTCGAGTCCTTCCTGGAGGCGCTCAAGGCGAACGATCTTGCCCTCGCCCTTTCGCTGATGAGTGACGACGTCGTCTACCAGAACGTGCCGCTTCCGCCCGATCGAGGGAAGGCGAAGGTCGAACGGACGCTTCGTTCGTTCATGCGGGTCGCGAGCGAGTTCGACGTTCACATGCACAACATCGCCGCGCACGACGGCGTCGTGCTGACGGAGCGCACCGACTTCCTGCGCGGCGCCCTCCTCGATCTGGAGTTCTGGGTCTGCGGCACCTTCGAGGTGCGCGACGGCAAGATCGTGCTCTGGCGCGACCGATTCGACATTGCCGAATTCACGTTGCAGCTGCTGACGAGTCCACTGAGAGGCCTGATGCGCGGCGTGCGATCTCTGATCGAAGAGCGGCAGTGAGCTGGCTCACAGATGCCCTGCAATCAGCTGCGCCAGATCCCAGTCCGCCGGCAAAAGTTCCCCGGTCCCCCGCTCCAGCGCACACACGGCAATCACCCGTAGCTTGCCGCCCTCGGCCCGGATGATCGGCTGGTAGATGATGGGCGGGCGGCCCAGTGCAGTGCCGAGCGTCGCCATCGTCGTCGCGTCGAGCTCGGTCAGCATGGTCTTCGCGACGTCGGTGCGCTCTTCCTCGTAGAGCAGAAACTCGTTGGTCG
The DNA here is from genome assembly GCA_964442485.1 of uncultured Polyangiaceae bacterium. Taxonomy (GTDB): domain Bacteria; phylum Myxococcota_A; class Polyangia; order Polyangiales; family Polyangiaceae; genus DASZVB01. Next base: position 1,875 of record CAYUAW010000320.1, read on the forward strand.
CGCGGTCGAGGATCTCGGCGGAGGGCCCCTCTGGCGTCGACGACGCGAGCAACTGCGCCTCGCCCTGGTCGTTCTGGAACAGATAGCCGCTGCGCGCTCTGGTGTTCTCCACCATGAGCTCGAGCGCAATCCGCGCGCGGCTCTCGGAGTCCGTGCAGGACTCGAGGGCCCGCGCCCACGCGGTGAGACGCGAGGGCGCCATCCGGGACGGTCGCGGCGGGGGTGCGTCGGTGGAGAGACCTGCCAGGCGCCCACGCAGCCGCAGGCGCGAAGCCTGGGCGACGAGCGCGGGGTTCTTCGTGGGACGGTATAGAGCTTCGGCGGCCGCAGCGTGCTCCTCGAACGACGCCGCGTCTCGCGTCGCGATGGCCATGTCGGCGAGCGCCGTGTGAATCAGTCCCATCGTCACGCAACCTTCGTTCGGCGAATGACGCGCGGCCAGCGCCTCGAGCTGCGCGATGGCGTCCTCGAGCTGCCCGAGGCCGGCCACGGCGCGCGCGAGCTGGAGCTCGAGCCTGAGATTCAGCGCCACGTAGTCCAGGTCGTCCGGCTCGAGCAAGGCGAGCGCGTCGACGCACACCTTCTGCGCCTCCGCGTGACGGCCGAGCGTGTTGTAGACCCACGCGAGCGACCCCATCGAGGTCGTCCATCCGATGAAGCCGTTCGGCGGCGCTCCCTCGAACATCGACGGAAATTCGGAAAGCGCCTCCTCCGCCCGCCCAGTCTGGAGCAGGTAGACGAGCCGCGCGCCGATCTCGTAGCGCCGGAGCGACGGCAGCTCGCGCGCCAGGCGCGACAGCTCGTTCCAGGTGCGCTTCGTGCCGATGACGTCGTCGGTCGCGATGTCGGCCAGGATCTGGCTGCTCGGTGCCCACACCTCCGCCTGCCACGCGGAGCCGTTGGTGAGCGCGTGGACCTCCAGCTTGCGGCGAAAGATCGCGGCGTTCTCAAGATCTCCCCGGCACGCATGATAGTTCGTGCGGATCTGATCGGCGGCGAGATGATAGATGCGATGCCCGAGCTGCTCGAGCTCGTCGGCGGTTCCGAGCGCCTCGCTGGTGTCGCGAAAGCTCTGCATCGCGCCGACCGCGTAAAGGGCGCCCCCGACGAGCGTCGTGTGGGCCTCCATGGGGAAATCGGAGATCTCCTCCGGCTTGCCGAGCCGCTCGAGCAGCGTCTTGAATTCTCTCACCGCGAGGGCTGCGTGCCCCCGCGTCACGTGGACGAGGCCCTTCGTGTAGCGATGGCTCAGGGTCGTCGCGTTGCGCTCGCCGAGCGCCGTGAGAGGCTCGAGTCGATCCGCGAGCCACTCGGATTCCTCACCCTGCAGGCAGATGGTGCTCTTCGCGCAGAGGAACACGATGCAGGTGGTGAGCGTGGTGAGCAGGTTCTTGAAGCCGGACAGGCCGCCTCGCCCGGGAACGAC
>CAYUAW010000320.1:3400-5925 GCA_964442485.1 uncultured Polyangiaceae bacterium
CCCTGTGCGTCGAGGTTCTCCAGCACGACCCTTGGCGTCGTGCCCCGCAGCGCGCGCAACGCCGCTTCGGCGTTGAAGGGATCCGTCGTCCGGTGTCCGAGAGCCACGAGGACGTCGCGGCCCGTGCCGTCGACGGAAAGAGCAGCCAGCGCCGCGGCCGACGGCTCGTCGACGGCCTGCACGTCGTCCACGACGAGCACGAGCCTTCGTCTCACCCCGAGCCTTCGCCACCACTCGGTCACCGCGGCCTGGATCTGTGCCCGGAAGATGCCCGGATTCCCCGGCGCGACCACAGGGCGGATGCCGGCCGGCAGCGACGCTTTAAGTTCCGGGAACGCGCGAAGCAGCACCGGGCCGTCCGTCGCGATGGTTGCTCGCGCATCGTGGGGAGCAACCTCGAAGAGCGCCGCGATGAGCGCGCGGATCGTGGAGTACGGGCCCTCGCACGCCGCGCCGTCGATCGTCAGCACGTAGGCGCCGGTGAGCCGTGCGCGGACGGCGAGCTCCTTCAAGAGCCGCGAGACGCCGGCTCCGGAAGCCCCTTCGACGACGAGGCCGCCCGGCGCCGTGCGCCGCCGGTCGTCTATCGCCGCCTGCACTCGCGCGAGCGATGCATCGCGCCCTACGATGCCGCTCGACAGGTAATGCGCGGGCGACAGAGCCTCGACGTCGTCGGCGAGCTCGCCGATGGATGTGAGCCGGTCGATGACCTCGGCCGCGCTCGCGGGTCGCGCCAGCGCGTCGATGCTGAGCAAGCCGAGCACCAGCTCGTCGAGACTCGGTGGAATGCCCGGCGTGTCTCCGGCGCTCACTTTCCGTTCCTGGAGCACGCGCGTCGGCGGAGGTGGCAAGGTCTGCCACGCCTCCTCTAGCTGTGCGGTCTTGTTGACGCGAAACGCCTGGCGCCCGGTGAGCATGAAATACGCGAGCCCGCCCAGCGAGAAGAGATCCGCGCGCTGATCGAGTGATTGCCCGCGCACCAGCTCGGGCGCCATCAGCGACGGCGTCCCGGCGACCTCCGGAGGCACGCCGAAGGACGCGAGCGCACCGAAGTCGAACAGCTTGCAATGACCGTCGCTGGTGAGCCTCACGTTGCGCGGTGACAGATCGCGATGCAAGAGCTGTCGGCGGTGCAGGAGCATGAGCGACGTGGCGACGTCTCTCAGGTACGCGCAGGTCAGGCGATAGGGAATGGGAACGAGCTCGGACACGTCGTGCCCGTCGAGGAGCTCCATCGTGTAGAACGGAAGTCCCTCGTCGAGCCCGTAGTCGTAGACACGGATGATTCGCGGGTGCTCGAGCGACGCGAGGGTGTGATACTCGCGCTCGAAGAGAACCGTGAAAGTCTTGCCTCGCGGGTCTTCGAGGCACCGCTTCAAGGCGAGCTCGCGCCCCGTCACTTCATCGTGCGCGCGGAAGACGACCCCCATGCCGCCACGCGAGATCTCCTGGAGAAGCCTGTAGCGGTCCGCAACCAGGTGCGGCTCGGCAAGATGCCCCCTCTCTCCGGGCGTCTCGTGGGGTAAAGCGGTCTTTGGCGTGGTGACTGATGGTAGCAGTGCGCCCGCACCCGTTCAGCCCCATGAGCCTCGCGCACGGGTGAGCCCGGAAAAGCACCGTCACCCGAGGAGGATTCGAGGAAGCTCGGACTCGGCGGGCCGCTGCTCGTCGGACCAGGTGAAGACGGCGGCGTCGAAGAGACGCTCTCCCCGGGCCCAGCGCTCGGCCGCGTCGTCGTGTGTGAGCGCGACGTCGAGCCCGAGCGTGAGATCGAAGGCGCGAGCGTCGAGGCCCGCCGCGGCGAGCGCCCTCTTCTGTCCGAGGATCATCGCCTCGTGCCCGTTCATCACGTCGGGGTACCGAACGATGCTCGCCGGCTTCTCCGGGTGCAGGCTCGCGGCCTTGCAGTCCGCGACGTCGAGAGAGTGATGAGCGCGGCAGCGCATCGGGCGCGCGTCGTGGACGCTGCACAGGTTCGTCACCTCGTCGAGTAGCGGGCACGGCGTGCCTTCCCGGCGGCGTTCTTCGAGCGTCATCGCGCGAAGCTTCGCCGCGTGTCGCTCGACCCTGTCGCGGATGATGGCGAGCTGTGCCGCGGGGAGCGTCTCACGGAAGCCGCGCGCGATGGTCAGCGCTTCGGGCGCGGTGACGTCCACGCGGACCCCCCTACAGCAGAACCCGCAGCCCGGCTTGCACGCGACGGCCTGGAACACCGGCAGGAACGTTCGCTGAGCGCGCTGCCCCGCCCGCACCGCAAGCTTGACTGCGGTGTTCGCGTCGCGTGGCTCCGAGAGGACGGAGCGAGCCGCGTCCGTCTCGGTGGCGAAGAGCGCACGGAGGGTTTCTTCGAGCTCTTGCTGGGTCATAGGGAAAAGGCGGGGCGCGAAGCCTCCCGCGCCTCAGTTCGTGCCGCAGGGCCAGCCCGCTGGCAACGGGCCGCTCGGAGTCGGATAGAAGCACTCGGTTCGAGAGCAATTGCAGCCGTCGCACTCGACCTTGTTCCAGTTGTACTCCGGCAAGCTCCC
>CAYUAW010000320.1:6025-8876 GCA_964442485.1 uncultured Polyangiaceae bacterium
AGCTCCTCCTGGGTGTCGGCGACCCTGACGGTGCCGAGCCGACCCTCCCAGCTGTGATCCTTCGTCAGGGGGGACTTCAGGTAGTAGCCGCCCTCCGCCAGCCGGATGCCGTCGACGAGGGAAATGAGACGCTCCGTTCGACCCCCGACGGCGACGTCCACTTGCCCTCGCGTGGCGTGGAGCACCTGGATGGTCATCACGCCGTGCTCACCGCTCTGCGTGCGAGTGTCGTAAGAGTAGACCGTGCCGTTCTCGAGGGGCATGTACAGCTGCGCCTCGCTGACGTCGTGTGGACCCAGATAGATGGTGTCCGGCGCAGCATTGCGGTTCGTCGATGCACAGGCCACCGCGCTCGCGAGCACGGCGAGACAGAGCGCGACACCCCTGGTCCACGCCTGGTGACTGCGTGGAGCGCGCGTCTCGAGGAGATCGAAGCTCATTGGAATGCGGTCTTAACTTGACCCCCGCACCACGGCAATGTGGCGCACGAGGCACACGGCCCAACGACCAGAGTGTGCGCGCGGCCTTCGCCGCCTGCAATCGTCCCGACCGTGGATTCGCGCGAAATTTGGGTCGTGCGCTTAAATAGCGCAGAGCGTAACGGTTCGCGGAATCCGTTTTCCCCATGGCGGGTGGCTGTAGAAACAGCCGGAGGAGCGCCCGCACCCCGCCCGACTGCTGCTCGTTCGCGGTGAGACCCGTCGCGTCATACCGACGTCGTTTGTCTTGTATACGGGACACATGTCCGTTATAGGAACGTTCGACGCCGGCCGCTCTGCACCGCGAAAGGAAAGCGTTACCTTGATAAAGCCCCGAGTTCTCATCGCATCGTCGCATCTCCTGTGCGCCCTGCTCGCCACGGCGTGCTCCGGCGAGAACGGCCCGAACGGCGTGAAGGGCGTGAACGGTCGAGACGGCGGCGCCGGCAAGGACGGCGTCAACGGCGAAGCCGGCAAGCAAGGCCCGCCCGGCAGAGACGGCGCCAACGGCAAGGATGGCGTGCCCGGCAAGGACGGTTTGCCCGGCAAGGACGGGGTCAACGGAGAAGCCGGCAAGCAGGACCCCCCCGGCAAGGACGGACGCGGCGAGTCGCGCAGCGATGGCGGTGTGGACGCCGGCGCGTCGGACCGCCCGCCGAACATCCTCTTCATCATGGCCGACGATCTCGGCTACTCGGACATCCACGCCTTCGGCGGCGAGATCGACACGCCGAACCTGGACGCGCTCATCGCCGACGGCCGGATCCTCACCAATCACCACGCCGGTACGGTGAGCGCCATCACACGCAGCATGCTCATCTCCGGCACCGATCATCATCTGGTCGGCGAGGGGACGATGGGCGCTCCCACCGACGAGCGCAAGGGTCTGCCCGGCTACGAGGGGTATCTCAACGACAGCTCGCTCTCGGTCGCCGAGCTCCTGAAGGACGCGGGCTATCACACGTACATCGCCGGCAAATGGCACCTCGGCTCGGCCATCGCCGGAGCGACGGGCGCGGGCAAGACGCCCGACCAGTGGGGCTTCGAGCGAAGCTTCTCGCTGCTCGGCGGCGCGGCGAGCAATCACTTCACGCACGAGGCGGCGGGCTCGAAGAACTTCGTGCTCGACGGCGCGTATGCGCAGCCCGGGCAACCCGGTCAGAAGTCCGGGTTCTCGACGAACCTCTACACCGACACGCTGATCGAGTTCATCGACGGCAATCACGGCGACGGCAAGCCTTTCTTCGCCTATGCAGCGTACACGTCGCCGCACTGGCCGCTGCAGGTGCCGGAGCCGTGGCTCAGCAAGTACAAGGGCCGCTACGACCAGGGCTACGACGCGGTGCGTGCGGCGCGCATCCAGCGCCAGCGCGATTCGGGTCTCGTACCGGAGTCATGGACCCCGTTCCCGGGCGCTCCAGAGACGCTGGTGCAATCGCCCGCGACGGCGAATTACGGGACCGCGAGCGGCAAGTCGATCAGCGCCGTGCACTTCCCCGACGACGGCTATGTCGACTATCACGCAGGCTTCGTCGACAAGAAGTGGACGAGCCTCACCGACCTCGAGAGAAAGCCCAGGCGCGCTACATGGAGGTGTACGCCGGCATGGTGTCGAACCTCGACTGGAACGTCGGGCGGTTGATCCAGCACCTGCAGGACATCGGCGAGTACGACCGCACGTTCATCTTCTTCCAGTCCGACAACGGCGCGGAGGGCTGGCCGATCGACTCGGGCGCCGATCCGAAGGCCACCGACGAGGCGAACGCGGCGCCGGGCACCTACGAGACGCTCGGAACCGACAACGGGCAGCAGGCCGTGCCCAGGCAGCAATACGGTCTGCGCTGGGCGGAGGTGAGCGCGACGCCGTTCTCGCAAGTGAAGGGGCTGTCGGGCGAGGGCGGCGTCTCGGTGCCCGCGTTCATCCACGTCCCCGGCGGGCAGAAGGGGCCGAGGTCGCCGATCCGGAGCTTCACGCACGTCGCGGACGACACGGCGACGTTCCTGGCCGTCGCCGGTGTCACGCCGCCGACCACGCCCGCTCCGGTGGACATTGATTCGACCACAGGAGTGGACAGAAACAAGGGCAAGGTGGTCTACAAGGGCCGCTACGTCTACCCGGTGACCGGCGTCTCGCTGGTGCCCGAGCTCGGCGCCTTCGCCCCCGCTCCCGTTCACACTACGGCGTTCATCGATGAGGCGTACGGCAGGGGTTACATCTACAGCCCGGACGGCCGCTGGAAGGCGCGCTGGAGCGAGCCCCCGATAGGCCCGCTCGACGGACACTGGGAGCTCTTCGACATCGTCAACGATCGCGGGGAGTCGAAGGACGTTTCGGCAGATCACCCCGACGTCGTGACCAGCCTGCGACAGCA
>CAYUAW010000321.1:0-7387 GCA_964442485.1 uncultured Polyangiaceae bacterium
GCGACTTCGACCTTCGTGCCGTCGGCAAGACCGGGGCTCGATAGCTTGAGTACGCGCTCGCCGCCGTGAAGCCCCGTCGAGACGCGGACGCTCGCGCCGAGATCCTGCTCGATGACGACGGGGGTGAGCTGCACGCTGCCGTCGGGAAGGACGAGCTGCACGCCGACGCCTTTCGCACCGGTGAGAACCGCGGTCGACGGTAGCTCGAAGGTGCGGTGCGGCGTCGGCAGCGTGAGACGCGCCTCCGCGTACATGCCGGTGAGGAGCTTGCCGTCGGGGTTCGGCACGCGGATCTCGGTGCTCAGCGTTCGCGAGCCGGGGTCGAGCGCGCCCGCGTCGCGCGCCACCCGGCCCTTGAACACGCGCCCCGGATATTCGCGGACGGAGACGGCGACGTCGAGGCCGGTCGCCACGCCGGGCGCGGCGTCCTGAGGGACGTCCACGAACACCCGCACCGGATCCGTCGCAGACAGCTTGAAGAGCGGCGTGACGTTGCCGGGCATCACGAGGGCACCTCGGTCGATCAGGCGCTGAGTGATGGTCCCGGCGAAGGGCGCCGTGACCGTCGCGAAGGACTTCAGCTTGCCGAGGCGCGCGAGATTCGCGCGCTGGGTACGCACCGTGGCCTCCGCGACCTCGACGTTCGCGAGATCGACGTCGGATTGCGCCGACTTCTCGTCGAGCTCCTGCTGCGTCGCGAGGCCCTCCGCCGAGAGCTTCCTGTAGCGGGTGAGGCTCGACGTCGCGAAATTGCGATTCGCGCTCGCCTGCTTCACCGACGCCTCGGCCTGCGCGAGCTGCGCGCGAGCCTGCATGATCTCCTGATCGAGCTCCGGCGTCTCGATGAGCGCGAGCTGCTGATTTTCCTTCACCCTGTCGCCTATGTCGACGTTCCACTCCTGGACGAAGCCGTTGGCGCGCGAGTAGATCATCGTCTCCTCGAGCGCTCGCACGCTGCCCGGCAGCGTCAGGGAATGTGAGCTCGAGCCCTCCTTCGGCGTCACGACCTCCACCCGCGGCGACGCAGAGCGCGACGTTTGCGTCGATTCGACGAGCGCGGAGCGCGCTCGCATCCGCGGGAGGTACGCGCTCACGAAGACGCCGAACAGCACCGCCACGACCACCAGGGAGATCGCGAGAACCCGCACTCCCGACACCTTCGCCGGCTCGGGAATGGCGAACCCGATCTCGTCTTCTCGAGCGTCGTTCACGCCTCGAGGGGCCTGCCCGTCGCGGGGCGCGACGACGGGATCGCTGTGGGACGTCAAGTTTCCTCCAGTGCGGAGTCTAGCTCATGGTCGCTGACGGGCGCCTTCCCCCGCAGCAGCGAATACATGACGGGCACGAAAAATAGCGTCGCGAAGGTCGCCACCAGGAGCCCCCCGATGACGGCGCGCCCTAGCGGGGCGTTCTGCTCGCCGCCTTCCCCGAGCCCGAGCGACATCGGCAGCATGCCGAGGATCATGGCGAGGGCCGTCATGACCACCGGCCTGAGCCGCGTCATGCCCGAGACGAGGGCCGCACGCTTCGCGTCGAGCCCGTGCTGCCGCCTTCCGTTGGCGAAGGTGACGACCAGGATGCTGTTCGAGGTGGCGACCCCGACACACATGATGGTCCCCATCAGCGCCGGAACGCTGAGGGTCGTCCTCGACAGGAACAGCATCCACGCGATCCCGGCGAGGGCGCCCGGGAGCGCCATGAGGATGATGAAAGGATCCAGCCACGACTGGAAATTCACCACCATGAGCAGGTAGACGAGCACGACGGCGAAGCCCAGACCGTAGGCGAGCCCCTCGAACGAGGTACGCATGCTCTCTGCTTGTCCCTTGACCTTCAGCGTCGTCCCGCGCGGCAGGCGCGGTCGCTCGGCAGCGAGCACGCGATCCACCGCCTCTGCGACGGAGCCGAGGTCGGCGCCGTCGACGTTCGCCTGCACGTCGAAGGTCCGCGCCACGTTGTAATGCGTGATGTTCGTCGCACCGATGCCGCGCGTGATGCTGGCGACGTTCGAGAGCAGTACCGGCTCGAGCGCGCCCGGCGCCGAGAGCGGCGTGGAGCGAAGGCTCTCGAAAGAATCGATGACGGGTTGCGGTGTCTGGACTGCGACGAGGTACTGGACGCCGCGCTTCGGGTCGAGCCAGTAGCTCGGCGACACTTGCCCGCTCGAAGACAGGGACACCAGAAGGTCGTTGGCAACGTCGCGCTCGCTGAGCCCGAGGCCCTGCGCCATGGTGCGGTTCACGTTGATGCGCAGCTCGGGACGGTTGACGACCTGCGCCAGGTGAACGTCCGCCGTCCCGGGGATGTCCGCGATGCGCGCTGCCAGGCGCTCCGCGAGCGCATACGTCTCGGCGTCCTTGCCGACGCCGCCGAGCACCTGCACGTCGAGCGGCGCGGCGATGCCGAAGTTGAGCACCTGCGTCGAGATGTCCGGCGCGAGGAAGAAGAAGGTCGTATCGGGGTACGCACGATGCAGCTCGCTCCGCAGCTTGCGGACGTAGTCGGCGGTCGGCGCGTGACCGGGCTTCAGCGCGATATAGATCTGCCCGTCGGCCGACGAGATGAGAGCGCCCTCGCTCAGGGAGAGATTCAGGCCGCTGTACGGTGTCCCCAGGATGTCGAGCATCGTCTCGATCTCCTGCGGGGGGACGACCGTCTTCACGGTGCTCTCGATGCTGGAGAAGCGCTGCTCCGTCTCCTCGATGCGCGTGCCCGGCGCACCGCGCACGTGGAGCTTGATGAGCCCCGCGTCCACCGTCGGGAAGAAGTCCTCGCCTACGAGCGGGAGCAGACAGAGCGACGCCGCGACGAACGCGCCGAACGCGGCAACCGCGATGCCCCGGTGCTCCAGCGCCAGCGCGAGGACGCGGCCATAGGCCGCGCGGAGCCGCTCGAAGCCGCGCTCGAAGGCCGAAAGGAACCGCAGGCCGAGGTGCGGCTTCTTGCCCGCGTGCCCGCTGCGGGGTCCCGGCGCGGCGTCCGTGCCGCCATGGGCCGCGTCGGGGTGCGCCTCTCCGCGCAGCAGGTATCGGACCATCGTCGGCACCAGGGTCCGCGACAGGAAGTACGACGTCATCATCGCGAACACGACGGCGAGCGCCAGGGGGACGAACAGCGACTTTGCGGCCCCCGTGATGAACGCGACAGGCACGAACACGATGCAGATGCACAGCGTCGACACGAACGCCGGCACGGCGATCTCCCCCGCGCCGTCCAGGATCGCGCGGAAGATGCCCTTGTTCATCGCCAGGTGACGGTGGACGTTCTCGAGCTCCACCGTGGCGTCGTCGACGAGGATGCCGACAGCGAGCGACATCCCGCCGAGCGTCATGACGTTCAGCGTGTGCCCGAGGAACGCGAGGCCGATGATCGCGACGAGGATGGAGAGGGGGATGGAGACGATGACGATGAGCGTGCTGCGAAAACTGCCGAGGAAGATCAGGAGCATCAGCGCGGTCAGGCCCGCCGCGATGGTCGCCTCCTTCAGCACGCCGTCCACCGCAGCGCGCACGAAGAGCGACTGATCGAAGAGCAGCGACGCCTTCAGCTCCTTCGGAAGCCGCGCGAGCGTGGTGGGGAGCATCGAGCGGATCGACTTCGCGACGTCGAGGGTGCTCGCGTTCCCGTTCTTCAGGACGCTCATCAGCACCGAGCGGTTGCCGCTGACGTGCACCATGTTCGTCTGCGGGGCGTAGCCATCGCGCACGCTCGCGACGTCGCGCATGTACAGGATGGTGCCGTCGATCGTCTTGATGGGAAGGTCGGCGATCTCGTCGAGGATCTCCGGGCTCGCGTTGAGCACCACCGGGTATTCCTGGGTGCCGATCTTCGCCGTCCCCGTGGGCAGGATGACGTTCTGCAAGCCGAGCGCGGTGTTCACGTCCTTCGCGGAGATCCCCCGGGAGTAGAGGCGCGAAGGATCGATGTCGACCATCACCTGGCGCTGCTTGCCGCCGTACGGCCAGGGGATCTGCGTACCCTGGATGGTGGCGAGGTCCGCCCGCACGAAGTTCGTCCCGTAGTCGAAGAGCTGTTGCTCGCTGAGCGAGTCGCTCTCCAGCGCCACCTGCATGATTGGCACGTTCGACGCGCTGTAGCGGATGATGAACGGCGGCGTCGTGCCCGGCGGCATCTGTCTGACCAGCGGCTGCGAGATGGCAGTCACCTGCGCAGTGGCCGCCTCTATCTTCGCCCCCGGCTGGAAGAAGATCTTGATCACTGCGACGCCGGAAAGCATCTGGCTCTCGATGTGCTCGATGTCGCTGACAGTCGTGGTGAGGGCGCGCTCGAAGTTCGAGACGATGCGCTTCTCCATCTCGTCGGGGGAGAGGCCGCCGTAGTTCCACACGACGGAGATGACCGGAATGTCGATGTCGGGGAAGATGTCCGTCGGCATCCGCAGGATCGTGAAAACACCGAGGATCACGATGAGAAACGCCATCACGACGAACGTGTATGGGCGCCTTAGCGCGAGCCTTACGATCCACATCGGCGGGGCCATCCCATAGGGTCGGCCGGTCGCGCCGTCCAATACACGCGGAGCGTTCTCTGATACCTTTTGGGTATGGACAGGGCGCCCTTGCGCCTTCACGAAGATGGAGCTCCGTCATCTCCGCTATTTCGTCGCCGTCGCCGAGGAGCGCCACTTCGGGCGCGCCGCGAGGCGTCTCCGCATGGCACAGCCCCCCCTGAGCCGGCAGATCCAGTCCCTGGAGAACGAGCTCGGGTTCCCGCTGCTCCAGCGCTCGCGAAGGAGCGTCGAGCTCACGCCGGCAGGAGCGGTGCTGCTCGAGCGCGCGCGGCTGCTCTTCACCGAGGTCGATCGCGCCATCCACGAGGCGCGGCGTGCCCACACCGGGGAGACGGGGCAGATCTCCGTCGCGTATCTTTCGTCGCTCGCGTACAGCGGGTTGACGCGTCTCTTGCGGGCTTTTCGCGAACGGCTCCCGGGCGTGGAGGTGACTCTGCGGGAGCTCTCGCCGGCCGCGCAGCTCGACGCGCTGAAGGACGGCGCGCTCGACGTCGGGTTCGTGCGCGGCCCCATCGAGGATCCGTCGATCTCCTTCGAGTGCGTGCGCCGGGAGCGCCTGCTCGTCGCGCTGCCCGCGGATCATCCGATGGCCGCGAAGAAACGCATCGCGCTGTCGTCGCTGGCCGGCGAGCCCTTCGTCACGTTCCCGCGCTCGCGCGCCGCCGCCTTCTTCGACAGCATCATGGTCATGTGCCACGACGCCGGCTTCTCGCCACGTATCGTGCAGCAAGCGCCGCAGCTCGACATCGTGAGCCTCGTCGCTGCCGGCTACGGCGTCGCGATCTTGCCGGAGTCGATCCGCGAGGTGCACCGTCCTGGTCTCGAGCTCCGGCCCATCGTGGGGTCGCCTTCGGTCGAGCTGCTGGCGGCGTGGCGAGCGTCGAACACCTCGGCCGTCCCGCGGACGTTCCTGGAGATCCTCAGGAGGGTGAGCGCCGAGGCCGGTCGCGGCATCTGACGGATGTGAAGAATCAAGAGGCTGATGGGTCGGCACGCGCCTCGCGTCAGGATCGCGCTTGCTTCGGCGAAACGCGAGGAGCGGCGTGACACGTCGCGACGATGCCGGCCGTGACGAACGTCAGCAGGTGCTCGCCGAGGTTGGCGAAGTCACGCGACGAGAGCTCGCCCTTCGTGAGCGACTCGAGCCGCAGGTTGTCGGAGAGCGCGGACAGGGTCGACGACACCAGGAACTGGTAGGAATAGTAGAGCGCACGCTTCGACGCACGCGGGAAAACCCGACCGAACGCCGCGATGAACGAGAGCGCCACGGCGTTGAACTGCTCCGCGACCAGGGAGAGAGCCCAGAGCCGCGAGTTCGACACCTGGGCGATCAGCGCGAAGTAGTTCCGGAAGGGCGCGTCAGTCAGCGCAAGTTCCACCGCGGGAACTACGAACGCCTCGGCGATGGCACGGGTCCGCGCCTCCTTCGTGCCGGCGCGAGCCGCGCCTTCGAGCCGCTCGACGCGCGCGGCATTCAGCACTGCTGCGCGCCGCAGCACGACGTCGCGGAAGAGCTCTTCCTTCGTGCCGAAGTGATAGTTGACCGCGGCGAGCCGGACGCCGGCTTTCTCCGTGATGTCGCGCACCGAGGCGCCGAAGAAGCCGCGCTCGGCGAAGAGCTCCTCGGCGTGGTCCAGGATCTTCTCGCGAACGCGGTCACCCACGCCCCCGGCCGGCTTGTCGGCGCGCGCCATGGAGGAGGAGAGTCGTTCGCTTTCGTCCCTTGAGCAAGAAGTGGAACGGTCGTACCTATTTTCCCGCCGCGGACCGTTTCAGGCAAGATGAGCCGCGGGAGACAGGAAGAAGGCCGTGAATCGAACAAGGACGGAAGGAAAGCTCCAGGAGATCGCACCGTCGGTGTTCGCGTACCTGACGGACGGCACCTGGGGCCTGAGTAACGCCGGTCTCGTGGCCGACGCCGATGGATCGCTCCTGGTGGACACCCTCTACGACGTCGAGCTGACGCGCACGATGCTCCAGGCGATGCGCCGCGCGACGCCGCTCGCAGAGCGCCTTTCGACCGTGGTCAACACGCACGCCAACGGCGACCATTGCTGGGGCAACCAGCTCGTCGCCGGCGCTCGCATCGTCAGCTCGCGTGCAGCCGCGAAGGAGATGAAGGAGCTACCGCCGAAGCTGATGTCCGCGATGGTCACCGGGGCGCGGCTCATCGAGCGCGCTGGTCCCCGTGCGAAGGACGCGCTGCGCCTCCTCGGGCGCCTCGGCGTGCCGCGCGTGGCGGCGCTCGCGGACGCTGCCGGCTACGTCGTGGAGCGCTTCGGCGGCTTCGACTTCGGTTCCGTCTCCCTCACTCTGCCGACCGAGATGTTCAGCGGAAAGATGACGCTCTCCGTCGGTGAGAAGGCCGTCGAGCTCATCGAAGTGGGCCCAGCGCACACGAAGGGCGACGTGCTCGTCCACCTGCCGGCCGCGCGCGTCGCCTTCACCGGCGACATCCTGTTCATCGGTGCGCACCCGATCATCTGGGAGGGCCCGGTGGAGAACTGGATCGCGGCGTGCGACCGTCTTCTCGCTCTCGACGTGGACGTGATCGTACCGGGCCACGGCCCGCTCACGAACAAGGACGGCGTCCGCCGCACCAAGGAATACTGGCAGCGTCTGCTGGACGTCACGCGCCGAGGTCAGGCCGCCGGCGCCACCGCCGACGAGATCGTACGCGAGCTCTTGACGGAAGCCTTCGACGGCTGGACCGAAAAAAGCCGCATCGCCGTGAACGTCGACACCATCTACAGAGAGATGAAGGGCGACCGCACGAAGCGAGACCCCCTCGCGCTCCTCGGAAAAATGGCCCGCCTCGAACCCCACGCCACCCCCAACTAACCCCCGCTCCCGCTC
>CAYUAW010000321.1:7487-8848 GCA_964442485.1 uncultured Polyangiaceae bacterium
ACATCGCCCGTGCTCCCGAGTCCGCGCGGGCCACCCTCACGCGCCTTCGCAAGGCCATCAGGAAGGCCGCGCCGAACGCGACCGAGGTGATCAGCTACCAGCTCGCAGCGTTCAGGTATCTCGGCATGCTCGTCGGTTTCGGCGCCACGTCGAAACACTGTGCTCTCTACGTGTTCAGCGGCACGACGCTCGGCCCCTTCGAGGACGACCTTCAAGACTACGACCACTCGAAGGGCGCGGTGCGCTTCGACCACGGCGAGCCACCCCCCATGTCACTCGTGCAGAAGCTCGTGAAGGCGCGCGTCGCGGAGAACGAAGACGCCGCACGAAAGAAGACGAAGCGCGCGCCACCCAGGAGCAAGGCGGCGAAGAAGACAGCGCGTAAGACGGCGAGAAAATCCCCGCCCTGACTAGACCTTCTACGCCGCTGGCGCGCTCCCCGGGGCTTCGTCCGCGAGGCGCGCCGCGAGCGCCAGACCCGCGTCCATGTCGGCGGCAAAGACGAGACCCGGGTGCTTCTGCTCGAGCCTCGCGCGCTGAAAGATGGTGCGCGGCTCCGGCAAGGGGCCCGCGATCACGACTCGCTTCTTGCGGCGCAGCACGGCGCCTATCGCGTTTTCGAGCGCCGCGAGGCCGCTGACGTCGATCACCGGGACGCGCCCGAGGTCGAGCAAGAGTACCCGGGAGCGGTCCGCGATGCCGTCCTGCACCGCGCTCATCGCCCGCTGCGCGGCACCGAAGAAGAGCGGTCCGTTGACCTCGTAGAGCAGGACGCCCGGTGGGAGCGGTCGCATGTCGCCATCCTCGCCCACCGCTTCGAAGTTCAGGTGCGACTCGGTAAGGTCGGCCATGCGACGCATGAAGAGGAACGCCGCCAGCACGACGCCCACCGACACGGCGACGACCATATCGAAGACGACGGTGAGCGTGAAGCAGATGAGCAGCACCGCGACGTCGCTCTTCGGAGCGACGCGGACGATGCCGACGAAGTTGTGCGCCTCCGCCATGTTCCAGGCAACCCGCAGCAGGAGGGCGGCGAGCGCGGCCATCGGCACGTACGCGACGAGCGGCGCCAGCGCGAGGATCGACATCAGCACGACGAAGGCGTGAATGACGGCGGCGATCGGAGACCGCGCACCGCTCCGGATGTTGGTCGCGGTCCGGGCGAGCGCGCCCGTGGCGGGAATGCCTCCGAAGAACGGCGTGAGCACGTTGCCGATGCCGAGCGCGACCAGCTCGGCGTTCGGGTCGTGCTTGGTGTTCGTCATGCCGTCGGCGACGGTCGCCGAGAGGAGCGACTCGATCGCGCCGAGCATGGCGATGGCGAACGCGGCGGTGAGCAGCTCGCGCACGTCGCCGAA
>CAYUAW010000322.1:0-6932 GCA_964442485.1 uncultured Polyangiaceae bacterium
CCCATGCTGGCCAAGCGCGTCGGCGAGTTACCGAAAGGGACGGTGTGGACTTTCGAGCCGAAGTGGGACGGCTTCCGCACCCTGATGTTCAAGGACGGCAACGAGGTGCTCTTGCAGAGTCGCGACGAGAAGCCGCTCAATCGCTATTTCCCGGAGCTCTTGCCGCCGCTCATCGAGCAGCTGCCGGAACGGTGCGTGCTCGACGGCGAGATCGTCGTCGCGAAGGGCGGCGCGCTCGACTTCGAGGCGCTCCAGCTGCGCATCCACCCCGCGGCGTCCCGCGTGCAGCTGCTCTCGCGTGAGATCCCCGCGTCCATCGTGTTCTTCGATCTGCTGTGCGAGGGCGACCGCGACCTGCGCGGGGAGGCGTTCGAGGAGCGGCGCCGCCTGCTCGAATCGACGCTCGCGCATGTGGAGCCTCCGCTCCACCTCACCCCGACGACCACCGACCGCGCCCTCGCGGGCGACTGGTTCCAGCGCTTCGAGGGCGCCGGGCTCGACGGCGTGATGGCGAAGCTCTCGTCGGGTGCCTACGTGTCGAACAAGCGCGAGTGGCTCAAGGTGAAGCACGAGCGGGAGTGCGACTGCGTGGTCGCCGGCTTTCGCTGGCACAAGAAGGGCGAGCGCACGCTGATCGGGTCGCTCCTCCTCGGCCTCTACGACGACGCCGGCCGGCTCGAGCACGTCGGCGTGTGCGCGAGCTTCAGCGACGCGAAGCGCAAGGAACTCGTCGAGTTCCTCGCCCCGTACCGAAAGGACGCGCTCGCGACGCATCCCTGGAAGGCCTGGGCGGCGAAGGAGCCCGCGCCGGGCGAGACGGAGCACCGCATGCCCGGCGGGCAGAGCCGCTGGAGCCAGGGCAAGGATCTCTCGTGGGAGCCGCTCCGCACGGAGCTGGTCGTGGAGGTCGCGTACGATCACATGGAGGGCACGCGGTTCCGTCACACCGCGCAGTTCCGGCGGTGGCGGCCCGACAAGCCGCCGGCGGAGTGTACCTTCGCGCAGCTCGAGGTCGTCCCACCGGAAGAAGTGGGGCGCATCTTCGGCGACCGCCGCTAGTGCCGCCCGGGTAGGGGTCAGCCGCTCTTCATGCGGCGCCAGCGCTCACGCCACTCGCGCGTCGGGTCGTCGTCGGGGTCGGGCTTCTCCTCCGGAGGCCTCTGCGCCTCTGGGACGTGGCGCAGGTTCACGCGGATGCGCGTCCACGTCGAGGAGCGGCCCCGCATCGCGTCCACCAGCACGTCGTCGACGGCGAGATGCGCCGCAACGTCAGGGTGACGTTGCTTCCAGCGCTCGAGGCCGGCGAGCGCTGCTTCCTTGTCCGGCGAATTGGCGACCACGACGAGCGGCATCTTCTCCCGCGGCTTCTTCGTCGCCCGCTTAGCCCGTGACGGCGCGACGCGCGTCCCCTCCCCCTCCGCCTTCCGGAAATGCGGAGGCCACGGCGCGTCACCGAGGCCGCTCGCGTCGTCCCTCGCGGCGAGCTCGAAGAGCTTCTCGAGGGACCCCCCCGCTGCGTCCATGGAGCTTGCCGGATCTCCCATCCGGCGGAGCCGCTCGGGGACGGTGAGCACGGTGAAATCCCCCGGCTCGCACTCCGGCACCTCGTCCCAGAGGAGCGGCGTCGAGACGCGCGCGTCGGGGACGGGGCGAATGGAGTATGCACTGCACGTGGTGCGGTCCTTCGCGTTCTGGTTGTAGTCGATGAAGACGCCGTGACGCTCTTCCTTCCACCACTTCGAGGTGGCGATGCTCGGCGCGCGACGCTCTATCTCGCGTGAGAGCGCGAGCGCGGCGCGACGGACCTCGGAGAACGACCAGCGGGGCTCGATGCGCACGTTCACGTGCATCCCACGCGAGCCGCTCGTCTTCGGAAACCCGACGAGCCCGAGCTCCTCGAGCAGCGCCTTCACCTCCAGCGTCACGCGCCGGACGTCCGGCCACGACACGCCTGGACCCGGATCGAGATCGACGCGCAGCTCGTCCGGATGTTCGAGATCCGAGGAGCGCACGGGGTGCGGGTGGAGCTCGATGCACCCGAGGTTCACTACCCACGCCAGGCCCGCCACGTCGTCGATGACGATTTCCTCGGCGGTGCGGCCGGACGGAAACGAAAGCGTGACGGTGCGTAGCCACGGGGGACGCTTCTCCGGTGCGCGCTTCTGGTAGAACGGCGCGCCCTCCGCCCCGTTGACGAACCGCTTCAGCACGAGCGGCCTGTCCTTCACGCCGCCGAGAGCGCCCTCCGCGACGCTCACGTAGTACTGGACGACCTCGAGCTTCGACAGCAGGGTCTGCCGCGAGAAATACGGCTTCGAGGGGTGCGTCACGGAGACCTCGTGACCGTTCAGCGAGAGCACGTGTGCGGGTTCGTCGCGCGCCACGGTCCGAGGTTACGACGGATGGCGTGCGCTTGCCCGGACCGATCGGTCCGGTGTGCAACCGACGGACGCCGCGCTAAGCTCTCGGCATGCTTGGAATCGGGGTTCGTGCAGCGGCGGTCCGTTCCGTCTGGGCGCTCGCATCGTTCAACATGGCGCTCGCGTGTTCGAGCGACGAGACGCCGGGCAAGAAGCCAAGCCCGGACACCAACGCGCCGCCCACCGACGGCGGGGCCGGTTCGGGAGCGTGCGGGCTCGACCAGAAGCTCGTCGCGCGCCGCGATTCCTGCAGCTTTTCTGCCGGCGCGATGCCCGCCGACACCCTCGGCGACTGCGCCGCGGCAAAGACGCCGATCGAGCACATCGTCGTCATCATGCAGGAGAACCGCTCGTTCGATCAGTACTTCGGCCATCTCCCTGGTCACGGCCAGGACGACGTGGACGTGCCGGCGAGCGGCGCCGCGAACCCGGGCACGGCCGACGGCGGCGGCGCCTCCCTCCCCTGGTTCCACGAGTCCCGCTACTGCGTGGAGGACACAGATCACGGCTGGGTGGCGAGCCACGGCCAGTACAACGGCGGGAAGAACGACGGCTTCGCCGTGACCAACCGCACGACGAACGACCCGACCGGAGCGCGCGCGCTCGGCTATTACGAGCAGTCGGACATTCCCTTCTACTACGGCCTCGCGTCCGCCTTCGCGACGTCCGATCGCTACTTCTGCTCCGTGCTCGGGCCGACTTACCCGAACCGCATGTACCTCTACGGGGGCACCTCCTTCGGCATCGTCACGACGGACACGAACATCCTCGCGCCGCCGGGCGCGGCGAGCCTGTTCCGCACGATGAGCGACAAGAACGTCGACTGGAAGGAGTACAAGTCGCAGATCGCGGGCAGCCTCATCTTCCCGGACTTCGCGACGGACCCCGCGCAGGCGGCACACTACGTCGACATCACGGAATTCGCGAAGGACGCGGCCGCCGGGACGCTGCCCGCCGTGGCGTTCGTCGACCCGACGTTCCTCGGCAAGGCCTGGGTCGAGAACGACGAGCACCCGCCGGCAGACATCCAGCTCGGCGAGCAGTTCGTGTCCGAGCAGGTGCAGGCACTCCTGAAGAGCCCGGAGTGGAAGTCGTCGGCGCTCTTCATCACCTACGACGAGCACGGCGGCCTCTACGACCACGTGCCGCCTCCGGAAGCGTGCCCGCCCGACGACACGCCTCCGCGCTCGAACCCGGAGCTCGGCGGCTTCGATCGGCTCGGTTTCCGCGTCCCGCTGATCGTCGTCTCACCGTATGCGAAGCGGCACTTCGTGAGCCACGTCGTGCACAGCCACACGTCGATCCTGCGCTTCATCGAGGCAAACCTCGGTCTCCCCGCGCTGACCGGGCGTGACGCGAATTCGGACGCGCTCTACGACCTCTTCGACTTCTCCTCGCCGCCCCGGCTCGACGTGCCGGACCTGGCTCAGCCCGTGCTGAGCGACGCCGGAATGAGCCAGTGCATGAGCGATTTTCCGAATTGACCGGCGCGAGCGCACCTCAACCCGTGCACACGAAGTCGGCGCTGCATTTCTGGGTGCCGGTGCAGCCGGCGCTCGTGAGCGGGTCGCACACGCGGCAGCGGCCCGTGCCGCCGCCGTCGGCGTGCAGGCCCGCGCACACCAGGTGAATGCCGTCCACGCAATCCGCGTTGCGGGTACACGTCGCGTCGGCGACGCAGGCGCCGCTGGCCGAGCACAGCGGGCCGGGCGACCCGACCAGCGCCGCGCATTGCGCGTCCGTCTTGCACGCGGTGCACGCGCTCGCGACACAGATGGGCGTCTGAGGGACCCCCGCGCAGCCGCCCGTCGCGTCGCAGTCGACGCACTTGTGCGCAACGACGTCGCAGCGATCCAGGGTGCCCGAGCAGCCGCCGTTGTCGATGCAGTCGACGCAGGCTGCGGTCGCGGGATTGCACTGGTTCAGGGTTGCGTCCGTGCAGTCGGAGTCGTTCCGGCACTCCACGCACCCCGAGGCGACGCAGAACCGCTGCGCGCCCGAGCCCGCGCAGGGCGCGCTCGAGCCGCAGCGGCAAGTGCGGTTCGAACAGGTGCTCGCCAGCAGCGGATCGCACGCGCCCGAGCATGCTGCACACTGGGTGGTGCTGGTACCAATGCAGGCGGCGACCCCGCCGCTCTCGCAGCAGAGCTGATTGCCGTTGCAACCGCGTGAGTCGCCCGGGTCGCAGGCTCCGCACTGGCCCTTCTGGGTGCCGCTGCGGATGCACGCCGGCTGGCCACCGGCTTTCAGCACGCACCTGAGGTCGGTGAGGAGCGCGATGGTACTGGTGGTGTCGCAAGCGACGCAGACGTTGTTCACGCAGAGCGGCGTCTTCGGATTGGCGCAGTCGTTGTCGCTGCTGCACGCGACGCAGCGCCCCGTCGCGGCGTCGCACACCGTCCCGGGTCGATTCGCGCAGTGAGCGTTGTTCGTGCAGGCCTGACACGAGAAGCCCCCGCTCGCGTCTCCGCGGCAATCGGGCTTCGTGGCGTCGGTGCAGCCCACCTCGGTCGTCGGATTGCAGCTGCTGCACGTCTGGCTGATGCAATACGGGAGCTTCGGCCCCGCCGCGCACTCCGCGTTGCTCGCGCACGGTCGGCACTGCGTGGTCCCGACGTCGCAGATGGGCGACGTCGGGGTCTTGCAGTCGACCGCGCCCCCGCAGTGCCCGCAAGCTCCGGTCGTCGTGCACACGAGCGGCTTCGGACAATCGTCCGGTGACCTGACGCAGGCTCTGCAGGAGTGCGTCGTCGCGTCGCAGACGGGCTTGTTCCCGCTGCAGCCGGCGCTGGCCTGCGCCGCGTCGCACTCGGCGCACTGTCCGGCGACGCAGCGAGTTTTTCCGTCGGAGCGACCCGCGCAATCGGTGGCGTCGCGGCAGGCGACGCAGCTCGCCGGCGAGCCGGCACAGAAGCGCTCGGCGTCGCGGCCGGTACACACGCGCCCCGAACCCGGTCCACACTCGCAGGTGCGCGCCGTGCACGCGGCCGTGACCCCGGTGGGGCACGCGACGCCACAATTCTCGCATTCGTCCGGCGACGTCTTCCGGCACGTCACCCCTTGACCGACGGGGCAGCAGAGCTCGTCCGCCGCGCACCCCGCGTTCGTGGACACGTCGCACGCGGGCGGCGTGCCGTCGTCTCCCCCGTTGCCGCCTTCGTTCTCCGCGCCGCTTCCGCCCCTGCCGAGCGAGGCGTCGGCCGCACCGACGCCCGCCGACGCGGACACGCCACCTTCGCCGGCAACGGCTCCGCCCGACATGGCGCCGGTCCTCGCGCCGCTCGCGGATGCCCCGCCGGAGCCCGTGGCGGCCGCCGAGCCGTCGGGAACTCCTCTGCTGCCCTCGCGCGGAAGCTTGCTCGCGTCGAAGTCCGCGATGAACGAGCAGGCGAAGGCGACGACGCCGGGGCCGATGACAAGGGCCGCCCGCAGCGCGCTAGAAGCGGACATTGCCGGTGATGCCCGCGCCGTTCCGCACGAACGACGGCGCGACTTGGAGCGCGTGCTCCTCGCGATGGTCGCCTTGCTTCGACGTGAAGAAGAGCACCGCCGCCGTGATCGCGGAAGCCGCCGT
Organism: uncultured Polyangiaceae bacterium; assembly: GCA_964442485.1. Taxonomy (GTDB): domain Bacteria; phylum Myxococcota_A; class Polyangia; order Polyangiales; family Polyangiaceae; genus DASZVB01. Next base: position 5,995 of record CAYUAW010000322.1, read on the forward strand.
CACGCCGAGGCCGACATCGGCGATCAGCGCGTCGCGGCGACCGTCGTCGTAGAGCGCGCGGGTCGGCTTCTGCTGGTAGTCGGAGTGCTCGCCCAGCGCCACCACGCCGAACCCCGTCATCACGCCCGCACCGACCGCGGTGAAGCCAGCGGCGACCCAGAAGGCGGGCGTCAGCCGGTAGCCGCCCGAGTGGCCCGACTGCGCGCCTTCGGGAGGACCGCCTTCCGTCTCCCCTTGCCCCGCGGAGGGAGCGGCCGACGGAGCGAGGGTCAGCTCGAGGACGGGGCGAGAGGCGAAATCCACGACGATGGTCTGCTGGACCGTCTCGTAGCGTGGGAGCTGGACCGCAACGATGTGCTCACCTGGCGTGAGCCGCACCTCGGCCGGCGTCGTCTTCGCCGCGTCGGATCCGTCAACCCAGATTGCCGCTCCGGGCGGGCTGCTCGAAACCGAGACCACGCCGGGCGTCTTCTTCAAGCCGGCGATGCGCTCCTCGACGCTCGCTCGATCGGGCGCAGTGGCTCGCTCCTTCAGGTAGCGCTGCAGGGTCTCCACCGCGCCGCGCTCGTTCGAGCGCCTGCTCTGGCACTCGGCAATCTTCAGAAGGACAGAGGCGTTCGGGAGCGTCCGGTATGCTTCTTCGTAGTCACGCTGCGCGGTCTCGGCGTCGCCGGCCTCGAGGGCCTTCTCGCCTTCCGCGTACAGCGCGCGCGCCTTCAGGCGTGGTGTGGTCGGCGCGGGCGAGGCCATCGCCCAGGTGCTGACGCACACCCCGCACGCAACTGCGCGCATCCAGAGTGAAATTCCCCCTCGCGCTCTCTGCGACGCAGCAACGGCGTCCATTCGTTAGGCCACGACCTTTCCGAGGATGCGTACATCAAACGACGCGCCGGCGCACGGGGAACTGCGTGGCCGATGTTCTAGACGCGAAGCAACTT
>CAYUAW010000322.1:7032-8830 GCA_964442485.1 uncultured Polyangiaceae bacterium
CATCGCCGCTGCAGGGCCGGACTCACGAGCGGCAGAGGCGGAGCTCGTCCGCCGGTTCGCCGCCAGGATCCGGGTCTACGGTGTTCGCCACCTCCGGGACCGGGCGCTCGTGGAGGATCTGGTGCAGGTCGTGCTCCTCCAGGTGATCGAGGCGCTGCGCGCCGGGAGAGTCGAGAAGCTGGAGCGCCTGTCGTCGTTCGTGCTCGGGACGTGCCGGAACACGACCTGGGACACGCATCGCGCCGAGGCGAGGCAGCGGAAAGTGAGTCACGCGCTCGAGAGCATCGTCGTGCCGCATTCGGCTCCCGCGGAGGAGCGCGTACCGCTGGCGCGGCTCTTCGAATGCCTCTCCCGCCTCCCGGTTCGCGAATCGCGCGTCGTGAGAATGACCTTCTTCGAGGATCGCACGGCGGAGGAGGTCGGACAGCGGCTCGGGCTCACGCCGGGCAACGTCCGCGTCATCAAGCACCGTGCACTCGGAGCGCTCGGCGGCTGCGTCGAGGTGGAGGAACGACCATGACCTGCCCGCCGCTTCACCAGATCGCCGGTTATTGCCTCGGAGAGCCGACCGGAGACGACGCCGAGGCGCTCGAGGAGCACTACTTCTCGTGCGCGCACTGCGCGACGCGAGTCGAGCGCATGCAGGGGCTCTCGGCGCAGCTCCAGGGCATGCTCCCGCATATCCTCACGACCGAGCGACGGAAGGGCCTGGAAGCCACGGGGCGACCGCTCGCGGTCACGTCGCTCGGACCCGGCGAGCGCGCGACGCTCACCTTCGGCCCCGGCGTCGAGGTCGGGTTCTGGGTGCTCCGCGCGCCCGTTCGCGCCGCGGACCGCGTCGATTTCGAGCTCGAGACAGCCGACGGCGCACCGCTGATATCGATCTCCGACGTTCCCTTCGACGCCGCGCGCGAGGAAGTGCTCCTTGCCTGCAAGACGGCCTACAGCACGCTGACGCCGGCCACGGAGCTGCACGCGCGCGTCGTCGCCATCGACCCGGCGGGCGGGCGCACCGTCAGCGAGTACCTTCTCGATCACGTGTTCGATTCTCCGTAACGCGGGGCCCGCGGCTTCCACTTCATGGGAAAGGAGGCTTCATGCCCATCACAAACCAAGAGAGCGGTACACGGATCGACGAGGTGGCGAGCGGGATCTTCAGGGTGAGCACGCCAGTGCCCCCGAACCCCGGATTGCCCACCGGGTTCTCTTTCAATCAGTACCTCGTCGTGGCCGACGCTCCGCTGCTCTTCCATACCGGGCTCCGCAAGATGTTTCCCCTGACGCTCGAGGCGGTGCGCACCGTCATCCGGCCGGAGACGCTGCGATACATCGCGTTCTCCCACACCGAGTCCGACGAATCAGGCGCGCTCGTCGACTGGCTCGGCGTCGCACCGAACGCCGTGACGGCGTGCAGCCGCGTGGCGGCGATGACCTCCGCGGCGGACATGACCGATCGCCCCGTCGTGCCGCTCGCCGACGGCGAGGTTCTCGACCTCGGTAGCCACCGGGTGAAGTGGTTCGACGCGCCCCACGTGCCGCACGGCTGGGACTGCGGGTTCCTCGGCGAGATGTCGACGCGCACGTTGCTGTGCGGTGATCTCTTCACCCAGCCCGGGGCGACGCACGAACCGGTGACCGAGGGCGACATCCTGGGCCCGAGCGAGGCCATGCGAGGCGCGATGGACTACTTCGCCCACGGCGGCAACACCGCCGCGGTGCTCGATCGTCTCGCGGCCTTCGAGCCCCGCTTGCTCGCCTGCATGCACGGCAGCGCCTATCGCGGCGACGGAGCAAAGGC
>CAYUAW010000323.1:0-2397 GCA_964442485.1 uncultured Polyangiaceae bacterium
GGCACACACCTTCACGGACCGCGAACGCTCTGGCTCTCCGAAGTGTTCGAAAGTGAAAGGGAAAGCGATCGTGAAGACCACCGCACTTGGCAGCCTCGTCGCGATCACTGTCACCCTCGCCTGCGCCACGGAGAACAGCAGCGACTTCGGCGCGCTCATGAAGCCGACGACGATCGACTCACCCGGCGGTTCGAGCGCGGCACCGGAGGGAGCCGGCGGAGCCATCCCCGACGTCGTTGCTCCGAAAGACAACGGTGGGGCAATGAGCGGAGCGACGAACGCGGGCACCACGTCGAACGCGGGCAGCAACTCGACGGCTCCCGGCAGCGCTCCAGCGTCCACGGCGCCAGCGACGTCCACCGACGCCGCCGCGCCCATCGTCATTCCTCCCGGGCAGCCCATCGACGGCGCCACGAGCGGTCTGCCGTGCGAAGTGGCGACGCTCCTCGTCGCGCACTGCACGATGTGTCATTCGTCCACCCCGGTTGCCGGAACGATCGGCACCCTGCTCGCGCGTTCGGATTTCCCGAAGCCGACCGTGTCGGATCCGAAGCAGACCGTCGCGGAGATGTCGATCGCGCGCATGAAGGACGGCACCATGCCCCCGGCTCCGATGGACCCGGTGACCGCTCCCGAGATCGCCGCCTTCGAGTCCTGGGTGAACGCGGGAATGCCTCCCGGGACCTGCGCCGACGCCGGCACCGCGCCACCGAACCCGTACGGCACGCCGCTCCACTGCACGAGCGGCAAGACGACGACGGCGAAGGAGAGCAGCACGATGGACCCCGGGCAGCCTTGTATCGCGTGTCACGCGAAGAGCGGCGAGGCGCCCAAGTTCGCGATTGCCGGGACGGTGTACCCGAGCGCCCACGAGCCCGACAACTGCAACGGCTTGGGCGGCGGCGCTGCCGGCGCACCGCAGGTGGTGATCACCGACGCGAACGGCAAGGTGACGACCATCTCCGTCGGCTCGACCGGGAACTTCCAGTACGAGGGCACCATCGCCCTGCCCTACAAGGCGAAGGTTACTGCCGGCGGCAAGGAACGTCCTATGGTCGCCGCGCAGAAGTCCGGCGATTGCAACTCGTGCCACATGGCGACCGACACGTCGCAGGCTCCCGCGCGCGTCATGGCGCCGTGAGTACGCGGCTGCCCGCTCCCGTCAGGTGGGCGGCGTGCTCGCCGCAGCCCCCTGCTCGGCGAAATGCTCGTGGATCGCGCGCGTGAGCGCCGCGCGCAAGTCGGCGAACGTCGCGTCCTGATGCAGTGACTTGCGCGTCATCAGCGACACCCGTCGCGCCACGCCGAGCCGTCGTTGGCACCTTCGCGGGATCTTCGTCTCCAGCGCGAGGCCCAGGGGCAGGATGCCGTTGCCGAAGCCCGACTTCAGCATCTGTGCCACCGCTCCGAACGACTCGACGAACACGAGCTCGCTGCCGAAGAGCTCCGGATGTCGCTTCCGGAGCAGCGGCTGTGTCATTCGCCAGGTGGCGGAGGTCTGCTCGATGCAGATGAGGGGCTGCTTGCGATCGAGCCTCCCCGACAGACCGGACGTGACGAGCACGAGCGGCTCGTCGACCAGGGGCTGCTGGACGAGATCCCCCGCCGCCGTGGACTCGGTGCACATTCCGACGTCGTAGCGGCCTAGCCTCACGCTCTCGATGACCAGGACGCTGCGGTGGGCGTGGAGCTCCGCACCGACGGCGGGGAGCTCCGCGACGACGCGGCGGATGACCGCTGGCCCCCACGAGGAGGCGATGGAGTCGGCGAGCGCCATCGAGAACGATGTAGTCGAACCCACGTCGACCTGCTTGAAGAGGCCGCGCAGCTCCGCAACCAGGGGCCTGGCGCGGTCGAGAAACGCGACCGCGCGTGGTGTGAGCGACACCCGCCGCCCGCTCGGCTCCACCAGCCGGAACCCGACCTGCGTCTGGAGCGCGGCGATGCGCTTGCTCACGGCGGATTGCGTGAGCCTGAGGCGCGTCGCGGCCTCGCCCACCGTGCCGAAAGTCTCCAGTGCCACCAGCGCATCGATACCGTCCAACATAGTCTCTTAAGGAATATATCATATTCCAATAATTCCAGAGATTTCTCGGTCGCGTGGGCCCAGATTCGGGGCATGGAGAACCTACGAATCGAACCCACCGCGGCTTCAGTCACCGCGATTTACGAGACTCTTTCAGCGAAGCTCGCGCGAGTGCGGCGCACCCTCGGACGGCCGCTCACGCTCGCAGACAAGGTGTTGCTGGGGCACCTCGACGATCCAGGGACTCGCGATCTCACGCCGGGCAAGAGCTACCTCTCGCTGCGGCCCGACCGCGTCGTGCTCCAGGACGTCCTCGGGCAGACCGCCATGCTCCAGTTCATGCAGACGGGGCGCGATCGAGTCGCGGTCCC
>CAYUAW010000323.1:2497-4549 GCA_964442485.1 uncultured Polyangiaceae bacterium
CCGTGGGAAGTCCTGTACCCGCGGCACATCGCGGTCCATCTCACGGGCGCACTCGGCGGCTGGACGGCGCCGAAGGACGTCATCTTGCGCGTCGCCGCGGAGCTCGGCGTGGCCGGCGCCACCAATGCGATCGTGGAATACATCGGGCCGGGCGCGCGGACGATCAGCGCGACCGGGAAGGCCACGATAACCAACATGGGCGCCGAGCTCGGCGCGACGACGTCGATGTTCCCCGCCGACGAGCGGACGCTGCGGTACCTCCGGGCGACGAACCGCGACGAGCTCGTCCCCATCGTGGAGCGCCATTGCCTTCTGCTCGAGCCGGACCCCGAGGTCGAGGCGGACCCCGAAGCGTACTTCGAACGCGTGATCAGGCTCGATCTGTCGACGCTCGAGCCGTACATCGCCGGTCCGCACACGCCCGATCGCGCCCGGCCGATCTCCGCGTTCGTCGCGGAGGTCCGGAGCGCGCACGAGTTCCCGGAGCTGGTCTCGGCCGCTCTCATCGGCAGCTGCACGAACTCCTCCTACGAAGACCTGACCCGTGCGGCGCACGTCGCGCAGCAAGCGGCAGCTCACGGGCTCCCGGCCCGTGCGCTCCTCTTTGTCACGCCGGGGACTTCGCGAGTGCGCGCGACCGTCGAGCGCGACGGGCAGCTCGCGGCCCTTCGCGCCGCGGGAGCGACCATCCTGGCGAGCGCGTGCGGCCCCTGCATCGGGCAGTGGCGCCGCTCGGACGCTGCCGCGGGAGAGCCGAACAGCATCGTCACGTCGTACAACCGGAACTTCGCCGGAAGAAACGACGGGTACGCCGCGACGAACGCGTTCATCGCGAGCCCGGAGCTGGTCATGGCCTTCGCCGTCGCCGGCAGTCTGTCGTTCAACCCGCTGACGGACACGCTGGTCGGGGCGGACGGCGCGCACTTCCGTCTCGAACCACCGGTCGCGCCGGACGTCCCGGCGGTCCCGCTCGAGCGCGACGCGGGCGCCTACACGTCGCCCGCGGAGGGCGTCAGCGTCGAGCCCGTCATCGAACCCGGCAGCACGCGCCTGTCGCGACTCGAGCCCTGGCCTGCGTGGGACGGACGCGATCTCGTCGCGCTTCCGGTCCTCATCAAGACGAAAGGCAAGACCACCACCGACCAGATCTCGCCGGCGGGTTCCTGGCTCCGCTATCGCGGTCACCTGGAGCGTTTCAGCGACAACCTGCTCATGGGAGCGGTGAACGCATTCACGCTCGAGGTGGGTACGGTGACGGATCCAGTCAGCGGAGAGAGGGGTCGTCGGTTCGCGGACGTGGCCCGCGATTGCCGGGCCCGCGGGCTGAAGTGGGTGATCGTCGGAGACTACAACTACGGCGAGGGAAGCAGTCGCGAGCACGCTGCGCTGTCGCCACGCCTTCTGAACGGCGCCGCCGTCATAGCCCGGAGCTTCGCTCGTATTCACGAGTCGAACCTGAAGAAGCAAGGGCTGCTCGCGCTGACCTTCTCGGACCCCGTGGACTACGAGAGGGTGCGCGAAGGTGACCGGGTGACCCTCCGTGGCCTGGCGCAACTGGCCGAAGGTGCCCCCGTAACCTGCGTGCTCGAGCACGCGGACGGCACTTCCGAGCGGTTCGAACTCCGTCACTCGTACAGCGCGTCACAGCTCGAGTGGTTCCGCGCCGGCTCGGCGCTGAACACCCGCCGGTGACACCAGGGTCAAGCGGAGCTTTGCTTGCGCAGTACTCCACTCGCGCCGAGTGCGACTGCTGCCCGGAGCGAGTCGAGGGCCCCTCTGTTCCGCTGCTCGCGCTTCGGCGAGGGCGGCGGAGCTGGGGCGCCGCGCTGCGTTCCGTTCGTGTCCACCGGGTCGACCGCACGGGAGAAGACCTGTTCGACGTTCATCACCGCGAGGCCTCCGTCGAGGGCAGGCCCTTGCTCGACCAGAGGTCGGAGCAGCTCGAGCGCGACGTCTATCCGCTCGTCGGCGACGAAGGCCGACACGCGAACGCAGACCGTTGCGTTCACGACGTAAGCCGAGCCGCGATACACGTGGCGTTCGCCCAGGGCA
>CAYUAW010000323.1:4649-6446 GCA_964442485.1 uncultured Polyangiaceae bacterium
CGGTCCGAGCTCGCTACTCCGCCGGGGACGGTGACGCGACGCCGACGCCCATCTCCGGCGGCACCGCGTGTCCTGCCTCGGACGTGTAGCCCGGCAGCCCCATCTCGCTCTCGTCGAGGCCCTCGACCTCGGCTTCCTCGGAGACGCGGTTTCCGACGAGCATGTTGACCACGGTCAGACCGAGCCATGCCGTGGCGCCGACCCACGCCACGTTCACGCCGATGCCGACGATGGACGCCATGAGCTGCCCGCTGTCGCCGTAGAGCAGCCCCTTCACAGGTCCGGCCACGCCGTTCAAGCCGTCGCCGTAGGTTCCGTTCGCGAAGAGCCCGAGGCCGACGATGCCCCAGGCGCCGCAGACGCCGTGCACCGCAACCGCGCCGACCGGGTCGTCAATCTTGAGCTTCTGATCGACGAAGACGGCGGCCATGACGACGATGACGCCGGCAACGCCGCCGATGACGACGGCAGCGGCCGAGCTCACGAACGCGCAAGGCCCGGTGATCGCGACGAGACCCGCGAGCAGCCCGTTGCAGATCATGGTGACGTCCGGCTTGCCGTACCGGCTCCAGACGTATGCGCACGCGGCCGCGGCTCCCGCCGCCGACGCGATCATCGTGTTCGTAGCGACGATTGCGGTGCGCGTGTCGGTGCCCGCGAGGGTCGAACCCGGATTGAAGCCGAACCACCCGAAGGCGAGGATGAGCGTCCCGGTGACGACCATCGGGATGTTGTGGGCCGGGATGGGGTTGACCCTGCCGTCCTTCGTGTACTTGCCTACGCGCGGACCGATCATCTTCGCGCCGACCAGCGCCATGACGCCGCCCGTCATATGGACGACGGAGCTGCCCGCGAAATCCACGTGGCCGTGGCCAAGGCCGAAGTTCTTGCCGAGCATCGAGAGCCATCCGCCGCCCCAGACCCAGTTGGCGTAGAGCGGATAGATGACGGCAGCGATGAGCACGCTGAAGAGGCAGAACGCCGAGAATCTCCAGCGTTCGGCCATGGCGCCCGTCGGAATCGTCGCCGCGGTGTCCATGAACACCATCTGGAACAGGAAGAGGACGGCTACGGCGGGCGTGTAGACCGCCGGATTCAGCATGAATCCGGTGGTGCCGAACAGCCCGAACTCCTTGCCGGCGATGTGAATGACGAACTCGTTGGCGAGCGTCCCGTCGTTGCCGAAGGTCGCGAGGGCGCCCACTCCGCCCATCTGCAGCGCGAAGCCACAGAACCAGAAGCACAGGATGCCGATGGCATAGACGAAGATGTTCATCCCCATCGTATGCGTGACGTTCTTGGCTCGTGTGAGCCCGGTCTCCAGAAGGGCGAAGCCGAGCTGCATGAACATCACCAGGAACCCCGTGACGAGGGTCCATACGATGTTCGCGGCGGTTTGCAGGTCTCCGATTGCCTTGGTTGCGTCGGCTACTTGCTTCGTGAGATCGACGGGATCGGTCATGTTGTGAGTTCCTCGCTGAGCACGAGACGATCGAAGAACGGGTCTTCGATTCCTGGTGTGTGTGTGCGAGGAACCTGCGCCGGCGAATGTTTCTCCCCCATGTCTGATCGATTTCTGTACGCTCGTCGATCTGGTGGATCCCGGCAGTTTTCGAGGGAATGCCGATGTTCTTGATGTCCTCTTGATCAACGGGCTCACACTCTTGATCATTCCATGATGCACACACGGCGCGAAGAGCTCCGAAGGAAAGTTGCGATGACGCCACGCTCCGAGCCTGCCTGGGCTCGGGCGGATGCCAGGTTCTTTCGGAAGCCGCCACGGCGCCAAGTGCCGCC
>CAYUAW010000323.1:6546-8754 GCA_964442485.1 uncultured Polyangiaceae bacterium
TGCTCAGTGCCTTGATGCGTCGGCGGCTCTCGGCGACCATCGGCCATGATTTACGGAGCGCACGTCGTCATCTACAGCAAGGACGCCGAGGCGGACCGGGTCTTCTTTCGCGACGTGCTCGGCTACCCCTACGTCGACGCCGGGCACGGCTGGCTCATCTTCGCGCTGCCCCCAGCGGAGGTCGCCATGCACCCCTCCGATGAGAACGACGGGCACGAGCTATTTCTCATGTGCGACGACGTGCAGGGGCTCATCCGGACGATGCAATCGAAAGGCGTCGACTGCACCCCCGTCGAGGAGGCGCGCTGGGGCTCGATCACTCGGATGCGGCTGCCGGGCGGCGGCCGGCTCGGTATCTATCAGCCGAAGCATCCCTCCCCGCTCACGAAGTCGTGAGCGGGGCGCGGGGGCCGGCCTTCTGTCATTCGACGGCGCGGCCGGCACTCTGCGCGGCGCGCGGCGCGGCCGGTTGCTTGGACAACCCGAGCTCGTCGAGTAGACGCGCCCAGCTCAGTCCGTGATCGATGTGGAGCTCACGGGCGACATAGCTCAGCGCCGCGTCGCCTTCCTTCGAGACGGCCATCGGCTGATCCAGCTGCTTGGCCGTGCTGCGGGCAAGGGCCTCGGCATACGACAGGAGAGCTGGAAGCTCACTGAAGTCGACCTCGAGGTCGTCTTCCGCGAGCGCGAGCAAGTAGATATCGCGGAGACCCTCCGCGATGTATTCGCGCGCCGGGCGCTCATCCAGCCAGCGGTTCAACACGGCGAACCCGGCGGGGCTCAGATCGAGAAACCGCATGGCATAGTCGTGAACTCGTTGCCTCTTCACCTGTTCCATCTTCCCATCCGCCCAGGCGACGTAGATGAGGGGCAGGAGCTTCAGGACGCGAAAATCGTCAAGCGGGATGCCGAGATGTTCGAACGACTTGCGCATATGATCGCGTTGCATGATTCATGGCCTCCGTGAATCCATGACCGGCGACGAGACTGCTGCACGCACGCAAATTTTTCGCGTGTACGCACCGGCAGCACCCGGCAAGCGTGGCGCCACTCGGCGAGCGGCGATCCACCCGAGGATCGTCGCGCGAGTAGCGGGCTCCGGGCCTTCGTCAGGGTCACACATTCGTGTCGAGCATCCGGTTGTGCAAGATCGAGGCCCGGTCGCTCCGGGGCGGAGTCGATGAAGGACGGATGGCAAGCCGCCCAGATCGGCGGAGTGCCGCAATGGCTCTCCGTCCGCGGTTCGGATGTGCGCGCGCCGGTGTTGCTCTACCTACATGGCGGACCCGGAGGCTCGGAATACGGGCCGCGGCGCAAGTACCTGGCCCGTCTGGAACGTCGGTGGCGTGTCGTCGAGTGGGAGCAACGCGGGGCCGGCCGCTCGTATCGTGGAGACGAGACACGCGCGACGCTCACCCTTGCGCGGCTGGTACTCGACGGCGTCGAGGTCGTCGACTGGGCACGCCGCGCGCTCGGCGTGGAGCGCATCGTGCTCGTCGGGCACTCGTTCGGGACGGTCCTCGGTGTGGCGATCGCACAGCGAGTGCCCGAGCGTCTTCGCGCGTACGTCGGGGTCTCCCAGGTGGTCGACTGGGCAGCGCAGGAGACGCACGGCTACGACTTTGCGCTGTCCGAGGCGCGACGCAGGGACGACACCAAGGCGGTCCGCTCGCTCGAACGGATCGGAAGGCCGGTGGATGGCGCGTATGCCATCGGTGTGCGCGGCGTCGAGATACAGCGGCGCTGGCTCGGGACCTTCGGCGGCATCGCGCCCTCGCCGTCGTTCCTTCTTCGCTGGGTGCTCAGCACCATGACCGTTCGCGACTATCCCCTCGCGGCGAAGCTCAGGTACTCACGGGCCGTGCGTCGCAGCACGGAGCTACTTTGGTCGGAGCTCGGCCGCGAAATCGACCTCGTTCGCACGGCCCCGAGTCTTTCGCTACCCGTACAGTTCTTTCACGGGCGTTCCGATCACATCACGCCGCTCGAGCTCGTGGAGCGCTGGTACAGGAGGCTCGCCGCGCCATCCAAGCGGCTCGAGGTCGTCGACGGTGCCGGTCATCTGGTTCCGTTCGAGACACCAGACCGGTTCATCGACTTCCTGGAGCCGCTTCGCGACGCTCCGTAGCGCGCCGCTGGCGACGGGCCTCAGCCGGCCTTGCCCTGGACGCTCGCGCTCGCGCTCACCGAGACGTTGATGCTCGCCGA
>CAYUAW010000324.1:0-8721 GCA_964442485.1 uncultured Polyangiaceae bacterium
ACGACGCGCAAATACTGCGGCCGCGCGCGGCACGGTGCTTGCTGACGTCTTGGGCATGTCACGAGGGACTGCACCGCAACACGAATCGCTCGCCACCGTGCGACTGCTCCGCACGATCCGCGAGAGCGTCGTCGGGCGCGATGCCGCGCTTCCGGGGCCGTACGGGCTCCGGCGCGTGGTGTATGCGGACTACACGGCTTCGGGGCGCTCCATCGAGTTCATCGAGGAGTACATCCGGAAGCAGGTGCTGCCGTTCTACGCGAACACTCACACCGAGGCTTCGGGAACGGGACGGCACACGACGGGGCTCCGCGAGGAGGCGCGCCGGATCATCCATCGCGCGGTCGGCGGCGGTCCGGACGACGTCGTGATCTTCTGCGGCTCGGGTTCCACGGGCGCAATCGACAAGATGGTGGGCGTGCTCGACGTGCGGATCTCCGCGGGGCTCGAGGCGCGCCACGGCTTCTCGTCGCAGATTGCGAACGCGGAACGTCCGGTGGTGTTCGTGGGGCCGTACGAGCACCACAGCAACGAGCTTCCGTGGCGCGAGTCGATCGCGACGGTCGTGCGCATCGGCGAGACGCGCAACGGCCGCGTCGAGCTCGATGCGCTCGAGCGCGCGCTGCTCCGGTTCGCCGATCGGCCGCTGAAGATCGGGAGCTTCTCGGCAGCGTCGAACGTCACCGGGATCGTCTCGGACGTCGCCCGGACGACCGAGCTCCTGCACGGTCACGGCGCGCTCTCGTTCTGGGACTACGCCGCGGCGGGGGCTCACCTCGCGGTGGACATGAACCCGGAAGGGTCTCCGTTGCTCGCGAAGGACGCGGTGTTCCTCTCGCCGCACAAGCTGGTCGGTGGTCCCGGCTCGCCGGGAGTCCTGGTGGCGAAGCGACGGCTGTTCGACAACCGCGTCCCCACCGTGCCCGGCGGAGGCACGATCTCCTACGTCAACTCCCGCGTCCATCACTTCATCCAGGACGTGGTGGCACGCGAGGAGGGTGGCACACCCGCCATCGTCGAATCCATTCGAGCCGCGCTGTCGTTCCAGCTGCAGGAGGCCGTCGGGCACGAGACGATTCGCGTACTGGAGGATGGGTTCACGCGCCGCGCGATCGACGCGCTCCGGATCAACCCGGACATCGTGTTGCTCGGCGACCTGCACGCGGAGCGATTGCCCATCGTGTCCTTCCTCGTCCGGCACCAGGCCGGCTTCCTGCATCACAATTTCGTGGTCGCGCTGCTCAGCGACCTGTTCGGGATCCAGGCGCGCGGGGGCTGCTCGTGCGCGGGCCCCTACGGTCACGAGCTGCTCGGGATCGACCGTGAGACCGAGCGCGGATTCGAACGAGAAGTGCTGTATGGCCGGCTCGGCATCAAGCCGGGCTGGACGCGAATCGGCTTCAGCTTCCTCACGTCGGACGCGGCGTTCGACTACGTACTCCGCGCGGTGCAGTGGGTCGCCGAGCACGGTGCGCGCTTCCTCTCCGACTACGTCTTTGACGTCGAGTCCGGAGAATGGTCGCACCGCGAACGCTCTGCCCGGGCGGCAGCGCGCCTCGGCAGCATCGACTACTCGGCGGGCGACATGAGCTACCCGGCATGGGATGCCACCCAGCCGGAATCTGCCCTCGAAGCGCATCTGCAGGAGGCAGCGAACATCCTCGAGCTCCACGACGGCCGCGAGGCATGGGCGGCGCCCGCGCTCCCGGCCAGCTTCGAGGAGCTCCGCTGGTTTCCGCTTCCCGATGACGCGCGCGCGCGACGCACCCTTCGCCCACGCATCCGACCGATGGCGATGGACTCCGTCGCCTGAGCATGGTGCGCCCCGTTCGGGCGGCCACGGGCGGTTCTTTGTCGACGAAACGTCACCGGTTTCACACGCCACGCCTACAATCGCAAACTAGCGTTCGATGGTGACCCCTCCGGTCACCACCGTGACGAACGCGAACCAGGGCAACATCGTCGGGCTACCGCGCGAACGGCGCGCGCTGCCTTCGCTCCGCGAGCTCGTCCAGCAGGAGGACCTGAATTTTCTGCTGACGAACCGGATCCCTCGTCGATACCTGACTCTTCTCATGGGGTGGTGGAGCAGCATCGAGAGCCCGACGCTCACACGCCTGTCCATCGCAGCGTGGCAATTGTTCGCCGACGATCTCCGGCTCGACGAGGCGAAGACCCAGCGATTCGAGAGCCTGCAGGAATGCTTCACGCGCGAGCTCCGCGAGGGAACGCGTCCCGTCGATCTTAGCCCGAACGTCCTCGTCAGTCCGTGTGACGCGGTGATCGGCGCACATGGGCGAGTTCGAGACGGGCATTCCTTCCAGGCGAAGGGCTTCCCCTACACGCTGGTCGATCTACTCGGTGACGGGGCGCTCGCTGCGCGACACGACGGTGCGCTGTTCGTGACCTTGCGGCTCAAATCGAACATGTATCACCGCTTCCACGCGCCCGCGGACGCGAGGATCGATCGCGTCCGATACCTGTCCGGGGACACGTGGAACGTGAACCCCATCGCTTTGAAACGGGTCGAGCGGCTGTTCTGCAAGAACCAGCGCGCCGTGGTGGAGCTGTCCCTCCTCGAACCGGGCGAGGTGCTCACCCTGGTGTGCGTCGCCTCCATCCTGGTCGCCAGCGTCGAGATTCACGCCGCACGCAGCGTCCTCGGCCTTCGGTACGACGGACCGGCGATGATCGAGTGCGACGGGACGGTCGCAAAGGGTGACGAGCTCGGGCTCTTCCGGAGCGGCTCGACCATCGTCCTGTTCGCGAGCGGCCCCTTCGAGTTCGTCTCCGGAACCCACGAGGGCAAGACCATCCGCGTGGGAGAAGCGCTGCTCAGCCGAACCGATTCAGCCTGGAAAGGACGACGAGGATGACACGAAGTACGACGTCACCCGCTCTTTCGTTCACCGAAGAGCTACGCGAGCAACGCTGGGACGATCACCGGCTTTACCACCGGAGCCGAGTGAACCAGACGCTGCACCTCCTCAGCGCGTGCTGCTTTCTGACGACCTACGTGCTCATCCCCATCAATCCGATCGCCGCTGCGGTCTTCGGCTGGGTCATCGCCATGTGGCCGCGGCAGATCGGGCATTTCTTCTTCGAGCCGAAAGGGTTCGACCAGATCAACGGAGTCACCTTCGAGCACAAGGAGGAGATCAAGGTCGGCTTCAACCTGGAGCGGAAGGTCATCCTCTTCGTCGTCTGGTCGAGCGTTCCGCTATTGCTGCGCCTGAGCCCGGCACTGTCGCACGCCGTGGAGACAGCCACCGGCTTTCACTCCTACGCGCAACAGCTCGGCGTCCTGTGGCTTGCCCTGGCCGGCGCCGCGCTGCTCGCGCGTACGCTCTGGCTCTGCGCGACCCGCAGCGTTCAGACGGGGCTCGCGTGGTTCACCAAGATCCTGACCGATCCATTCCACGATATCGTGATGTACCACTCTGCACCCCTGCACCTCCTCAGGGGCGAGTGGCTCGATCCGATGGACCACGTCCGCGAGCAGCGGGGCGCGCCGCACGAAGAGCTGCCGCGCTGAGCACCTCACGAAGGACCCGGCGCTTGATGGAGCCGTTCGAGAGGGCGTGCACGCGGGGCCACCAGCCGTCGTCGCTCATGGCCCGCGCGGCACCGACGAAGCGCCTGGTGAGCTCGCCGAAGTCCACGTCGGTCGTGTCGTGACTGAAGACGAGCCGGCCCGTGCCGATCCAGCTCAACGCAAGCCCTGCCGCGCGCATGTAGTATTGCAGCATCCAGTTGTAGCGGCCGGGTTCCGTGTACAGAGTCGTGAAGACGGACGCCATGTTCTCCACGCGAAGCGGGAGCTCTTCCGCGTCGAACGCCGCATTCAGCAGGCCTGCGCGTGCGTCCCACCGTTCGTCGAGCCCGGCGTAGCCCGCGCGCACGTCGGGCTCGTCGAGACGGCATAGAAATTCGTTCATCGTCGCCATCACCACCGGATGTGAGTTGAAGGTCCCGCGCGCGAAGCACACGTCTGCAGGGCGGTCGTCGCGGTAGCGTCGCATCAGGTGCCGGCGACCGCATACGACCCCCACCGGGAGCCCGCCGCCGAGCGATTTTCCGTAAGTGACGAGGTCGGCTCGCACATGGAAGTATTCCTGTGTCCCCCCGGGTGCGAGACGGAACCCCATGAACACGTCGTCGATGACGAAGACGATCCCCCTGCGCGAGCACACCTCCCGGAGCTTCCGGAGCCACGCGGCGTACGCTTGCCGGTCGTAGCGAGCCGCTCGATCGCTGGCGAGGAGCGTCGAATCGCTGGGCGGCGCGCCGTTCGGATGCAGTGCCTGGATAGGATTGACGAGCACGCAGGCGATGTCGTCGCGGGTATCGAGGACACGGAGGGTGTCGGCGTCCATCTCCTTCAAGGTGTAGACCTCGTTGGCCGGACGCGGGTTGCCGACACCGGCCTGAACGCCGTCCCACCAGCCATGATAGGCGCCGCAGAAGCGCACGACGTGAGACCGACCCGTGTGATAGCGAGCGAGCCGCACCGCCTGCATCACCGCCTCCGTTCCCGACATGTGGAACGACACCTCGTCGAGGCCGGAGAGCGCACGTAGACGCCGGACGTTCTCGGCGACGATGGGGTGGTAGCTTCCGAGCGTCACGCCGAGCTCGCTCGCCCTCCCGAGACCGCGCTCCATCGCCCCCTTGTAGAACGCCTGCCCGAAGAGATTCACGCCGTAGGCGCCGCCGAGGTCGTACGACCAGTTGCCGTCGAGATCGCGTACCCTCACGCCATCGGCCGCGTCCACCACGCAGCCCACGCTCAGACGTGAGGCGACGTAGCGACGGTACTGGAACGGGACGCGGTACGCGTTGACGAACGCGACGTCGGAGAGGCCTTCCTCGAGCTCGCGACTGACGGCCAGGGTCCGGGGCGCGCGACGTTCGAGCTCTGCCGCGAGGCGCTCGAACCCCTCGCGACGGCGGGCGGCGACCTCCGGCGGGGCTCCGTCGGTCGAGAAGAACTCCTCTTCGCCGTACTCGTAGTGCGGGACCAACCGCGCGACGTAGAGCGACATCTTCGCGTGGCCGCGGAGGGAAGGATGCTTCGCCCTGGAGAGCAGGAGCCTCGCCTTGAGCTTGTCGATCATGCGACGCTCATTGCCTCGTCGAAGCCGCCCGGGACGTAGGACGGAGAGAGCTCGAAGATGTCCGACGCGAGCTCCGGGCGCGCCTTCAGCCGTCGGCGGTGCTCCTCGGCGTCGAAGATGGCGGTGAACGGTTCGTCTATGCGGTGTGCCTCGACGAACTCGCGTGCCTGTCGGCCGAGCCGCTCGCGCAGCTCGGGGTCCATCAGACGAGCCATCGCGTCGCAGAGCTCGTCGACGTCCCGGCCCCCGATCTGGAGTCCGGTGACGTCCTGCACCATGAGCTCCGCGGGACCTCCCACCGTGGACACCACAACGGGCAGGCCGGATGCCTGCGCTTCCAGCGGAGCGTTGCCCCACGTGTCCGTCGTGCTGGGAAATAGCTTCACGTCTGCCGACGCGTAGGCACGGCAGAGCTCCGTTTGCTCTAGGAAGCCGGTGAAGGTCGCCGGCAGACCGCGGAGCAGCCGCTCGAGCTCTGCACGATAGGGTCCATCGCCGACCACGACGAGATGGCAGTCAGGCCGCGAAGCGCGCAGCTTGCGATAAGCGTGCGCGACCAGCTCGAGGTTCTTCTCCACGCCGATCCGGCCGACGTACACGAACTTCACGAGTGCATCCGCGTTTGCTACGCCGAACTTGTCCCAGAAGCCCGGCGTCCGGTGCTTTGGATGGAAGCGATCGACGTCGACCCAGCGGTCGAGAATCAGGAGCTTTCGGTTCCTCAATCCGCGCTTGTGCAGGAGCTTCGCGATGAACTTGGAGGGGACGAGGACCTCGTCGACGGCATGGTAGAAGGCGATCATGTACTTCCACGCCAGCGCTTCCAGGCTCAGGTCCCGCGTGTAGTTCTCCACGTACTCTGGGATGCTCGTGTGGTACGTCGCCGCGGTCTGCATCTGCAGCGTCTTTGCGGCGAGCATCCCCGAGAGGCCAATGACACCGGGCGTGCTGATCTGCATCTTGGTGAAGCCCCCTTCCTGCAGATAGCGCAAGAGCTCGAGGAACGGCGGAAACCGGATCTTCAGGCGGTCGTACTCGGGGAACGCGAGCTCCGCGACCGCCGGCAGGATCTTGAGTCGACCCGTCGCGATGAAGCGACGGATCTCTCGGTCCTCCGCATGGAGAGCAAGCTCCTTGTCGCCCAGACAGGTGACGACGGTGAAATCGATGCCTCGGCGCTCCGCCTCGCGCATCATTCGCTTGATGGTCGCGGCGACGCCGTTGATGTCGAACAGCGTATCCGTCAAGAGGACCAGCCGCTCGGCGTCTCCCAGCGCGAACTCCCGCCGTACGTCGCGCGCGATGAGACAGTCCGAGCTCTGGGCGAGAAACGACATCAGGTAGGGCAGCGAGACGAACACGTTCGAGGTGACGAGCGCGACGACCTCCTTGACCAGCCCCACCAGGCTGACGTCACCCGCGTCCTGCAGGTTCCGTACGTACCGCGCGAAGACGCGATTGAGCAGCGTGCTCACGACCAGGAAGGTGCGTTCGTCGGCGTCGTCCCTCACCCCGCGCTGAGCGAGCGCGACCTTGAACGCGGAATCTGCGAGCAGCGTGTAGACCTCCGAGGCGAAGACTCGCTCGAACGACGCACCGACGGTGCGCCGCGGCTTCGAGTAGCGGGCGACCGCGGGATGGGCGAACAGCCGGTGACGTGCCGTCCTCGACGCCACCCGAAGCCTTACGAGTGGGCTCTGGCCGCGTGCGGCGAAGACGAGCCTCAGCAGAGAATGAACGGCATCACCGATGACCATCTGCTTTTCGCCAGACGCCTTCTTCTGCGTGCTGCCGTCGTAGAGGAGCTTCAGCATGGAGTGCGCGAGCGTGATCGGCCCACCGTGCGCTCCCGCCGGCCGGGTTTCTCTCCGACGAATCGAGTCCACGACGTCGTTTCCGGTCGGCAGTCGCCCCCCGTGAGAGAACGCCGTGAACGTCTGGCCCGGATTTATGCCGGAATGATCGTCAGAGCCACCTACCACGGCCTTCAGCCACGGCGTGTCGCCCTTCGGCTCGATGCCATGCTTGTCGGCGAGCCGCTCGATGGTCTCGCGGTCGAGCGCGCGGAGCATCGCTGCCGTGAGCCAGTTCAACGCTTTCGTCCGGGTGCCGTTCTGGATTTCGAAGCAGTTGCAGAGGAGGAGTGCCCGCTCGATGTGCGCGAGCGTGAGCGAACCTTCGCGACCATAGGGCCGATTCTGAGTGCTCATCAGAGGATGGGTCATGAAATACGCCAGCCGGTTACCGGCTGCTGCCTGCCGCTCTCCTTCTATCTCCCGGTCGACGAAGGCGATCATCTCGTACACGTTCTTACGCAGCCGCTGGAGCTCCGTGAACTGCACTTCCGTCATGTTCGCGACCGTCACGTGGACGTTGCAACCATCCTCCGGGAACGTGGTGGTCATCTCGGCGCTGATGAACACGTCGGAAAAGCCGCGATCGAGCAGCTCTTTCACGCCGTCGATCGAGTTGTGATCCGTCAGTGTGACGAGGCTCATACCGCGGCGCTTCAGAATTCGATGGAGCTCGACGGGGTCGGAATACGACTCGGGGATCGCAAAAGCGTTCGCCGCGTAGTAGTCCGTCACATTGGAGGCGTAGGAGTGCAGGTGAAGGTCGACCCTGCCCCGGCTCGTCGTCGCGACGTTGTTGGTCACTTCAGAGTTGTGCACAGGTCCCTGTGACCGTTGGGTGATCGCCAGATGGCAACTTCGTAAGGGATCGCTCCAGGATACGGTCATCGTGGACAGCGGTCCCCCGCTCGAGCAGCGGCGGACGGTGCGCCTCGTCCCCGACGACGAGTTCCGCAGGCACTTCGGCGACGGCGACCCTCAGGCGGCTGTCCCGGATCTGGCCGGCATCGGACTCATGACGGACGGCGACCAGACCGGAAGCCCCAGCGTTGCGGACTACCAGGGCTTCGTATTGACGGAGAAATAGCCGCTACACTCGCCCCATGCCAAAGGCGGAGAAGGACGTGCCGGAGCTGGTTCGCGCAGCCGGCGCGCTGGAGGACGAGCTCGCAAACCTCGAGCGGCTCTCGAGGTCGGTCCGCAAGCTCCGGCTGGACTCGGACCGCAGCATTGCCCGCGCCGCGAAGGAGCTGAGCGAGGCGCTCACCCTGCCGGAGCGGCTCGGGGCAGGGCTCGGTACGCTCGCGGCGGCAATGCAACGGATGCAGGAGCGCCAGCAGGCGGCGCTCGAGCCGCTTGCAGCGTGCGCCAGCGCCATCCAGGAACGTACACGGCAGCTCGGCGAGCACATGCAGGTCTTCGGCGAGCTCGGCAAGGCCGCCGCAGAAGCGACGGCTCTGCTTCAATCGGACGACCCGTCCAGTGTGATGGATGACGTGAATGCGCGCCTCACGAACATCGTCGAGCGAGCGCGAACGCTTTTCGAAAAAGCGCGCGCCGATGACTTCCCCGACGTGGCTCGCGAAGCGGACGCGCTCAGGCAGCGTATCTCCTCGGTCCGGAGACGCCTCGAGGGACCTTAGTAGCCGTCCATCGACGCCGACGTCGTCCCCGAAGCATCAAAGATGCGGACCTCCGCGAGCGCAGCGAGCACGCCGAAGGCGGCGGGGGGAGCAGTTCGCCGAAGGCGA
>CAYUAW010000325.1:0-8718 GCA_964442485.1 uncultured Polyangiaceae bacterium
CTGCCGTCGACGGAAGACCCTCGCGCGGACCTGGTGAAGCTCGTTCGCGCGTTCCGGAGATTCGTCGTCGACAACCCGGTGCTCGCCCAGGTGATGTTTTCGCGGCCCTTCGCCGACTTCGACCCCGGCCCGGCAGAGCGCAAGGCGGGAGACGCAGTACGCCACTTCATCGTCGGGCGCGTGCGCGCCTGCGTCGAGGCCGGCGTCCTCCACGGTGACGTCACGGATATCGCCCACGTGCTCGTCGCGCTCACACAGGGGCTCGCCGCGACAGAAGCGGCGGGATGGCTCGGCTCGTCGAAGGCCTCCATCGAGCGGCGGTGGGACCTCGGCGTCGGAGCAGTACTGGAAGGGCTCTATCGGTCGTCGTCGTCGCGGCCGTGATCCTGGTCGTGATCCTGTGCGCGGATGCACCGATTCTTCTCGAGCACGATCGTCTCGAAGAGCTCGTAGTTCGGGTTCGGGGTCTTGTCGGCGCCGGTCGCGTGATAATAATTGATCGTGATCGACGTCGGGCCCCCGGGCGTGCCGGGGTCGAGGTCGAAAACAGCGATGCCGTATCCCGTGCCGGTGTCGCGCATCGCGGACCAGATCGCATCTTCGACCGCGTCGGCCCCTTGCCGCACGAACGTGCCTGCTGTCGCGCCCGGGATCGGGCGATTCGGCTTCGTGAACACCTTGGCTTGCGGCGCTCCGTTTGCGGCGTCAACGCCATACACATCGAGCGGTGCGCTCGTGCCGCCGCCGCCGAGGATGAGGTGAACCGTGCCGCGGCTCGTGTCGAACACGCCGTTCGACGGTGGAGCGGTGGTGACGGGCTTCGGCTGGCAAGTATCCACGGTGGTGCCCGTGGTCACGTCCGTTCCGGCGTTGTGGTTGCAGCCGCGCACGGGCCAGCTGCGCTCGTAGTCGTGGTCGTGTCCGCACAGCACGAGGTCGACGCCGTAGCGGTCGAAGAGCGGGAGCCAGGTTTCACGGATGCCCCGGTCGGAGCCATTGCCAGTCTTCGAGGAGCTGAGTGCGTCCTGGTGCATCTGGACGATGATCCAGTCGATGTCGTCGTCCTCGGAAGCCGCGCGGAGCGTCCTCTCGAGCCAGCGGGTCTGGGCGCCGCCGCTGTAGCCTCGAATGTAGAAGGAGGTGCCGGGGTCGATGGCGGCGTTGCCGGTACTCGGCGCGGGGACCAATGCCGACGGACCGCCGACGAAGGCGCCGCCGTCCTGATGGATCACGTCGTCGGCCGAGAGCGAGATGAACAGGGCAGAGCCCACCCGGAAGCTGTACCAGCGGCCTGGAAACGGCGTGCCGTTGTCGGGAAGCGTGTAGCGCGTGAGATACGACGTGAACCCCTGCGGGCCGTTGTCGAATTCGATCTCGTGGTTTCCGACGCACGGCATCCAGGGGCGATTCGCGGCGGAGGCCTGGTTGTTGTTCCCGAAGTCCGCCCAGACCGAGGGCTGCGCAGCTGGGTTCAGGTTCGCGTAACAGAGGTCGCCGTTCAGCAAGTGGAAGAGTGGCTGGAACCGCTCGACGGCCTGCACCGCGTAGCGGCTCTGGGGAGAGGAGAGTACCCAGCTCGTGACCGGCGTCGCGAGGTCGCCGTAGCTCGTCCAGCGAAACGGGACTCGGCCGCGCGCCGCCGTGCGAAACGAGGCCGTGAATGGCGCAGCGATGTTGCTGTCGTTGTCTGCCGTCACGGAATAGGAGATGAGCGAGTCCGGCGGCAGGCCTTCGAGCCGGGCGTGATAGGTGAACACCGTTTCGCCGTTGAGCCCGTCGGCGTACGTCCTTTGAACCGCGTGGACGGTGCGGGTCGGCGACGACGTGCCGAACGAGACGCGTGGGTTCACCGCCTGGGCGGCAGACGCCCAGGACACGACGACGGAGTGCGACGGATTCTCGCCCCACGTCAGATGGATCTGCTCTGGCGTGCCGTCTGCCACGGCGGCCTTCGCCGTCTGGGAGCCGGTGACCCGCGTCGCCGCCGCCAGACCTGCCACGCCCGCACTCTTCAGAAAGCCACGACGGGACACGGCCTCGACGGCCGGAGCGTCGGATTTCTTCTCGATATCGCCAGAGCGTCGGTTGTTCGCCATCGGGTTCCTTGCTTTCACTTTGTCGGAGCGCACGAGCGCCACCGTCGGGAAGACGCAAAAGGTTCGACATGCCGCGCATCGGCTCCGGAGCCGAGCGCTGCAACTGCAGGGGAGCGACCCGCTAGACGATTAACGCCCGATGACGACGATCGTCAAACGAAACGTAGGTGACAACATTGCGGCATCGCCGTCACGGAGCTCTCGCGCGGCCGGCCGAACGCGACGCGACCGTGAGGAGCTCCGGCATCACGAGAATGCGCGCTGTCCTCGTGACCGCCGTCGCATGCGGCTCGAATATGACCACTCATATTGCCAGATGAGCGCGTTGCGTGGGTTCGAGACACCTCCTCGATCGTCCAGCACGTCGCACCCGGGACGTCCCCGGTCCTTCTGCCCCCCCCCTTCTCCTCCTCGAGCTCCCCCCCGAGCTCCTGCACATCCCTTCCGGCTTGCCCGCTCGCTGTCGGCCCCAACTTCGCTCTGCCAACTCCACTCGAGAAACGGGTTGTCGAATCGACGTGCGGGGTCTATCCCGGGAGACGAACGAACGTCTTGCCCTTCGGCGAGAGTACCGGGAGACGGCAATGAGCACAGTTCTGGTCACCGGCGGGTCGGGTTTCATCGGCAGTCATTCCATCCTGCAGCTCCTCGCCGCGGGTCATCAGGTGCGGACGACGGTGCGGAGTCCGAAGCGCGAAGGCGACGTGCGCGCCCTGCTGAAGGAGGGCGGAGCCGACCCGGGCGAACGTCTCTCATTCGCCATCGCGGACCTCGAGAGTGACGAGGGATGGGCGGAGGCCGTCGCCGGCTGCGACTACGTGCTTCACGTCGCCTCGCCGTTTCCCGCGACCATCCCGAAGGACGAGAACGAGCTGATCGTGCCGGCGCGGGAAGGCGCGCTGCGCGTGCTTCGCGCCTCGCGCGCTGCAGGCGTGAAGCGGGTGGTGCTGACGTCGTCGTTTGCCGCCGTCGGCTACGGCGCGCCGCCGCAAAAGGCCCCCTTCGACGAGACGAGCTGGACGGATCCGAGCGGCGACGTCGCGCCCTACGTGAAGTCGAAGACCCTGGCGGAACGCGCGGCGTGGGACTTCATCGCGAAGGACGGCGGCGACCTCGAGCTCTCCGTGGTGAACCCCGTGGGCGTGTTCGGGCCCGTGCTGGGCCCCGATTACTCGACGTCGATCCTCCTGGTGCAGCGCCTGATGGACGGCGCGATGCCCGGGTGTCCACGGATCTACTTCGGCGTCGTCGATGTTCGCGACGTCGCCGATCTCCACATCCGGGCCATGACGGATCCTCGCGCGAAGGGTGAACGCTTCCTCGCGGTCGCGGGCGATTTCATGTCGATCCTCGAAATCGCGAAGGCGCTGAAGAGCCGCATGGGCGCGGCCGCCAGGCGAGTGCCGACGCTTCAGCTGCCGAACTGGCTGGTACGGCTCGCCGCCGTGCGAGACCCGGCCGTGAAGCAGATCCTTCCGGAGCTCGGCCGTGCCAAGAACGCCACGAACGAGAAGGCGCGGCGCCTGCTCGGCTGGGCTCCACGCTCGAACGTGGATGCCATCGTCGCCACGGCGGAGAGCATGCAGCGGCTCGGCCTTCTGAAGGACAGCGCGAAGAGAGCCGCCTGAGGGAGTCTCGAGCGGGCCGCCCGATTGCGGCGCTGCTGCAAAGAATCGCGCGGGCGGCTGCTGCGGGTGTGTGACGAGAGGCGTCCTCCGTACACGTGCGCACACGCGGGCGAGCGGACAAGCTGGCCACTGAAGCGGTATGATGAGCGGATTGCTCTCGCGTCGCAGGGGTGCGGCGCCGACGGAGGGCGGCTCGATCAACCGATGACAGCGACGACGACATCCGAGCACGGCGAGAAGACGAACACCGAACCCGTGAGGGTCGCGACGCGCTACGAGCTCGGCGGCATGCTCGGCCGCGGGGGGATGGCGATCGTGCATCGTGCCCTCGATCCGGTGTCCGGTCGGCACGTCGCGCTCAAGCAGCGAACGCGGGACGGCGACAACGGCATGTTCGAGCGCGAGTTTCACGCGCTCTCGTCGCTTTCGCACCCGAGCATCATCGAGGTCTACGACTACGGAGTCGACGACGCCGGCCCCTACTACACGATGGAGCTCCTGGACGGCGGCGACCTGCGCGAGCAGAGCCCGCTGCCGTGGCAGCAAGCCTGCACCCTGCTCTACGACGTGTGCTCGTCGCTCGCGCTCATCCACTCGCGCCGCTTCGTGCACCGGGACGTCAGCCCTCGCAACATCCGCTGCACGAGCGACGGGCGGGCCAAGCTCATCGACTTCGGTGCGATGGTGGCGATGGGCTACGGCGATCTGGTCGTCGGCACGCCGGCGTTCATCGCCCCCGAGGTGCTGAACCTGTCGCTGCTCGACGCAAGGACGGATCTGTTTTCGTTCGGTGCGACGCTGTACTTCGCGCTGACCGGTCGCGCGGTGTTCCCGGCCAGAAGCTTCGTCGAGCTCGAGCAGGTGTGGCAGAGGCCACCGTACCCGCCCAGCCGTCTCGTCCCGGAGATCCCGGAGGCGCTCGACGCCCTGGTGCTCTCGCTGCTCAGCCTCGAGCCCGCCATGCGCCCGCGGACGGCGTTCGAGGTGATGCAGCGGCTCGCTGCCATCGCGGGTATCGAGCGCACGGAGGCCGCCGGCGTTTCGCAGGCTTATCTGTCGGCCCCGGTCCTCGTCGGTCGGGAGGTCCTCGTCAGGGAGCTCGGGCTCGAGATGAGGCGTGCGTTCGAAGGCGAGGGACGTACCGTCCTGATCGAGGCAGCGTCGGGCCTCGGCCGGACGCGGGTGCTCGAGCACAGCGTGCTCGAGGCAAAGGCGGCAGGCGCGACGGTCCTCCGCGTGCGCCCCACGTTCACGAACGTGAACGGCTCGTCCGTCGCCGAGTCGCTCGGCACGCAGCTCGTTCAGGCGCTCGGCAATCCGGCGCTCGAGGCCGCGCAGGCAATGGGCCTCTACTCGACGCTCTTCGAGCTCGGAGAAGCCCCGGGGCTCGAGGGCGTCATCCGTCCGCGCCTGCAGGCGTTCGACGACAGTGCCGCGGGAGCGCGGCAGCAAGAGGCGTTCGTCAGGTGGTTCCTCCAGGTCAGCCGCCGGCACCCTGTGCTCGTCGTCGTGGACGACGTTCATCGCTTCGGGGACGGTCCGACGGCGCTTCTCGCGACGCTCGCGGACGACGCGCCGGCGCGGAAGCTCATGTTGCTCCTCACGGCGGAGAGCGGGGCCGCGGCCGCTTCGGGGTCCTTCCTCACGCTGAAACAACGGAGCAAATCGGTGTCGCTCGACGAGCTCGGCGAGGGACACACGCAGGCGCTGCTCGCTTCGCTGTTCGGGGACGTCCCGAACGTGGGCCTCCTCGGCCACGCCCTTCACGGCATCTCCGGGGGCAACCCGCGCGCGTGCCTGGACGTCGCCCAGCACCTCATCGACCGCAAGGCCATCAAGTACAGCGGTGGCACCTGGTCGCTTCCGAGCAGGATCGATCCGTCCGATCTGCCGGAGAGCGCGGAAGCGGCGATCCGGAGCCGCATCGCAGGGCTCGGTCCGCTGGCGAGGGCCATCGCCGAGTCGCAGGCGCTCGCGTCGCAGCCCACCTTCGGCCGGGACGACTACGCGGCGCTCTGCGCGGGCTCCGACGCGAGCGAGGTGGAACGAGCGCTCGCGGAGCTCGTCGCCAACCAGGTCCTGGTGAGCGATGGCCGCTTCCATTCGCTCGCGCATCGGGGCTGGGCGTCGAGCCTCACCGCGGGCCTCGGTCCAGCGGAGAAGACGGAGCGCCACCGCGCGCTGGCCGCCCTCTACCAGTCGCGTTCAGGGCTCGCGGCCGTGCATCACATGCTCGAGGGCGGGCTCGAGGAGGCCGGGCTCGAGCGGCTCTTCGCGCTGCTCGGGACGGTGCAGAGCTCGGGGGAGCTCCGCGACGCGTTCAAGCTCGACGCTCACGAAACGGCCGAGACGTTCGCTCGGGCGCTGCGCGTCACGATGACGTGTGGCCGCCCCGCGCGCGAAGTGAACGCGATACGACGCTGGCTGTCCTCGCTCTCCGTCGCGTCGGATGAATCGTTCTACTGGATGGCAGCGCCGGCCTGGCTGGAGCAGCTGAAGCAAGACTCCGGCTACCTTGCCTGGGAAGCGATGAAGGACGTCGCGGACGCGGACGAACGACGCTCACGCGCCCTCGCAAGCGCCTACGCACGACATTCGGCGCTCCCGGAAGTGGAGCGCGTCTACAGGCCGGACGAGGCGATCCGCCTCCTGGTACACTACGTGGCCATCTCGATCGCGATCGGGTCGAGGTGCCAGGACGTGTGTCTCGTTCGATCGCTTCCGCCTCTCCTCGAGCCGTTCGCGCCGCTGGCTCCCGGCGTCGACGCCATCCTGCACAACGCGATGGCGACGCGGGAAGCCCGGGCATTCGCTCAGCCGGAGCGCGCGCGCCGCCGGTGGAAGGACGTGTACGCGCGCCTCGGACACATGACGCCGGACCAGGTGGAGTCGCTCGCCGTCATTCGCCACGCCATCGCCTCCGGGATCGGCTCCGTGGAGGCGCAGATGGGTATCGCGTCCGCGGCGCGCTGGGCCGAGCTGCTCGAGCAGGATCAGCTCCAGCAGGTGCACGCGCTCTACCTGCGGAAGGTCGTCCGGTTGCAGCAAGGTGACTGGGAGGGGGCCGAGCGGTTCCGTCGAAAGGCCGAGCTCCTCGAGATCACGGCTCGTGCACGCCAGATGTTCACCAGCTCACTGATGATCGAGGTCGCGGCGCATGCTATGGCGAGCGATCTCACCGGTCTGAAGCAGGTCATCGATCGGATCGAGCCGCTGGCGGCCAAGTTTCCGGGCTGGGCTCCGTATTGCCACCTCGCCAGGGGCCGCTTCGAGCAGATCCGCGGGAACCTGGAAGCAGCCCGCCACGAATACGAGCTCGCACTCGTCACGTCCTCTCCGTCTCCAGACGACCCGTCCCGCGCGCTTCCCGCGTTCGCGCCGGCCAGCGCGGGGCTCGTGGAGACGCTCACCGCGCAGGGTGACGCGAAGGAGGCGTTCGACGTCGGGGAGCGCGCGCTCGGCGTCTGCGCGGAGCTCGAGATCGGCGTCGTCGCGCACGAGCTGTCGCGGGCGACGGCGCTCGCCGACGCGAAGCTCGGCAACCACGCGCGCGCCGCCGAGTCGCTGGAGCGCGTCATCCGTGAGCAAGTCGAATACGGAATCACCGGATTGAATCTCGGCGCGTCCTACGAGGCGCGCGCTCGCGTCGCGATATGGGCCGGGGACGAGGTCGCGGTGAACGAGTACGCCAGCCTGACCGCGCGTGAGTACCGACACCGGCACGGATCGCCGCTCGGTGCACGCTACGAGCGCCTCATGGAGGAAGCCGTTCGCGGCGGTTCGCTTCCGTCGTACGGACCGGGGGCGTTCGAATCGACCAGTGCCCGCACCAGCGGGATCGGTCTGCAGGCGCATGACGCGCTGGTGACGGAGGCCATGAGCGGCGCGGAGACTCGTGTCATGCGGGTGCAGCGCGCGCTCCGGCTGATCTGCGACCAGACCCGGCCAGCAGGGGCCCACCTTTACCTCTTCGGCGAGCGAGGGCTCTATCTCGCGGCATCCGAGGGGGAGCATCGCGCTCCGGACGGCCTGCTCGCCTTTCTGACGAGCCGGTTCACGGAAGGGCAGGGCGAGATGCTCACGATGACCATCGCAATCGGTGGAGACGCTGTGCCGCCAACGGCGGTGTCCGTCTTCACGGGGCCCGATGGAGTCGTCCACGATCCGGTTTTTCTCACCTGCGCTCTCGACAGCGGGATCCGGCACGCCGGCGTTGCGGTCCTCGTTTATCGTGACTCACCGCGTCGGTCGACCAACACCTTGCTCGCTGCGGCGGTCGCCGCCCACCTCATCCGCTCGGGCGACACCACGGGCCTGGCCGTTTCGATGTGACTTCGTGACGCTGGCGACGGTTCGGCCCAGGTAGATCGGGTCAACCTTTTGTCCTCGCCCGAGCCCTGGCCAAGGGGGGGCGCACGTAGAAGAATCGTCTGCCACGCGGGCGGTATCGAACGTCAGCAACCGACATGAAGACGACATTGCTCATTGCGTGCGGAGCTTTCTTCGTCGCGCTCGCTTCTGCTTGCTCGAAGACGGACGGCACAAAGCCCGCACCGGGTGACGCAGGTGGGCCTGTTCCGCGCGAACGACCCTCCGGGCCCACCGCTGACGTTTCGGAAGAGATCTCCGGTGGAAACGGCCTGTTCCTGGCGGCAGCGGGGCCGTCCGGGCCGCCCGACGGCTATGTCGATCACGAGTACTTCGCTGCCGGAATGGCGACGGCCTACGACGCGAACGGTGCGCTGACCGACGACGGCCGCTGGAGCCTCGAACCGAGCACCACCGCCGCGTACCGTACGCGAATCGTCGTGCGACGCCCCGCGCGCATCGCGGACGCGAGCGGCACCGTGATCGTCGAATGGCTGAACGTGAGCGGAGGAGCCGACGCCAACCCCGAATACGCGAGCCTCTCGGAGGAGATCGTCCGTCAGGGGCATGTCTGGGTCGGCGTTTCCGCGCAGCTCATCGGCGTGGAAGGCGGCCCCGTCCTCGTG
>CAYUAW010000326.1:0-8707 GCA_964442485.1 uncultured Polyangiaceae bacterium
GGCGTGTCCGGTACTCGTGACGAGCGCGACCGCGCCAACAACGAAAAGCTCCTCCGCGCCCTGGTCGGCATCCCTTCGATGCGGCGGACGGCGCGCTTCGTCTGTGCGATGTGCCTCGTCTCACCGGAGGGGCATGTGCTGGCGGAGAGCGCCGGAACGTACGAGGGGCTCATCGCGGAGGCGCCGAAGGGCGAGAACGGGTTTGGCTACGACCCGCTCCTCTATCTTCCCGATGTCGGCCGGACGAGCGCGGAGCTCAGCGAGAAGGAGAAGAGCGACCGCTCGCACCGGGGCAAGGCCGCGCGGCTCCTCGCGAGGGAGCTCGTGTCGCAGGGCGCCGCTCTCCAGGCGCTCCTGGCCTCCGTGCCCACGGCTGCTAAGGTCCTCGCCTCGTGAACGTTCGACTCGTCAAGGAACTCCGCTTCGAGGCGGCCCACCGGCTCCCCAAGGTGCCCCAGGGTCACAAGTGCCAGCGCCTGCACGGCCACAGCTTCAAGGTCGAGATCGCCATCAGCGGTCCGGTGAACGAGGAGACGGGCTGGTTCATCGACTACGACATCCTGGAGGCAGCCTGGCGGCCTCTCTACGATGTCCTCGACCATCACTACCTGAACGAGGTCCCCGGTCTCGAAAATCCGACCAGCGAGCACCTGGCGCGCTTCATCTGGGAGCGGATGAAGCCCGTGCTTCCCGCACTCGAGCGCGTGACGGTTCACGAGACCTGCGACGCACGGTGTGAATACGAGGGCAAGTGAGCGGACGGCGAGCACGCCGTTCACTTGTGTGAGAAGAGCTCGATCCTTCCCGAGTCCGCGATCCTGTACACACCCCTGCCGCGTCGCGCGAGCCGCACGTCGTAGAAGCGAGCGCGGTAGCCCAGGGCGTGCAGCAGGATCGAGTGTCGCGCGCTGTCGCCTCCGAGGGGGTTCAAGTGAGTCGGTACCGTACCATCCACGAACGCAAGGGGGCGATGCGTCCTCTCGAGCGCGTCGATGCCGGCGACGACGTTGTCGATGTACTTCTTGCTCTCCAGCGTCTCGGGATAGGACGTCTTCATGAGCCGGTGAGCGCTGATGAGCGACACCATGGACAGCGCCGTCATGGCCATGATCGCCGACGTGGCAGATAGCCTGCGGCTCCGCCGGCCGCGCAAGGCGGAGGCGCCGCTCGGAAACGCCCGCTGCCAGACCAGCGCCACGAACACCACGACGACGAACATGACGTCCGGGTAATAGCGATGCGAGTAGTACGGCAGCATGTTGCCCCATACCTGGAAGCGCGCGACCGAGATGCCCGTCGACAGCAGGCTCGCGGTCACGACCAAAAGGCCGCTGATCCACAGGAGCGCGGTGCGCGGCGCACGCCGGATCGTCACGCCGATGAGGAGCACCCAGAAGACCGCCGCGGCCCACACCCACTCGTAGACGCGGCCCACGGTGGCCGACAGCAGCATGCGAAGGCTGGACGCGCCGTACACGAGCAACCGCGAAGGCTCGAGCGACAGTGCGGACCAGTCGTGGCCCACCGCACACCTCCACGCCGCGAAGTACGACAGAGCAATCGCACCGATGCCGCCGACGAGAAGCCAGTTCCTGGCTCTGTCCCGGGCGTCCGTCTCGAAGACGAGAGATGCCTCGATGGCGGCGAGCATCAACGGGATGACGACGCCCTTTTCGAAGAAGCCGAGCGCGGCCACGACCGCGAGCAAGACCGCGAGCGCCCACCTCGGCGTCTGCTCGCGCCGGAAGCGCGCGTAGGCGTAGAGCGCCATCGCCGAGAGCGCGACGTACGGGAACCGGTGAAGCGCCGACGTCCACCACAGAAAGAGGCAGATCAGCTCGACGAAGGTCGCGTACCAGAACGTCGCGACGGCGTTCCCGGGATTCGGCGCGAAGGTCTCGAGCGCGCGGTACAGGCACACGACGCCGAGCACGTGGACGGCGGCCATGAAGACGAGGAGGCGGTCGAACGAGGGTCTGCCGAGCGCCGTGACCAGATATGTGACGGCGCGATGCAATGGGACCGCGTGCACGTCCATCGGCTCCGCGATGAAGTCCAGGAAGCGCGAACGCCGCGCGTCGGAGAAGAAGACGATGTCGTCTCCGCGCAGCGAACCGTTCCGGTGGGCCAGCCACAACAGCGAAAGCGTGTATGCGAGCGCGAGGACGCTCGCGGCGAGAACGACGGTCTCTTCAGGGGCAAGTCGGCGGAGCCTCGGCAACGGCGCCGAGCGTTACCTCAAGGCGACACTTGCTCAACCCCAAACGCCATTATGGGGGTCGGCGACCCCTACTCCGCTGGAGAGACGGCGAGCTCGCGGGCGGGCGCGTTGCGTTTCGTCTCGCTCGTGAGCTCGAGGATCCCGAGCTTCTCGAAGACCTTCACGGCGGCGAAGGACGGATCGATCTCGAACCAGCGAACCGCGAAATTCGCGCGGGCTCCGTAGCGGTGGTGGTTGTTCTGGAAGAGCTCCCCCATGGTGAGGAAGTCGAACACCAGTGTGTTCCGCGACTCGTCGTCCTGATCGAAATTCCGGTACCCGAGCCAGTGCCCGAACCAGTTCACGATGGCGCCGTGGATGGGGCCCATGAAGAAGTGGAATGGCAGCAACAGGAACTGCCAGCTCGCGGTGGCGAACACCAGGTAGAACCCGGAGTAAGCGACGCCCCAGAGCACGCTCGACAACCAGCGCGACCCGAAGCGATCGAGCGCCGGCCAGGAAGGGTAGCCCCCGTCGAAGCGCGCCTCCACCGGGAAGCGACCTCGGTTGATGTCACGATAAATGTCCCGGGTCTTGTTCATCATCGTGAACGGATTGCCGGACACCCGGGGTGAATGCGGATCGTTCTCCGTGTCGGAGTACGCGTGGTGCATGCGGTGCAGGATCGCGTAGCCACGCGGGTTCAGGTACGAAGAGCCCTGACACAGGTACGTCGCCAGGTGGAAGACGCGCTCCCAGCCGGGCGCGAACTTGAACATGCGGTGCGCGCCGTAACGGTGCAGGTAGAAGGTCTGGAAGAAGATGCTCGAGACCCAGTGAACGACGAAGAACGCGATGATCGGGAGGGGCAGGCTCATCCTGCGCATCACGCTAAAGTATGCGTTCCCAGGCGTGGGGTCAGATGTCCGTCACGGTTTGGTCAGGACGGCGCAACTCAGCCTTCGATGTCCTCGCACGTCGTCAGATCCTCTCCCATCGAGCGGCCGTTTTCCATCTCGACAGAGCACGACATCGGCTGCTTCAGCTCGTCGATGAGGTCGTGAACGAGGGGGCTCGTCCAGTCTCGGGCGCCGTCGAAGCGAGCGCGGATGACCCCCCGGGGATCGATCAGCCAGGTTTCGGGATAGAGCTTCGTGCCGTACTTGCCGGCGACGACGTCCGATTCCGGGTCGACGCCGACCACGAACGGCGGCGCGCCGCCGAGCACGGATTTCAGTGTCGCTTTCACATCGTCCAGACTGTCGTCCGTGGAAACGGTCACGATCGCGACGTCAGGGTCCTTCGAGAGCGACGCAGTGAGCTCGGCGAGAGACGGCATCTCCTCGAGGCAAGGCCGGCAGTTCTTCGTCCAGAAGTTGAGGACGACCACCTTGCCGCGGTACTTCGAGAGACGAAGCGTCGTCTCTCCGCCGGGGCCGATGCTGGGGCGCTCGAAGTCCGGTGCAGTGCGATTCCTGGCGGCGTAGTTCGGGCGCAGGTGGCAGAGCGGCGCGCAGAGCCTCCGACGCTCGCCGTCGCGGGCCGCGGTGACGAAGGAGTAGACCGCCACCGCGGCGACGACGATGAACGCCGCCTGGATGAGCTGTGAGAACTGCTTCATCGGGACCCACATCTAAGACGAGCGACGGTGCCGGGCAACAGCGCGTTCGAGGCATTTGCGGCGAAGGGCGCCGTCGGCCCGCCGCGGGCCGGAATTTGAACTACAAATCCCGCGGCGGCGAGCGGCCGAGGGGCAGAGCGCGCGCCGTTCGAGCGGTATAGTGCAGCACCCGTGGAGCCTCTCTCGAAAGCGACCGCCGGAGCGGTAACCGCACCGGCCGTGGTGGACGCCCTCCGACGGACGAGCCTCGGAATCGTCGTCGCGGCGAGCTCCGGCGGAGGGCACGAGGTCGAGTTCGCGAACGAGCGCATGAAAGAGTTGCTCGGTCGTACGCCGCGCTCGATCCCGCCGGACCTCGCGCTCGACGAGGCCGCGACCGAAGGGCTCCGGGTCTGGCTCGCCGCGCCTCCGGAAGCTCCGACGCTGTCGCTCGACGCGACCGTCGCCTCCGCGGAGGGCGACCCGACCCGGGTGCACGTGGTCGGGAGCCGCACCCGGATCTCGGGGCGCAGCGCGGTCGTGCTCTTCTTCTATCCCATGTCGTCCGAGGGCCGCGCCGAGCGCGCGCTCGCCGAGTCGGAGGCACGCTTTCGCCGGCTGCTCGACGCCGCGCCGGGCGCCATCGGCCTCGGGACGAGGGAGCGCTTCATGTACGCGAACCCCGCGTCGATCCGCCTGCTCGGGTACTCGACGATGGAGGAAGTGACGCACATCCCCCTCCGCCAGCACGTGCACCCCGACGACAGACAGCTCGCGCGGCGCATCATCCAGCTGCTGCTTTCGACTCGTACGCCGGTGCCACCGACGCGCATCCGGCTCCTGCACAAGGACGGCCGCGGCGTGCTCGTGGACCTTCACTCCATGGTCATCGAGTTCGGCGGCGAGACGGCGCTCCTCGGCGTCGCTCACGATCTGAGCGAGCGACGGCGCGTGCAGGCGCAGCTGGTGCGCGCGGATCGGCTCTCCGCCGTGGGGACGCTCGCCGCCGGCGTGGCGCACGAGATAAACAATCCGCTCGCGTACCTGATGCTCAATCTGCAGTACCTGATGCGCGAGCTGCCGCGCTTCGACGGCGACGAGACCCGCCTCGAGGGGCTGCTCGAGCGCCTTGCCGAGGCGGAGCACGGCGCGCGCCGCGTGAGCACCATCGTCGGCGACCTGCGCACGCTGGCGCGACCCGAGGAGACGAATCGCGAGCCCGTCAGCGTGCCGCGATCGCTCTCGGCTGCCATCAAGGTGGCGGGCGTCGAGCTCCGAAGGAAGGCGCGCATCGTGGAGGTCTACGAGGACCTGCCGTTCGTCGACGCGAGCCCCACGCGGCTCGAGCAGGTTTTCGTCAACCTGCTCGTGAACGCGGGCCACGCCATCAAGGAGGGTCGCCCCGACGACAACGAGATCCGCGTGAAGGCGTTCGGCCGGGACGGTCGGGTCGTGATCGAGGTGAGCGACACGGGCAGCGGCATTCCCCCGGAGATCGTCGGGCGCGTCTTCGACCCGTTCTTCACGACAAAGCCGCGGGGGCTCGGGACCGGGCTCGGCCTTCCCATCTCGCGTGGCATCGTGAAGTCGCTCGGCGGCGAGATCACGGTGACCAGCGTCGTCGGTGCCGGCACCACGTTTCGCGTGACGCTGCCCGCGCTCGCGGAAGACGACCCGCGCATCGCGCCGCAGAAGGAGGAGCCGCTTCCATCCACCGTGGGCGTCCCCGCGGAGTCGTCGACGCGGAGGGCGCGCGCCCGCGTCCTGGTCGTGGACGACGAACCGCTCGTCGCCGACATGCTGCGCCGGACGCTGTCCGAAGGCCACGACGTCACCGTGGCGACCGACGCGCGAACGGCCCTCGATTTCGTGCTCTCGGGCGCGGAGTTCGATCTGATCTTCTGCGATCTCCTGATGCCGCGCATGTCGGGCATGGACCTGTACACGGCGCTCCGCGCCGAGCGGCCCGGCGTGGAGGAGCGAATCGTGTTCATGACGGGCGGCGCGTTCACCGAGCGAGCGGCGGCGTTCCTCGCGACGGTGCCGAACCGGAAGCTCTCCAAGCCGTTCGACCTGACCGAGCTCGAGCGCGTCGTGTCGAAGGCCGCGCGCAGCGCGGGGTAGGCCGCGACGCCTTCAGCCGCGCTTCGTTCCCACGATCATGGTCGTGGCGGCGAGCTCGAAGTTCTTCTCTCGCGGCAGCTCGGTGACGAAGTCGCGCGCCAGGTACTCGTGGCCCTCACCGAGGAGATCGCCGACGCGCTGGTCGAGGAACGAGGCGCGTGTGGCCTCCGGGAGGCCCTCGGCCCAGCTTCGCAGAATCCACGTGAGCGCCCAGATCGGAAGCCCGCTCGCCGGAACGCTCCGCTCGACGATGTCGATGCGCTCCGAGAAGAGCCGCGCGAGCCCCTCCGCGGTCATGTTGAAATAGTGGTGCGGATAAGCGTGCACCGGCTGAAGGAGCGGCACGACCGCGATGAGCTTTCCCCCCGGCTTGAGGACTCGGCAGAGCTCGCTCGCGGCGGCGAACGGGTTCTGGACGTGCTCGAGCACCGCGAGCGACATCACGCGGTCGAACGCGCCATCCACGAAGGGAAGCCGTTCGTTGTCGGCGAGCACGTCCGTGCTGCGATAGGGCACCACCTCCAGGTTCACGACGTTCCGGTGCTCTTGCTTGCGGAGGCCGGCGCCGCAGTCGAGCACGAGGGCGCCGGGATCCTCGTTCACGAACGACAGCGCGAAGGGGTCGTAGGCGTTCTGCGAGATGTTCCCGTCGTTGCCGAGCGAGAGCGGCGCGCGCGCCTCGTCGGGGAGCATGTCGAAGGGCCCCTGGGAGCAGTCGTACGTCGCTCCGCAGCCGTCGCAGCGGAGCGCGGCCATGTCCGGCGCGTACGCGGAGCTCGAGAATGGCCTCTCGCAGCGGAGGCAGCGGAGCACGGAAAGGACACGCGCGCGCCGTGCGGCGCGGGCCTCGAGCACGGCGTCGCTCTCCGGAGACGGCGCGAAGCGGACGATGACGCTGCTGTCGTCGAAGACGAACCGCAGCGCGAGCGCACCGGACGACAGGTGGCCCTGGCGTGCGATGCCGAAGAAGCCGCTCGCATGCGGCGCGTCCGGCATCGCCTTCACGACGTCCGGTCGGTGCCTGAGCTCGAGCGGCGCCGGGTCCCGGCCATCCACGAACACGCCGCGCACCGGCACGCGGCTCGTCACCCAGCCCTGGACCGGGAACTCACGCTGCGGGGGGAGCACGTCCGGGTGCTCGAGGTGAGCCCCGATGACGGCGCCAACCGGGTCGGTCACAGGTAGAACGAGCCGCCGATGGTCAGGTACGGAATGCCGATGCGAAGGGTGATCGCGAACACGTTCGACAGCGTGAAGCGTGGGCCCACCAGGAACACGGGCCGTGCGCGGGTGTAAGAGTCGCTCAGGCCGCAAGGGGCGGGTACGCCGGGACCGCACGACTCGTCGAAGCTCGCGTGCTGGATCGCGAAGCCGAGCTCGGCGAAGGCGCTGACCACGGGTGTGAACCAGAAGTTCCACTGTGCGACCACGGGGATCCAGAAGTGGTTGGCCGTGCAATCGGCCCCCACCGGGCGATTGTTGATCCGGAAGGTCGCATTGCAGGTACCACCGAAGTGAGCCCAGTCGAGACCCACGCCGACCGCCAGGCTGTTGTTGATCGTCGTGACGGGTCCGTTGTCCATGACGGGGATCGACACTCTGCCGCCGACGCCGAGGCCGTCGCTGTCCCAGTCGGCGTACGTCCACTGCAGCACGAAGTGAGGCTCGAGCTCGACGGTGTACCTCGGGTGTGAGCCGGGCTCCTTGATCTGTGCGTGCGCGGGCTTCGCGAGCAGCAGCGCGCCCACCGCGGCGCTCGAGGCCAGGGATGCGCACAGGCTGCGCGTGGGGCTCCGCATGCTCGAGACTTTGCACTGGGCTCGGCCCGTGTCGCAACCCTCAAAGGTGTGTGAGTCGACGCTCTTGCGCGACCTACGCGCTGCGTCTTGGCAAGATCAAGCGAGCGCGACGGGAAGACGGATTCCGACGGGAGCGCGCACAGCACCGAGCGCGCGCACGCGGGGGCCCGTCGGACCGCGCGTGACGTAGCCGAGCTCGAGCAGCTCGCGACGGAAATCCGCGAAGCGGCCGCCGTTCCGCACGGCGCGCATCACCGCGAGCCCCTCCTGCTCGTCGCCCTGCGAAAGCGCGTACTCCACCCATGCCCAGCGCGCGCTCGGCGAGCGCAGATCGGCTCTGCCGCGGAGCCCGCTGCGCAGGCGCTGGATGCGATCCTCGACGACGTCGATGCCGGCGAAGGGTTCGCCGTCGAGCGGCGTCTTGCGCTTCGCGCAGAACGGCGCGACGCCGAGCGCGACGGGCAGCACCTTCGATAGCTCGGTGACGAAGGCCGCGCATTCGTCGACGTCCGCGCTGGTCTCGCTCGGCAACCCGAGCATCAGGTAGAGCTTCATGCGATCCATGCCGTGGCGCTTGGCGCGCTCGGCGGCGGCGATGTAGTGCGGCTCGCGACCTCGCCGCTCGATCACGCCGCGCAGGCGCTCACTCGCGCCATCGAGTGCGGTGGTCAGCGTACGGTAGCCGGCGAGCTTCAGCGCCTCCACCATCTCCTCCTTCAGCCGGTCGGGGCGGAGGCTCGAGAGGCCGACCTCCGCGCCGCGCTCGGCGAGGGCTCGCAGGATTTCCACGATGCGCGGATGATCGCTCACCGCCGCACCGACCAGGCCGACGCGTCGCGCATCCCGGGGGATGGTGTCGAGGATCACCTCCTTCGGCACGATGCGCATGCCGCCGTTGGTCGACCGCCGCATCACGCAGTACTGACAGCCGCGCGAGCACCCACGCTCCGCCTCGATGAGGAACATGTTGGCGAGCTCGGTGTG
>CAYUAW010000327.1:0-5867 GCA_964442485.1 uncultured Polyangiaceae bacterium
GCTCGGGCTACCTCTCGAGAGGGTGCGCTTCGAGCTCGGCGACACGACCTTCCCGGAATCCCCGATGTCGGCCGGGTCTCAGACTGCAGCGAGCACCGGGCCCGCGGTACACCGCGCCGGGCTCGAACTGAGGAGACAGCTCGCCGAACTCGCTGTCGGCGACGCGCGCTCGCCACTGCACGGCCTGTCGCTGGAACAGCTCGACGCTTCCGACGGGGTTCTCTTCGCGAAATTCGATTCCGGGCGGCGCGACGCCTACGTGGACGTGCTCTCGCGCAGCCAGCGCCCCGAGATCGTGGTGGAGGCGAGCACCAGGGAGAGCGAGGATCGCGCGGGCTACTCCCTGCGTGGGTTCGGGGCACAGTTCGCTGAGGTCCGAGTGGACCCGGACCTCGGCGAGGTACGCGTCAGCCGGCTCCTCGGGGCGTTCGCCGCCGGGAAGATCCTGAACGCGAAGACGGCCAGGAGTCAGCTCATGGGCGGGATGGTCTGGGGAGTCGGTTACGCGCTCACCGAGCAGACGCGATACGACCTGCGCGATGGCCGCGTCGTCACGCGGGATCTGGCCGACTATCTCGTCCCGGTGAACGCCGACGTGCCGGCGGTGGACGTGCTCTTCGTCGACGAGGTCGACCCTCACGTGAACGAGCTCGGCGCAAAGGGCATCGGCGAGCTCGGGCTCACCGGCGCCGCAGCGGCCATCGCCAACGCCGTTTTCCACGCCACGGGCAAGCGCGTCCGTGATCTGCCAATCACGCTGGACAAGATCATCTGATCTTCACGTGTGCAAAGACTGCGCGAGTCCAGCCTCCGCCCTGGCGCGCGGTCGGATTGGAATTTTCGCCCATCGTGGTCAAGGACAGCATGGGAAAACCGCCCGAGGTTCGTTATCCTGGGAGGAACTCGCGTCGCCGCGCGGGCCAGGGAGGATCTCATGAGCGGCTCGTTCGACATACTGGAACACGTGCCCATTCCGGCGTACGCGTTCCGTGTCGTTGACGGGGATTTCGTGCTCGACGAGGTGAACGCCGCCGGCCGCGCGCACAACCCGGCGCTCGCGAAGCTCCGTGGGCGCTCCATGTCTCACCTCTACGGAGACCAGCCGCAGACACAGGAAGACGCAAGCCGCGCGGTCGCGGAGAAGACGACCGTCGTCCGGGAAATGGCAGTGCGCCGGTACGATCGAACGGAGGCGACGATGCTCCTCCGCCTCTCGTACGTTTACGTCGAGCCGGCTCGGCTCGTCATCTTCATGCAGGACATCTCGACGCCGCCCATCGCGGAGGCGGCCGTTCGAGAGAGCGAGACGCGGTACCGCACGCTGGTGGACTCGCTCCCGGACGCCGTCCTTCTGCGTGGCTCGGACGGGCGGGTGCTCGCCTGCAACGCGGTCGCGGTCCGCCTGTTCGGGGCCACGAACGAGTACGACCTGCTGGGAAAGAGCAGCGTCTTCGCTCCTGGCTATCGGCTGCGGACGGAGAGTGGTCAGCCGCTCGAACCAAGGGAGTATCCGAGCCTCAAGGTGCTCGCGACTGGTGCGCCGGAGCCCGCGAAGCTCTTCGAGCTCGAAGCTGGCGAGCACGCGCGCAAATGGGTCCGCGTCGCCGCTCAGCCCCTCCGCTCGGCCTCCGGCACCGTCAGCGGCTCGGTGACGACCTTCACGGACATCTCCGCGCTCATCGAGACGCAGAAGGCACTGCATGACAGCTCGGCGCGGCTCGACCTCGCTCTTGCCGCCGCCAAGATGGGCGTCTGGGAGATCGATCCTTTTACCAGGCTCGGCTTCTGGTCGGACA
This sequence comes from uncultured Polyangiaceae bacterium, assembly GCA_964442485.1. GTDB lineage: Bacteria > Myxococcota_A > Polyangia > Polyangiales > Polyangiaceae > DASZVB01. The sequence goes on from CAYUAW010000327.1 coordinate 1,797, forward strand.
ACCTGAGCTCGATCTTCCGGCTCGTTCCCGGTCTCTCGAGCCTCGAGGAATTCCTGGGCAGCGTGCACCCGGACGACCGTAGCTCGGTCGCGGTCGTGTCCGAGCGCGCGCTTTCCGCTGCGCACGGCGACACCTTCGAACACGAGTTTCGAATCGTGGGGCAGGACGCGATGACAAGGTGGGCTCGTGCCTTCGCGAGGGTGCTCCACGAAGCCGACAAGGTTCGATTGGTCGGGACCATCATGGACGTGACGGAGCCGCACCACCTGGAAGAGGAGCTCCGTCGCGCGCACAGGCTCGAGAGCATCGGGCGTCTCGCGGGCGGTATAGCGCACGACTTCAACAACCTGCTCGCGGCAATGGTCGGTGCGCTCGAGCTGGTGGAGGAGCAGTGCCCGCCGAGCGCACTCGAAGATCTCGGCACCATCCGCCATGCCGCGTCACGCGCCACGGAGCTGACGCGGCAGCTCCTGGCCTTCGCCCGCAAACAGCCGGTCGCGTACAAGGTCATCGACCTTTCGGCGATGGTCTCCAACGTCGAGCGGATGCTCCGGCGTCTGGTGGGCGCCGACATCGATCTCGCCATCACCAGTGATTCCGGCATTCACGTCCGAGCGGATCCTTCGCTGCTGGAGCAGGTGCTCGTGAACCTGGTCGTCAACGCGAGAGAGGCGATGCCGAACGGCGGCCACGTCGGCGTCCGAGTCGGTTCGACCCTGCACACCACCGTCGGCTCGGGCGCCCTGAAGACGTTCGCCGTTCTCGAGGTCTCCGACTCCGGCATCGGGATGGACGAGGAGACCCGGACCAAGATCTTCGATCCGTTCTTCACGACGAAGGTGAGCGGGACGGGGCTCGGCCTCGCGAGCTCGTACGGTATCGTGAAGCAGCACGGCGGTTACATCGACGTCGACACCACGCCCGGCAAGGGGACTCGCTTTCGCGTCCTTCTTCCGCTGCTGGAGGACGCTGCGATACGCAAGGAGTCGATGCCCGCGCCGTCGCCGCTCCAGGGCAAGGGGTGCATCCTGGTGGTCGACGACGAGGAACTCGTGAGGAACACCACCGTTCGGATGCTGAAGAGCCTGGGATACCAGGTGCTCTCCGCCGGCAGTGGCCAGGAGGCACTCGAGTGCGCCGCGCGGCACACCGGATACATCGACGCGGTCGTGTGCGACGTCGCGATGCCCGGAATGGACGGGCCGAGCGTCGCGCGAGAGCTTCAACGTGCGCGCCCTGGGCTTCAAGTCCTCTTCGCGTCCGGGTATGCGACGGCGCCCGACGACGACCTGCTCACGGGAAGGTCGTTCCTGCCCAAGCCGTACACCAGGACCGAGCTCGCCGAGAAGCTCCACGAGCTGCTCTCGGGCTGAAAGCCCGCGGAACATCGATCACGCCCCATTCCGGCCGCCAATGCGCGCACGGGGACGCCTTTGTAGCTGCCTTGTAGTGACCGCGAAAGGACTGCGTACGCAGTGTTGCCTATCGTTCGCTCGTGAGAACGCGAATCCGGATCAAGACGTTCCACCTTTCGAGGTGCGATGTCGGACGCGCCGCGCTGTTCGCCGCGAGTCTGACGCTCTGTGCGGCGTGCGACGGCTCGGCGACCACGAGCGTCAGCCACGCTGGCGCGGGCGGCTCCGTTGTCGCGGAGAGCGGCGGCGGACCCGGCGCCGCTCCGACGGGCGCGGGCGGCGCTCTCGGAGCGTCCGGTGCGGCACCGAACAGCAGCACCGGGGGAGCGTCCAAGGCGGGGGGCCAGCTCCCGGGTTCGGGCGGCGGTGCCGGCATCGCCGGCTCGCCAGGGACGAGCGGTGCAGGCTCCGGGACGGGGGGAGGGGCTGGTACGAGCGGCGCGCCCGGCACCGGCGGGGCGAGCTCGAGCGGCGGCTCCGGTTCGGCCGGCGCGGGCGGCGCTGCGTCGACAGCGGACACCGGAGTCTTCCCGCCCATCACGGACCCAGGCACGAAGGGGCCGTTCACGCCCACGACCGTCAACAGCACCGGTCCGATGAACGGCTACACGGCGTTCCTTCCGATGGAGCTCGGGAAGAACGGCCTGAAGCATCCCATCGTGATCTGGGGGAACGGCGCCACAGCGACGCCGTCGAACTACCTGACCTTGCTGAATCACCTCGCGTCGCACGGCTTCGCGATCCTCGCGTACAACACGACGCCACAAGGGCCGCAGATGACTGCCGCCATCGACTGGATGATCGCAGAGAACACCCGTCAGGGCAGCACCTACCTCGGCAAGCTCGACACGACGAAGATCGCGGCCATGGGTCACTCCGCAGGCTCGCTCGCCACGTTCCAGATCGCCGCGGACGCACGCCTCACCACGACGATGCACCTCGACGGGGGAACGATGGATCCGCACACCGACAATCAGAACCTGAAGAAGCCCGCCGCGTTCATCTGCGGCGACTCCGGCGGCGACGGTCTCATCACCGGCGACCTCGCGCGCCCCAATTGCGACATCGACTTCATGGACGCGATGACACCGGTCTGGTACGGCGACGTCGTCGGCGCCAGTCACCTCACCGTCGCGACCGCCCCCGCCACCGACCCGAAGATGGCCAAGGGCTTTCTCGCAGCGACGGCAGCGTGGCTCCGCTGGCAGCTAGCGGCCGACACGACGATGAAGAAGCTGTTCGTCGGTCCGAGCTGCGATCTATGCAGCGACAAGGCGGTCTGGACGGTTCAGCAGAAGAACCTGATGTAGCTCGATATCGCCCGCCGCTGGAACGACTCCGCGCTGCTGGTCGACGGATGCCGCTGTCATCCGTTCACGATGTGCCCGGGCTGCGTGGGTGATATCACCGTGGCGCGGTTCGCGTCGGCCAGCGTCGCTTGCCAGATCGCTTCTCGACGGCGAGCGACGGCTTCCCAGCTGTGCCCCTGCGCGACCAGCTCGCGCCCTGCGCGGGCGATGGCCGCCGCCTCGGACGACGACTCGAAGGCACGCGAGACGGCCCGCACGAACTCCGCCGCGGTGTTCGCGCGGAGAAAGTGCTGTCCGTCGACCACCGCGATCCCGCGGACGCTCAGATCCGTACCGATGACCAGCGCCCCCGCACCGAACGCCTCCAGCACTTTGATGCGGATACCGGTGCCGGTGAAGATCGGTGCGACCATCGCCGTGACTTCGCGGAGCGCCGACCGAAGATCGTCGACGAAGCCCTCCACCCGAACGCCATTCCGGCCGTGAAGGCCGCTGACCTCGGCGTTGATGCGCGAGCCGTAGACGCGGAACTCCGCGCCCGGATAGCGCCTCACGAGCTCCGGCATGACCTCCTTCGCGAAGAAGGTGACCGCGCGAGCGTTGGGCGGATGCTGGAAGTTTCCGACGTACGCCAGGACGGGCGCTGCGTGGCGGATGCGCCCGTGCCGGACGGGTAGGTCGTCGACCTCGACCCCCGCCGGGTTCACGTACACGCTCGCGTCCGAATATGTGGAGATGGCGGAAGCGTCCTCCTCGGTCAGGTTGACGAGTTGCCGGCAGATGGAGGGCAGCTCCGTCGTGAAATAGTGGAAGCTCCGGAGGAGCTGATCCAGGTGGCCGACCACCGATTCCGAAGCGGTCGCCCGCTCGAACGCCGAGTTCAGCAATGCGGTGTAGCCGGTCTCGTAGATCGTGAGGACGCTCGGGATGCCGGGAACGACGTACGGCCCCATCGCGGAATATTCGTAGTCGACCAGGTCGTACCCGCCGCTCGCGACCTCGAGCTCCATCACACGACGAAGCTCCGGGATGTACACGTCGTAGAGGAAGAGCGGAAAGCGACCGCCGCCGCGATACTGCGCCGCACGGAACACGCGGGGCACCCCGATGATGCGGTTCACGTAGGGCCGCACGGCCTCGACGTGCCCCGATTCGTCGAGACCGTAGGTGTGTACCAGCGTGATGTCGTGGTGGGCGCCGAGCCGTGCGAGCAGATTCGCGAGGTACACGCCGCCACCGTGATAACGGCTGGGCACCTCCCAGCTCGCCACGAGGACCTTCAGCCGCCGGCCCGGGCTTGCCGTGCCTGGCGTCCGGTGGCGACGCACGGTGCCGTTGGCAGCGCG
>CAYUAW010000327.1:5967-8692 GCA_964442485.1 uncultured Polyangiaceae bacterium
CGGTCATCCACGAGCAGCGCGACCGCCGCGTCGTCCAGGTGGAGGTGAATCGCGCCGCGCAGCGCGATCGACGCGTACAGGTGCGTCTGCTCCCCACGACGAAGACGCTCGAGATCGTCGGAGACGATGCTCAGGCGCCGGGACGGCGTCTCATCGAAGAAGGCCCGGCGACTCACGCGCGTGCGTTCGCCGTCTCTCTGCATCGCGATGACGTGGACGACGTGCTCACCGGGAGTGATACCCGCCACGTCGATGTGAGCATCGAACCCCTGGCGGCTGACGATGGGATCGCGCATCACGCTCGCCACGTCGGGCCGCAGATCGTTGAGCCCGATGATGGCGGCGCGCGCATCGTCGACCTCGACCATGAGGCAATCCACGAGGAAGTGATTCTTCACCCACCCGCCGAGCGACAGGCGGTGCGTGGCAGCAGCCTGGGACCTTACGACGTCGACCGAGAGACGCTCGAGATGAATCTCCGGGTGCAGGTAGCGCACCTGGAGCTCACCCCGGAACAGGCTCAAGCGTTCCTCTCCTCTCCGGAGCACGAGCGCGAACGGACTCGTGCCGGGCGGGATGCCGTCCAGGTGTCGTTCGATAGAGAGGACTCCGCGCCGTGGCTCGGCGGAGACCTCGTCGGTGGCGCCGCTCACCGCGGTCTCGAAGACGGGCCTGCCGTCGCGCTCGAGCACCAGCCGGTCACCGCGCTCGACCCCGAACAGGTCCACCTCGAGGACGACGCTCGTGAGACCCGAGGTGGGATCGAACGGGCCGATGGCGATGTTCCGCAAGCTGCACGGATGCTCTGCCGCTGCGACCGCAAAGGGATAGGCGACGACGTGCTCCGCGCCGTTCGACAGCGCGAAGCGAACCTCGACGAGGTGCGCTCCCGTCACTTCGACGGCACTCGCATAGCCGTTGATCGTCACTTCCTGGGCGAACACGCCGCCCGGCTGGAGCACGGCGGGGCCGAGAAACGTCGGGATGCTGAGCAGCTCGCCATCCACGTGGGCGGACACGCTCGTCGCGGCGTAGCTCGACCGGAGCTCGCCGTGTATCGCGAGCGGGACGGCGCGCCCGCGAGGCCACGAGCTCGGGACCACGTTGTGCAGGCCCGTCGAATCGACGAGCGGTGTCACCTCGATGCGCCCGAGCGAGACGGTCTGTCCGTCGCCGAAATCCAGGACGACGTCGTGGACACCGACTGGCAGGTCGCGGACGCTCCCGGACACGATGAAACCCGGTTTTCCGACCCGTGTGCGAGGAAACGCGCTCACCACGTCGTCGCGAGGCAAGTCGCGCCGCGCGATGAAGACCTTCGTCCCGACGCGAAGCTGAATGCTGCTGGGCGGCACCGCCCCGAGCACCCACCCCTCGACGAGAACCGTGGTCGGCTCACCGTGGGACGCGAGCCGTGGGATCTCGAGTCGATCCAGGTGATGACGGAATCGAGTGAGCGCACCCAGCTCGTCCGCATCGTTCCAGCGCGTCCAGGCGTACCGCGCGAGGACCGACGGCTCCAGGTCGTGGGCGACGCGACCGCCCGCCTCCAGGCGACGGAACAGGCGCAGATCGTAGCAGGGGACGTCTGCCGCGCGCAGGTGAACGGACACCAGCTGCTCGCGCAGGATCGCCCTGGCCTTGTCCTCGAAGAACGGCAGCGTCGCGCGATCGAGCTCGAATTGCGAATGCCATCCCTCTCCGAGCGAAGGCTGCTCCGCCGTGCCCGAGAGCCACTCCTTTATGTAGCGCTGCAGCTCGGGGCCGAGCGGCGCCTTGCGAGCGAAAGGCTGCGCGGGATCTCCGGAGAACACCGACCGCGAATCGAACGGAAAGGTGAAGGGCCGAACGACCGGCACGACGGCGGAAGGCATGAGGACGAAGCTCGTCCTCACCCACTCTGCGGTGGGCTTCCCGAACACGGTGGTCGCCTCGGGCCACGCATCCACCCAGCCGACGACCGAACGATTTCGCGCCACGAAATCGACCGTCTCCTTCGTGATGAGCGAGAGGAACTCCGAGCCGTAGGCGGTGAACGCGTCCGTGACGAATGCGTACACGTCTGCCCGCGCTCCGCTTCGCTCGAGGTACAGAAGCCCCTTGTCGAACGCGGAGAACTCCCAGCCCGAATTGTCACCCCCGAGGTGGGTGAGACGCTCCGAGACCTCGTGTGACCAGTCGCCTGGCCGTAAATTGTCGACGACCAGCACCCGGTGCTCGAGCCCGTCCAGCGAAGACAGCACACCGAGCAACCGCTCGAGCGCCCCCGCGTACTTCTTCCGGTCGTACTGCGCGAACACGACCTGCAGCACCGGAGAGCGCGCGTCGTCGCGCCGGGCCGCTTGCCTCAGGATCGCGCGGACCAGGGGGAGCGCGGACGCCGCCCACGTCATCTTTCCCTCGACGATCCCCTCTTCCACGAGCGTCCGAACGCGCTCGCCGAATTTCCTCTCGAGTCTGTCTCTGAATCGTTCAGCCAAGCGCTACCCCGCGTGAAGGTCGAAGGGCACCAGCCCGGAGGCGGCGCGGAAGAAGCGTACCATGATTGGTACCCGCCCTCTCACCTCGCGAGCACTGCCAGTCGGGGGCTTCCGGAAAGGTGCGTACCCGTGCGGGCGAAACGGACCTGGATCTCGTGAACGAGCCCGTCGACATAGTGCTCGGGGACGTAGACGCTGAAGCCGTGGTTGCCATCGCCGATCCCGGCGAGCCGCAGATCTTCCCG
>CAYUAW010000328.1:0-5238 GCA_964442485.1 uncultured Polyangiaceae bacterium
TTCCGTCAGCCCTCTTCTTCGCCTTCCCACTGGAGCGTGCCGCCGACGGCGATCGCGTAGGCGCAGCGCTCACAGAGCGGCGGCTCCTCGTAACGCACCTCGTCACCTCGCGTCCAAAGGAAGAGGCCCGCGCCTGCGGGGGAGCCTGTGATGGGCTCACCACAGGAGTCGCACTTGACGGGCTCTCGTTCGGGCTCGTCGTCGCTCAACCGAACGGTTGGGCCACCGTCGACGTAGCGGCGAGTGGGGGTCACGACGTGAATTATATCGAGAGTGCCGCCTCAATCGAGCCACGGTCGCGAGACACTTCGCCACGCGAAGGTGCGCGGGCCTTCCGCTGTACAAATGAACGCGCTTCCAGCCTGGAACGTTTCGGATGGTGGTGCTGCGCAAATGCGCGACCAGCCTGCATATTTGACGCACGGCGTCGCCTTGACAGGCTGGTCCCCCATAGCTATGAGGCGAGCCTCCAATTCCCGGGGAGAAAGGTCCTGAACGTGAAGATTCTGTGCACGGCGAAGCGTGTTCCGGATCCCGAGATCAAGCTCCGCGTGGCGGGCGACGGTTCGGGGTACGTGAAAGATGGCGTGAAATGGGTCGTGAACCCCTTCGACGAGATCGCAGTCGAGGAGAGCCTGCGGCTGAAGGAAAAGCACGGCGGTGAGGTCGTGGTCGTCAGCATCGGGCCCGCGGACGCCGCCCAGCAGGTGCGTCAGTGCCTGGCGATGGGCGCTGATCGTGGCGTGCTCGTGAAGCACGACGGGGAGGTCGACTCCGACGCAGCGGCGCGCGCGATCGCGAAGATCGTCGCGGAAGAGAAGCCGGACCTGGTGATCATGGGCAAGCAGGCCGTCGACTACGACTCCGCCCAGGCTGCTGCGATCGTCGCCGAGCTGCTCGGTTACGGTCAGGCCGCGTACGCGTCCAAGGTCACGGTGAGCGACGACGGGAAGAGCGTGCGCGTCGTGCGCGAGGTCGACGGCGGGCTCGAGACGGTCGACGTCGCGTTGCCGGGAGTCGTCACGGCGGATCTTCGCCTGAACGAGCCACGGTACGCCTCGCTGCCGAGCATCATGAAGGCAAAGAAGAAGCCCCTGAAGGAGACGACGTTCGCCGAGCTCGGCGTCGATCCCGCTCCGAAGGTGAAGTCGCTGAAGGTGGCCGAGCCGCCTGCGCGCAAGGCCGGACAGCTCGTCCCCGACGTGGCCGCCCTCGTGAAGAAGCTTCACGAGGAAGCCAAGGTCATCTGAGGAGAATCGAACGATGAAGAACGTCCTTGTCGTTGCAGAGCTCAAGAACGGGCTCCGGAAGACAACCCTCCCCGCGATCACGTTCGCGAAGCAGGCTGCCCAGAAGCTGGGCGGCCAGGTGCACGCGCTCGTCGCCGGTGAAGGCGACGTCACCGCCGCCGCGGAAGAGCTCAAGAAGTACGGGATCGCCGTCATCTGGACGGCCAGCTCGCCAGCGCTGAAGAGCTACACCGCCGAAGGCTTCGCGAAGGCGACGCTGAAGGCGGCCGAAGCCGCTCAGGCCGGTGTCATCTGTGCGTCCGCCACGGCGCAGGGCCGGGATTACCTGCCGCGCGTGGCGGCGAGCCTCGGTGCCGGCATGGCGAGCGACATCGTCGGCCTCGACGACATCGGCGGGAAGATGGCGTTCAAGCGCCCGATGTTCGCCGGCAACCTGCACCAGTGGGTGGAGATCACCACCGACCGCAAGGTCGTGAGCGTCCGCCCGACGGATTTCGATCCGCCGGCTGCGGGTGCACCGTCGGGTGAAGTGCGCGCGCTCGACGCGGGCATCGATCCGGCGAGCCTGAAGACCAAGTGGGTCGAGTTCGCCGAAGTGAAGTCGGAGCGCCCCGAGCTCGCCGACGCCCGCATCGTCGTCTCCGGCGGTCGAGGGACGAAGGGCCCCGAGGGCTACAAGGAGACGGTCGAGGTGCTCGCGGACGCTCTCGGCGCCGCGGTGGGCGCGACGCGAGCCATCGTGGACGCTGGCTGGGTGCCGAACGATTGGCAGGTTGGTCAGACCGGAAAGGTCGTTGCACCGGAGCTGTACATCGCGCTCGGCCTCTCCGGCGCCATCCAGCACATCGCCGGCATGGCTGGGTCGAAGGTCATCGTCGCGGTGAACAAGGACCCCGACGCTCCCATCTTCAAGATCTCCGACTACGGCCTGGTCGCCGACCTGTTCAAGGCGGTTCCGGAGCTCCTGACCGAGATCAAAAAGCTCGCGTAGATCCCTTCGTTCGTGCAGGTGAATACTGCGCCAAAGTAGCCGCCTGTCGTCCGGGGGAAGCACTATGCTTCCCCCGTTCGCTTTGAAACCGCGGGCCACCGCTCCCTCGGGGCCCAGCATCGCCTGGAGAATTGTCCCATGGAGTGGCTGTACCTGCTGATTGCCACGGTTCCGGTCATCGCCGTCGTGAACGTCGCCTTCCTCTTCATGGGTGACGGCCGTTCGGCGCAGCACAAGAACGTGAAGCTCATCCGTCCGAAGGACTACAACGAGGAGGCCAAGGACGACGGCGTCGAGCGCGAGGCGATGGACGTCGACGTGCTGTTCGTCGGCGCGGGCCCCGCCGGCCTCGCGGGTGCATACCACCTGATGCAGCTCGCGAAGAAGCACGACGCGGCCATCGAGAAGGGCGAGAAGAAGGGCGACAAGCTCGGTGAGCTGAATATCACCGTCGTCGAGAAGTGCTCGGAGATCGGCGCGATGGGCCTCTCCGGCATGGTGCTCGATCCCGCGTCGCTGCGCGAGCTCATCCCGGACTTCGAAGCGAAGGGCGCGCCCCTCGACTGCAAGGTCGAGAAGGAGAGCATGCACTTCCTGCTGAGCCCCGAGCTCTCGGTGAAGCTCCCGGTCATGCCGCCGCCGGTGCACGACCACGGCCTCTTCATCGGCAGCCTGTCGAAGCTCGTGCGCTGGCTCGCGGGCCTCTGCGAGGCGGAAGGCATCATGCTCTTCCCGGGCTTCGCCGGCGCGTACATGCAGTACGACGGCGAGAAGGTCACGGGCGTGCGAACCGGTGACAAGGGCATTGGTCACAACGGCGAGAAGAAGCGCAACTTCGAGCCGGGCATCAACCTGAACGCGAAGATCACGGTGCTCACCGAGGGCACCCGCGGCAGCCTGACCCGCGACGCCGTCCGCCACCTGAAGCTCGACGACGGGAAGAACCCGCAGAGCTACTGCCTGGGCGTGAAGGAGATCATCGAGGTGCCCGCGGGGCAGATGCCCGCGGGCGAGGTGGTGCTCACCGGCGGCTGGCCGCTCGGCGACAAGACGTACGGCGGCTCCTTCATGTACTCGATGAAGGACAACCTCGTCGCGCTCGGCCTCATGGTGGGCCTCGACTACACCGATCCGAACACCGACCCGCAGGTGCTGCTGCAGCGGATGAAGATGCACCCGGTGTTTCAGAAGTACCTGAAGGGCGGCAAGGTCATCCAGTACGGTGCCAAGACGGTGCCGCTCGGTGGCTGGTTCGCCCAGCCGCGGCTCTACGCGGACGGCCTGCTGCTGGCGGGCGACTCCGGCGGCATGGTGAACGCGGAGCGCCTGAAGGGCGTTCACCTTGCCATCAAGACCGGCATGCTCGCCGCCGAGGCTGCGTTCGACGCGCTCGTCGCGAAGGACACTTCGGCAAAGCAGCTCGCCTCGTACCAGAAGAAGTACGAGGAATCCTGGGCGGGCAAGGAGATGTGGAAGGCGCGCAACTTCCACTCGAACTTCAAGGACGGGCTCGTCGGCGGACTCCTTCGCAACGGCCTCGCGATGGGCATCGGCCAGTTCATCGGCAAGACGAAGACGCCCGTCGAGGACGACTTCGAGACGAAGCGCCCCCTCGACGAGGTCGGCGGCTTGAAGGACATCAAGGCCGGCATCCCGTTCGACGGCAAGCTCTTCATGGACAAGCTGTCGGATGTCTACCTCGCCGGCTCGAAGGGCGAGGAGGATCAGCCTTCGCATCTGCAGGTCCTCAACAAGGACGTCTGTGCGACGGATTGCGCGGACACCTACGGCAATCCGTGCACGCGCGCGTGCCCGGCGAACGTCTACGAGATGGTCGACGACGAGACGAAGCCCGGGAAGAAGAAGCTTCACCTGAACCCGACGAACTGCGTCCACTGCAAGACGTGCGATCTGATCGATCCGTACATCAACATCCGCTGGGTCGTCCCCGAGGGGGGCGACGGACCGAACTACAGCCAGATGTGACAGGGCGCCGCACGCGCGGCGCGCCACGCGTTCGAACGGCAGCTCGGGCCCACCCCGGTCCGGGCTGTCGTGCTTTGTAGGTACAGATCGCGGTGGCGACCGCGGTGACGACCGCCTAGCCCGACACTTGCATCGGGATCCTGCATGACGATGCGAGCGGCTGATATCAAGGGCCAGGACGCCGGTGACGAAAGGCGCGCGCCGTCGCATAGTGAGGCAGGCTTCATGCCCACCACCGTCGATCAGATCATGACGCGGAAGCTATTGACGATCGCGTCGGACGCGCGGCTCGACGATGCAGCGTGGGGCCTCGCGCTCAAGCGCGTCCAGGGGTCGCCGGTCAAGGACGACATGGGGCGGATCATCGGCATCCTGTCGAGGAACGACGTCGGTGTGATCGCGCGTCTCCCCGGGAACCGCGATGCGCTGAAGGCGAGTGACGCGATGACTCGAGTGCTGTACGCCGTGCGTGTCGGCGACGGTGTGAAGGACGCGGCGCGCCGCTTCGTCGAGACCGGCTGTCAGGAGCTCGTCGTGCTCGACGCACACGACGAGCTCGTCGGCATCGTCACCCAGACGGATCTGGTGCGTCTTTTGTTGCGCGACGATATCGACGTGTGAGCGCGTCCGACGCGGCGTGTCCACTCGGGTCGACGCTGTGGCAAAGGTCTACGCGCGGGGCAAAAAGCCCGTCGCTCATCATTTGTGTGAGTCGTATCCTGCGCGTTTCGTGCAGAAACTGCGCGGACGACGACGTCCGGCCCGCGATGCCCGAGCGCGCGTTCATTGGTGTCGAAGTAGTACCGACGTCTCTGACGTGATGCCCTAAGCGACTGAAATGCAGGTAAAATTTGAATCGTGCACACTTGCAAAACGCGGTGCGCCATGGTCCCTTGGTCGAGGTGATCATGGGCGGGACCGAAGCGAGCCAGCTCGGAGAACGAAGCGTCCGGCACGAGCGAACGGCGCCGGGACGCGTGCTGTTCGTCGACGACGAGCCCAACGTGCGGT
>CAYUAW010000328.1:5338-8663 GCA_964442485.1 uncultured Polyangiaceae bacterium
GAGCGAACGGCGCCGGGACGCGTGCTGTTCGTCGACGACGAGCCCAACGTGCGGTTTGCGTTCCGACGGCTGCTGATGCGCGACGGAATCGAGGCCGATGTCGCGGAGAGCGGCGCGGAGGCGCTGGAGCTCGCCCGCGACTACCGCTACTCGGTTGTTGTAACCGATCTGGCGATGCCTGGAATGGGCGGCACCATGCTCGTCCAGCATCTGAAGCTCCTGCAGCCGGACGCGACGTACATCGCCGTGACGGGTCTGAAGCACTTCGACGCCGAGTATCGCAAGGCGCTGGAGGAAGAGCAGCTCAAGGTCTTTCACAAGCCCTGGGACGAGGATCGACTCATGGCGACCATTCGCCGGTCGCTGGAAGTGCAAGCGGAGCGCGACAGCGAGCGCGAGCCCGTGCAGAGTTTCAAGTCGGAGCTCACCGTCCTGCTCGTCGACGACGCGGCCGACGCGGAGTTTTTCGCTGACACGCTGCGGCCGCTGGAAGGCCACTCGTACCGCGTGCTCCACGCGAACACGCTCGCTCGGGCCATCGCGCTGGTCGAGTCGGAGTGCTTCGACATCGTCATCGTCGACCCGGAGCTGCCGGACGCCAAGGGGCTAGAGGCCGTGCTGCTCCTTCAAAGGGCGCTGCCGACCGTCCCTCTCATCGTGCTGACGGACAACGAGGACGACACCATCGCCGTCAAGGCGGTGCAGGTGGGCGCGCAGGATTTTCTGGTGAAGGCGCAGACGGACGGCAACCTGCTGCGCCGTTCCATCCGCTATTCCATCGAGCGCAAGCAGTCCGAGCAGCGGCTGATGCGCATGGCGCTCTACGATCAGCTGACGGGGCTCGCCAATCGTTCGCTGTTCAGGCAACGGCTAGCACACGCCGTCGCGCGAACGCGGCGGACGTCGGATTCGTTCGCCGTGATGGTGCTCGATCTCGACAGGTTCAAGGCGGTCAACGACGGACTGGGGCACGACGCGGGCGACGTGCTCCTCCAGAAGGTCGCCGCGACGCTGCAGATGGCCGTGCGCGAGTCGGACACCGTGGCGCGCCTCGGCGGCGACGAATTCGCGATCCTGTGCGAACCGGTCGTGAGCCAGGCGGAGGTGTCCGTCATCGTGACGCGCATCCTGACTGCGATCTCCGAGCCGTACGACCTGGGAGACGAGGAAATCGGAGTCACCACGAGCATCGGCGTGGCGCTCTATCCCGACGCCGGAGACAGCGTCGACGTGCTCCTCAAGTCAGCGGACGCCGCGATGTACGTCGCGAAGGAGCAAGGGCGCAACGGTTTCCACGTCCTCAGCCGGCGCGAACCCGACGCAGGCAGAGCCCGGCTCCGCCTCGAGAAGGAGCTGAGGGCCGCCGTGCACAACCACGAGCTCACCCTCTACTATCAGCCGCAGGTCAGTCCCGCGGGTGAGCTCTTGGGCGCGGAAGCGCTACTCCGATGGGATCGCCGCCACAACAAGCCCATCTCTGCCTCGGCCCTCGTCTCCATGCTGGAGGACACCGGGTTGATGAGCTCGGTCGGTGAGTGGGTGATCAGCGAAGCGTGCGCGCAGTTCGTCCGCTGGCACGGCCACATGAAGCGGATGACGGTGAATCTCTCCGCGCGGCAGCTCGCTCGCTCCGGCTTCGACGAGCACGTGCTCTCGGTCCTGTCCGACGCCGGCATGGATCCATGGCAGCTCGAGCTGGAGATCACCGAGGCCATGCTCATGAAGAGCGGCGGGCGTTCGGAGCACGCCCTGCGACGGCTCCGGACAGCCGGGGTGCGCATCGCGATCGACGACTTCGGCACCGGCTACTCGTCGCTGTCGTATCTGCGGCGCTTTCCCATCGACGCCCTGAAGGTGGACCAGACCTTCGTCGCGGATCTACCGCACGACGAGTCGGCAAAGTCCGTGGTTCGCGCCATCGTCTCCATGGGACACAGCCTGGGGCTCACCGTGGTGGCGGAGGGCGTCGAGACGCTCGAGCAGCAGCGCTGGCTCGTCGACGTCGGGTGCGACCTGCTGCAGGGGTTCTTCGACGGACCGCCTGCGCCGCCGGAGAGCGAAGACTGGCGACGGCGCACGACGCCCGTGCCGGCAGCGGCCGCGGCGCAAAGCTAGCGGCGCAGCCACCACGCGATGAGCGCCGCGAGCACGGCGGCAACGAAGAGCCAGACGGCTCGCGCGCGCTCGCTCACCTCGCCCTCGACCCTGACGAGCTCGGGCGTCACGGGCGGTGGCGGCATGCTCGGCCCGGGGAGGCGCAGAACTCCGTCCGAGAGCGGCTCGCCGGCGCGGATCGTGAGCAGCAGATTGCCGCGCGGAAGCCCGGTGTCCGCCGGTGCGATCCCACCGCGCTCGGGGATGCGCAGGACCACGGCGCGCGGCGTGCTCGCCCCGTTCCCGGCGAGTGCCTTCTTCGGCAGCGTCACCTCGACGGATTCGGGAGGATCCTTCCTTGCCCGCACCGATACCGCCCCGGCACGCTGGCAGGCGTCGCAGCCGCCCCCCGCGCACGACGCGCACGCGAGGTTGCGCGGGACGTCGATCTCGAGGGTCGCCCCCTCCGCGATGAAGCTATCGGGGACGGTCACCTCGAGCTGCGCGTCCGGTCCACGCGGCCGATCCATCGGCGCGACGACCCGCGCCAGCACCTTCCCGCTCATGAACGGGGATCAGAGCACGAATAGGAGCTCGCGTGTGTCCTCGGCGCGCAGGAGCGACAGCTCGGTTGCATAAGTCTTGGGTCCGATTCGCGCGCCCAGCGTCACGTGGATCGGGACGTCCTCGTCCTCGAGGCGCTCGAGCCGCACTTTGACGCGGTACGGACCCCGCTTCGCCTCTTCCCGGTCGAGATAGACGTTCTCGTAGTTCTTGCCGGCACAATCCTGCTTCCTGCCTGGGCAATCCCGGTCTTTCACGAGCCCGGCCGCGGTCTTTCGCCCCACCTCCGCGAGCTCGCCGCGCGGATCGGAGACGAGCAGATCCACGTCGGCGGTGGGCGCGTCCCACGCGATGACGAACTGAACGAGCCCGCTCGGCACTCCGCACCCCTCGTCGATGATGCCGTTGCAGTTGTCGTCACGCGCGTCGAAGCACCGCTCCGGCCCGGTCGGCACGCAGGCTTCGTCCGGGTGCATCCCGCCCTGAAGGCTCGCGCCCGACGCCTGCTCGGGTACGGCCGGCTGACGCGCCGAGCAGGCCGCCACACACCCGACGAGGAGCGTGGCCAGACCTGCTCGCGGCAGCTTCATGCCGTCAAGGTTAGCTTCGATGCGGGACTACTGCGAGGCGGACTTCGCGTTGTCCTCTTCGGGCATCTTCACGCCGG
>CAYUAW010000329.1:0-6284 GCA_964442485.1 uncultured Polyangiaceae bacterium
CTTCGCCCAAGGCGCGCCGTCTCCCATGAAAACGCGAACTTCGGTGGGTTTCTTATCCCGGCATACGGGTTGCTTCGCCCCTCGAAGTCGAGCCGCTCTGGGCTCAACCAGAACCCGAACCAGTACAAGGATGCACCCGGGTTCGCCTTCGACACGCAGCTCTTTCTCGACCGGCTCGACTCGACCGTCGTGAAGCCCGTGCGC
Source organism: uncultured Polyangiaceae bacterium (assembly GCA_964442485.1). GTDB lineage: Bacteria > Myxococcota_A > Polyangia > Polyangiales > Polyangiaceae > DASZVB01. Next base: position 205 of record CAYUAW010000329.1, read on the forward strand.
GATACCCAGGCGCTGCGTGCAGCTTTCCGAGACGGGCTCGGGTGAGGTCGTCAAGGACAACACCGGCACCATCATGACGGCCCTTGCGGCGAAGGGCGGCTCCATGGCCCCTCCGGCGAAGGCGCCGGATCCCGGCCTCGGCATGCCCATCGGCGGCTACGCCACGGCGCCCTCGAAGGCGAGCGGCTCGGGTTGCTCCGTGGGCCCTGCGAAGGAAAGCAACCTGGCACTCGGGGTGATGGCGGCGGCAGTCGCCCTGGTGAGCGGCGGAGCCGCGCGCCGGAAACGCGATGCACGTCGCGCCTGGCGACGTTAGCTTAAGCGGCCACTACGGTGGTCGCATCGCCGGAGTTGATCAGCGCCCGCGCGAGCATCTCGGCCAGCGAGCTCTGGATTCGCGTCGACTGCCCGCCGATCTTCATGAGGAGCGCGACGCCGCCGATGCAGAACGTGCCGGAGATGGTCGCCCCCAGCAACACGACGTCGTAGGCCGTCCCCCGCGCATCGTGCCAGTCAGCCGACATGGTGCCGAGCGGCACGGTGAGCAGCGCGCCAGTTTCCATGGTGTCCGCGCGGCTCTCCCGCTCCAGGCAATCCTTCGCGAAGGAGACCAGCTCCGTCACGGAGTCGCACGCCGTGTTGGAAGCTACGACGGAAAGCCCGGCGCTCGTGTAGAGCAGCAGGTGGCCGCGCGTGGGCGGCTCGCCGTCGCAGAGCAGCCCGAGCGCGCGCTCGGCGCGTTCCCTCCCGTTCGCACAACCCGCCATCAAGTGAGTGATCTCGGGAGAAGACGCCGCCGTGGTGTCGGCGTACTTCCCGTCGAGTGTGACCCTCGACTGCAAGTCGACGAGGCCCGCCTGACGTCCCTCGTCCATGAGTCGCTCGTGGAGGGCGCCGAAAGCGGAGCTCCTGTGCGCGCCGAACTGCTCTCTCGCGAGCGCCGCGAATCTCCGGAACGACTCTCCGTCCGCTGCGCCGAGCGCGACGCGCGCGAGGGCCTCGTACGACAGTCCGAGCTGAAGCCCCGTCACCCCGGCGGCCTTCTGCTCCTCGACGACGGCCTCGACCCGCGAGAACGCTGCCGCATGGCGCCCGAGCTTCGCCTCCGAGAGGGCAACGGCGCGCGACATGTCGCGAACGAACGACCGCATTCCGACGGCTTCGCACCGCGCGATCTCCGTCAGGCCGATCGCCATCGCTTCCTCCGCGCGCCCGAGCTCCGTGAGGACTTCCACCGCGAGGATTCGACCGCAGATGACCCAGCCCGAGCGGACCTCGCCGTCGTCACCCGAGGACACCGCGCGGTCGGCGGCCGCCAGCGCACCCTCGAGGTCGCCGCACAGGCGCAGGTAGTAGCCGTCCGCCACGTGCGTCACCGGAAGCCACCCCGGCTGACGCTCGGCCGTGCTCCGCACGCTGGCTCGCACTTGCCGGACACAGGTCAGATCGCGCGCCGAAGCGTGGACGGCGAGCTCCTCCTGCAGAGTGGTGAACATGGACGTCGCGTTCGTCTGTAGCGCCAGAAGCTCGCCCCGCTGGCGGTGCGCTTCTGCGCCCCCCGAGTCGCCATGCTGGAGCGCGGCTACCGTCTTCAGGAAGCAAGCGCCGACACGCTGATTGACGTCGTGATCCGCGGCGCACCGCTCGAGCCAGTCCGACGGCACACCGAGCGAGACGTCGATGCTGGCGAGCGCGTAGATCACCGCTGCCCGCACCTTGTCCACGTAGCGGAGCTCCGCGCCGGCGACGTCGTCGAGCCGGCTCAGCACCTCCACGAATTTCTCGCGCGCAGCCTCCAGCTTGCGCTGCCCGAACAGGAACGTCGCCTGGGCGTTGCTCGACATGGCGGCGATCATCGGGTTCAGCGGGGCGAACGGGACGAGCAGCTCCGGCAAGGACCGCTTGAGCTCGAGGTCGAGGGTCCGCGAGGAAATCGCGATCGCGAAGACGACGTACGAGACGAGCTGCTGGATCGCTTCCTGCGGCGACAGGACTCGCTCAGCCTCCGGCGTCCCGGCGTATCGCTGGGCAGCCGCCCCGATGGCCATCATGGTTCGCGTCGAAGGGGGAAGAGAGGCGTCGAGCCCCTGCCAGTCGTCGAACCCGCTATCCTTCTTGAGCTGCGAGAGCCAGGCCGGCCGGATGCGATAGTAGGACGGCAGGTCCGCGCCGTGAGCGCAGATCCCCGCCAGCATGACCCACAACGCCTGCAGATCGCGGGGCGACCTTCCGTGACGCTCGGCGGCGGCGAGGGCGCTGTCGAGGACGTGAGCGACCCGCAGCGTGCCGAGCGCGAGCGTGCTGCTCAGTACGAGATCGGTCCGCGCTTCGCTGGTGGTCGTCTGGGACAGCAGGCGCTCGAGCGCCACGCCCGGATTGGAGCCCGCGAGCCCGTGATGGCAGACGAGCAGCAGGTGCCTTCCGGCCGCGTCATGGAGCGCAAAGAGCTGGTCGTGAATCCGGCACCGCTCGTCGCCGGACAGCGACGCGGAGAGGAGCCGCGAGACGCCTGCGCCGGTGAGGGCATACCCGGATGGATCTCCCAGGAGAAAGCGCGCTGCCAGTAGCTCGTCGACGCCCGCGTCGAGCTGGGACGCGGGCGCGAGCTCTGCTCTCAGCAGATCGGCGCGGCTGAGCCGATCCACGAGATTTTCACCGAGCATTGTAGCGACTTGGCGCGCGACCGGGCCGAGCTGCGCGATGCGACGCGCCGAGGCTTCCTCGAGACTCGCCGGCAGGATCCGTTCCGGGATCTCCGCGGGGAGCGTCCAGCTCCCGCCTGCGTAGGTGATCTGGTTCTCGTCGACCAGGTATTGCGCGAACGTCATGCACTCGCGTGGGCGCCCCGCGGAAAGCTCCGCCATGCGCCCGGCGAGCCGCTTCAAGTTCGGCACCTCGCCGAAGAGCGATGCGAAGAGCGCCGAGACCTGCTCGCTCGTGAGCGGGGAGAGAACGACTTCTTCCGCGTGCTTTCGCAGAATTCCCACTGCGTCGGCCGCCTCGTCACGGCGCGAGAGCGCCGCGGCATACACGAGACGTCGCACCGGCGCCTCCAACGTCAACGACGCCACCAGCGCCGCGGACGGTTCGTCGATGCGATCCAGGTCGTCGACGGCGATGGCGAGCGGCCGCCGTTTCGAAAATTCGAGGACGAAGGTCCGGAGTGCGGCGTGCAGCGTCGCTCGGTCGTGGCCAGGCTCGGTCGCGTCGACAATCGGATCACGGAGAGCATCGGCATCCGCGCTGCGAACTACTGGATAGAGGAGGGCAGCGACGGCCGGATCTGCGGCCGCGGCATCGACCGCGACCGCCGGAGCGGCACGATGAATTTGCCGGACGATGGACGCGGCGACGCCGAACGGGCGGACCGCGTCGGCGTGCCCGGCTCGTACCGCGGTCGCCCCGACGAGCTTCGCCTCCAGCACGAACGCGTCGAGCATTCGCGAGCGGCCCGTGCCCTCGTCGCCCACGACCGCGAAGCCGCCACCACGCCCGCGCACGGCGCGCATCGTCGCCTTGCGGAACTGGGCCACCGCGTCGTCGCGACCGACGAGCTTCGGGGTGGAGAGGTACGCACGCGCAGCCCGGAGCTCGTCGTCCGGCGGAGACGACAGGAGCGGGACGAGCCGCTCCATCACCTCGGCCGCGCTCTTCGGGCGCGATCCGGGATCGACACGAAGCATCCCGAGGAGCAGGTCGTCGAGCGCAGCCGGAACCCCGGGAACGATCGCCGACGGGCGAGTCGGACTCCCGCGCCATGCGTCCTGCAGCTGGTCGAAGGTGAGAGCCGAGAACGCGTGTCTCTTCGTGAGCGCGTAGTAGAGCGTCGCGCCGAGGGAGAAGAGGTCGCCCCGTCCGTCGAGGGAGAGCGTGCGCACGAGCTCCGGCGCGACGAACGGCGGGGTCCCGGCAAGCAGTGTCGTGGGGCCCATCGGCGACAGCAGCCCGAAGTCGATGAGCTTCGATTGCCCGGACTGCGTCCTGCGCACGTTGCGCGGCGTCAGATCGCGGTGAACGAGCCGTCGCGAGTGGAGGAGCGAGAGCGCAGAGCAGATCTCGTACGCGACGGTGCACACGTCCTGCCACGGCAATGGCGCGAGCTCTCGCAGGTCGCCGCCATCGAGGAGCTCCATGCAGTAGTAGGGCTCCTCCCCGAGAAGCCCGTAGTCGTGCGCCCGCACGATACGCGGATGAGAGAGATGCGCGAGGGTGTGAAATTCTCGTTCGAAGAGCTCGACCGTTCGTGCAGCGTGGTTCAGGTCGGCCGGGGCGGCGAGCACCTTCAGTGCGACGGCGCAGCCCAGCACCTCGTCCCAGGCGCGATAGACGGAGGCCATGCCGCCTCGCCCGAGCAGCCCTCTCACCTCGTAGCGGTCCGCGAAGCGGAATGGAAAGTTCGCCCGCTGATCGTTCGGCGAAGATGAGTCCGTCATGAGCTCGCGCTTGAACTGCAAATCGTACCACACCCCTTTACGCACGGCGGCGCTCGGCGCGTCGCTCACACGAGCGCCTCAGCGCGCACATGTGCGCCAGGCATCACTCGACTGCGAGCAGCTCGACTTCGAACGTGAGCGGCCCCACTGGAACGCCTCGTCGCGGGTGCTCGCCGTACGCGAGCGAAGCAGGGATCCAGAACAGCGCCCTGTCACCGACACGCATCGAGCGGAGCCCTTCGCCGAGGCCGGGAACGAGGTCCGAAACCCGGCTCGTCTCGGGGTTTCTCGCCATGACGGAGCTCTCGAACAGCTCTCCGTTCGCCGTCCAGCCCGAATGAAAGAACGTCACGAGGTCCCCGGGCTCGGGTCGCTTCGCGCCGCTGCCACGACGGAGGTACTCGTACGCGAGCCCGGTGGAAGTCCTGCTCGCATGCGATGGAGGAGCCCCGAGCACCTTCGGCGGCGGTGGCGCCTTCTCGAGTGCCAGGAGCTCGACGTCGATCGTCAGATCGACCGCCGATGGCTTCGCGTCGTCGTCGTCCGAGGGGCGCGTCGTGAGAGCCGCTGGCACCCAGAGCCTGCGTTGTTCACCCGTGACCATCGTCCGCAGCGCTGCCGCGACACCCGGAAATAGACGGCGCATGCTCTGCACGGCGGGCACGCCGTTCATTCGGGTCCCATCGACCAGCGTCCCGTCCCGCTTCCAGCTGGTGAAATGAATGGTGACACGGTCGTCGTCGCCGGGATGCTCGGACCCCTTCCCCGCTTTCAGCAGCCGGCTGGCGACTCCCGTGGGCGCGCGCTCGGCGTCCGCCGGTGGCGCCCCGACATCCGCTGGTACCGGCGGAGAGCTCGTACCCCGCGAAGGCAGGGAACGATGCGTCGAATGACGTTCGACTGCCACGGGTCGCACGAGAGCCGCACGCCCACGTACCCCCGGAACTCCGAGCGCGAGCCCGAACGCCGCCGCGAGGCTCAGCACCCAGGGCCACGCGGTTCTCCTCTCCGCTCGCATCGGGCCGTCAGGGCGCAATGACGCTGAAGCGCTGCGCGGCCGAGCCGTTGCACGTCGATTGCTGGATGTTCGCCTTGCTGGTGGCGTCCCCCGTGCTCACGGTCATGCATTTGCCGGTCGTCGACTGCGGCACGAAGCGATAGCCCCCTGTCCCGAGCGATTCAATCGACCAGATCTCTGCGGCCGTTCCGTCGCATCCCGCCTGCCAGACGTTGGTGCCGTCCGCGGTACCGGCGAGCGAGACATCGAGGCACCGGTTGCTCACTGCCGCGCGCACCTCGTAGAGGCTCCCGCTGATGTTGCGAAATCGCCAGCGTTGCGCGTCCGTCCCGTTGCACGGGTACTGCTGAACCTGTGCTTTGTCGTCCGTGGAGCCTCCGCGCACGTCCACGCACAGGCCCGGACCAGTCGCGGTGTTGATGCGAAATGTGGCGCTCGGGATCGGTGCCGTGCCGGAGGTGTCGAGAGCCAGCGTGAACGCCTGGGCGCTCGTGCCGTTGCACTTGTACTGGTCGATGTTCGTACCATCGGTCGTCCCGGCGTGCGCAACGTCCAGGCATTTGTTCGGCGCAGTCTGCGGCATCAACCGATATCGGCCGCTTCCGAGGAACTGGATGGCCCAGTGCTGG
>CAYUAW010000329.1:6384-8656 GCA_964442485.1 uncultured Polyangiaceae bacterium
CTGCGGCATCAACCGATATCGGCCGCTTCCGAGGAACTGGATGGCCCAGTGCTGGCCGTTCGTGCCATTGCACGTGTTCTGCTGGACGTTGGTGAGGTCCGCGGTCCCACCGAGCGCAACCTCGAGGCACTTGTTGCTGACCACGGCGCGGAGCTCGTACACGTTGTCCGACACGTCGATTACCTGCCAGCGCTGGGCGTTCGTGCCGTTGCACTTGTATTGCTGCACGTTGGCGCCGTCGGCCGTCGACGCCTTCGCCACGTCCACGCATTCCCCTGACGTGGTGCCGGTGCGAATCTGATAGACGGCGTTCAGCACCGGCGGCGTCGGCCCCGTCCGCGAACCGTACACGGAGATCTTCCCGGAGAGCGAGGGCACGTAGACGCGACCGTTCGCGATGACGGGAGGGCTGCCTTTCGTGAGAGTCCCCATGTCGTCCCCCGGCGAGCTGCTGTCCCAGAGCAGCGCGAGATTCTCGGCGTTGAACGCGCGCAGCACGCCCGACACCGAGCCGTGGTTGGCGTTCCCCGACGACGGCGTCGTCGCCCAGAGGATCCCGCTGCCGGCGCTCGCAGTGCCCGTGCCGTTCGCCGAGAGGGCGATGGAGCCGCCTGGCATCCCGATGGGCGGGAGCACTGCTCCCACCGCAAACGCCGGTGTGGTGAAGCCCGTCCCCGTGTAGCGGTACGCACGCAGGTAGTCGTTCTCGCCCCAGACGTACACGCTCGTTCCGCCGGGTGCGCTCCACGGGACGACCTGATTGTGGATGTGGTGAGTCTCGGTCGGTCGCGCCGCGGTGTCGACGGCCTGGAACACCTGCGGGATCTGCGTGTCGCCCGCCGCGAGATGACCGAGGCTCCCGCTGTCGAGCACGTAGACACGCCCCTCCTTCCCGCCCTGGACGAGAAAGTCCGACGACGGCATGAAGACCGGACCTGCCGAGCCGAAGTCTCCGTCCTCGGAGTCGAGGTTTGCGTAGTTCGATGCCGTGAAATAGTCGACGAGGGCGAGCGAGCGCGGCGACAGCTTCACCAGCGACTCACCGAGATTGACGACGGCATCGTCGCCAACGCCGTTGCCCGTTGCGACGAAGACATTGCCGCCGTCGTCGATGGCAGGAGCCGCGCCTGCTTGCCAGATCCCTCCCTGAGCCCCGGTCGGCGTGGTCGCAAACGCTCCAGTGGAGGCGAGCGTCGTCGCGTCGTAGGCCATCACCCATCCGTGATACGGCCGCTTGTCGCAGTACGACGCGAAGGAGACATAGACGGTGGAGGAAGCGAGCGCGAGCCCTGCTCGCTGATTGTGGAACATGGGGTTGAACACGATGTGCCCGGCCCCGTCCGCGCCATCTCCGCTGCCCGTCACGGTGGCCTGAATGATCCGTGACGCCATGCGTTCACTGCCCGTCGTGACGTCGACGGCGTGGAGCCGGTAGCTCATGGCCCCGCTCTCGAGCGTGCGGGTCACGAAGTACAAAGTCTGCGAAGCACCGTCGATGACCGGAGTTCCAACGATGCCGATGTTGCCGCTGAAGTCCTGGTAGCTGCCGCCGCACGCCCCTCCGTTCGCCACCTCCGTGTTGCGGGGAGGCCGACCCGTACCGTTGAAGCTCGCTTGCCAGAGCGCGACGCCGGTATCCGCGTCGAACGCGTAGACGCTGTTGTTCACCGTGGCGACGAACAGCACCGAGTGTGTCGACCCATCGGGAAACGCGAGCGACGAGGCGTAGAGCGGCTGCGCATAGACCTCGTCGTCGACGGTAATCGAGAAGAGCTTCCCGAACCGGCTCGAGTTGACGTTGCCCTGCACGAGCGACGATTCCGAGAGATTCGTCCCGCTGCGCCGGTTGTCGTAGGCGCGAGTGAGCACGTTGAAGGAGCCCAGCTCGGCGCGCACCGTTCCCACGTCCCGAGCTGCTTCCGGAGTATCTTGCGTCGCGGCCTCGGAGCTGCAGCCGCTGCTCGCCACGAACAAGACGAGCGAACACAACAGACGCGCCGCCGACGAGCCGCCGCGCCGATTGAAACCGACTCGCATCATCCGTCTCGATGAGATCATCTCTTGCGGCGCCGCAGTCTCCAGCGCGGCTCCTTCTGCTTCTCTAGCATCATGAAGCAGGGCACCGGCAACACTCGAAGCGTAGCCGCCGACGCGTGGTCACATCTTCGCCCCTCTGATCACCAACGAAACGTCACTGAAGCATCACGGCGCAGCGCGCGGCTCCGCGCCGACATCACCCGGGCGAAGCTGAACTGGATTGCTGCTCGTCCTC
>CAYUAW010000330.1:0-8635 GCA_964442485.1 uncultured Polyangiaceae bacterium
TTCAAAACGAACGATCGAGGCAAGGTCACCTTGGAAATGCAGCCGCGCTGAAAGCGAACGCCGCGCGCGAACCTTCTCCACAGATCGACGCTGGAGTCGCAGGGGACTCGAGTCACCTCCGCGGTACGTCCCGCCCCTGACGAGTTGCTTCGCTGGCACTTCGCAGAGGAGCGACGACGTGTCGGTGGGCCCCGGATCCCGCGCGCAGTCGGTGAAGACCGCGGGGACGCGATCGGGGGAAGGCTCAACATGACCGCAGCGCTTCGAGCACCCGACGCAGTGTCGCGACCGAGAAATCATCGCCGAGCTTGCCACCGGAGGCCGGGACGCTCCAGGCTCGTCGCGAGCGCGATCGCCGTGAGGAAACGATGCGGGCACGCCTGGGGCGCCCGATCGATGCCGAGGTCCGCGACGAAGATGCTCGACGAAGCGGTCCCGCGCCCGCACCGACGTCTCCTCGCTTGACCGAGAGAAGCACCGGGGAGCATTGTGCGAGGGGAGGAGGTTCGCAGTGTCGAAAAATGGGGTCGTGGGTCAGCACGCGGGAGCGGCAATCCTCCTCGCGTTGGCGGCAGTCCAGGGCTGCTCGGGAAGCTCGGAAGCGCCGCGACAGTTCGCGTCCGGCGTCGGGCAAGTGAGTCAGGCGTTGTCGAACGGCGCCGCCTGCCTCGCTCGCTCCGATTGCGACTCCGGATACTGCAACAACACGGGGCACTGCGCCGCCTGCACCGTCGACGGCAACTGCATCGAGGGCAGTCTCGGCGCGTCCGGTGGCCAATACTGCAGCAACGGTGGCGTCTGCACGGCGCGCAAGGCCGACGGGCAAAGCTGCCTCGCGTCCAGCCAGTGTTCCGGCGCCGGATGCTACGCCGCTCGCCAGTGCATGAACGGTTGCTGCGACGGCCTGAACGTGTGCCACGGGTACTCGACGGGCGATAAGCTCTGCCTCGGTGGTCGGCAGTGCGACGATGGGAACCCCTGTCACAGCGGGGGAACGGTGAGCGCTTCCGGGATCCCGCACACGTGCACGGGGTTCACGAACGTCGCGAACGGGTCCGCGTGCGACCCCGATTCGAACGCTTGCACGGCGGATCAATGTTCCGCAGGCGCGTGCGTGCACGCGGCGGGCAACGCGGGCGTCACCTGTCACAGCTCCGCTGGCGTTTGCGACGCGACGACCGCGTGTACCGGCAGCTCGATCTCGTGCCCAACCGGGCTCAAGCCGGCCGGGACGACGTGCCGAGCCGCCAATGGCGCTTGCGACGTTGCCGAAACGTGCTCAGGCTCCTCCACGTCGTGTCCGCCCGACGCCGTTCTGGCCTCCACCACGGTCTGCAGGGCCTCGACGAGTAGCTGCGACCCGGCCGAGACGTGCACCGGCGTCACCGGGTACGTGCAGACGGTCACGCTGACGAATCCGGCCGGCGGCGCTGCCAGGACGGATTTTCAAGTCCTGCTCCAGATCCTCGGCGACGACGCGGCGTTCTGGGCCCACCTCGACGGCGGGGCGAGCGCTACCGGTCATGACATTCATGTTCAGGACGCCTCCGGAAACGAGCTCAGCTTCTGGCTCGAGCAGCTCGATACGGCGAGCCAGCGCGCGCGGATCTGGGTGAAGGTCCCGTCGATTGGAGCTCCGCCGTCGACGGCGACCCTCACTCTCGCTTACGGCAGCGCGGCGCGCCCAGCGGGCAGCGACATCGCCGCCACGATGGTCTTCGGTGACGAATTCACCGGAACGGGCTCCGGCACGAGCATCGCCGGCCTCGACGGCTCCAGGTGGACCGTGGACGACGCCGCCGGATGGACAGTGACGGCGACGAACGGCGGGCACCTGACGTCCACGAACGTGGGAGGTCGCATCCACTCCACCACTGCCGTGACGACCGGCACGGTGCTCGAGACGAAGTGGAAGATCACGAGCGGCATCGACCTGGCGTACGTCGTCGTCGACGGCGTGAAAGATACCGGGAGCACCAAGGGCGACGCGCTCGTCGCGGGCCTCGATCTCGATGACGGCCACCAGTTCAATTACTGGAACGGCATGCTCTGGACCGACACCTTCAACTGGTCCGGAAGCTTCACCACCGCGTTCTCGCGAAGCTCGATCGCCGTCGTCGGGACCACGGCGAACAGCAACACCAGCGCGCTGACGGTCTGGGCCGACGGCTCGAACACGAGGACGCTGACGTTCAATCAGGCGTACGGGCCGTCTTCCGCGGCGCTCACCCTGGGCAAGCCCTACGACAACATCAGTGACGGGCGCGGCACGTTCACCGCCGACTGGGACTGGGCGCTGATCCGGAAGTACGCGGCGGTTCCGCCCACGCTCGTGGCGAACAATAATGAGGCGCCCGACGCTGCCTCACGCTCGTGTCCGGGCGACGTGACGACCTGCGGATCACCGCCAACGAGCAGCGTCCCCACTCCCGTCCAGCTACCTGCACCGCCCGACGTCCGCGGCTGCTACGTCGGAACCTGGAACGGCTGGGTCTCGGTTCCTTGCTCGCCGTACGACCAGCTCCCGTCGTTCATTCAGCAGAAGCTCTACATCGGTGGTGGCCAGGTGACCATCCCTGGGTACCTCGACGGCGCGTCCACGAGCTACGGGCCCATTCCCGGCATCTCGAGCTCTTCGGGGCTCAAGTTCGGAGAGGTGGAAACGACGTTCGTCGACGTGGCAACCGATTCGTCCGGAAATACAGAGACGAATGTCCCTCCTCAGGCCGCCTATCAGACTGGTTGCCAGGGCGGCTCCAGTGCACCGCTGGAGCTGAGCATCCAGGCGAACACCAACAACTTCCCGGCCGTCACCGGGGACGCTGCTCTGAACGGGGACACCGCGTGGGTGCAGTTTGCGATTCAGTACCTAGGGACGGGTAGCAACGCGGGCTTCAACGTCTGCATCTGGAACAACGACTTCACGCTGGGCAAGGCGAACCAGGACACCATCCCAAACCCGGCGGGGGTGCCTTGCACGACGAGGTCGGACTGCGCACAGGGCCTGGCTTGCGCCAACGGCCAGTGCCTTGCGCCCACGTACTGGCCGGATTGCCTAGCCACCAGCAACTATGCGCCGACCGGTGGGGGCTTCAATCTCGCCGTCCAAAACCGTCAATTGCAGCCGCTCGACCGCGCCACCGTCGCGGGCTCGGCGTTCACGGACGCGAACGACGGCCAGGCCGATCTCGGTCTCGTCGCCGCCATGACCTGGTTCGATCCTTCGAACAACAACAACGACTATCACGGTCTCTATGCCGTCGTGACGAAGGACCGGTACGGACTCGGCGCCAGCACACACTGGACCAACATCTCGGGCACCGTCCTTGGCCTCGGCAACTGCGGGATCGGCACGTTCCCGCAGGGGACGATGGTCTACACCAGCGTGGAGGCCGGCAATTGCGCAACGCAGGGAACGCCGCCTCCTGGGGTCACCGTCACCTGGCCCGGCGTCTGCGCGAACACCTTGAACGTCTCTTCGACTCCGGCGCCCGCGGAGAACTCGCTGTCCCTCACGGACGAATCGAACAACCTGAACATCATCGCCGGCGGCCCGTCCGCTCTCACCAACGCCACCGACGGGAACAACTACCTTCAGACGCACTACCTCGCGTCGGTGGACGGGAACTGTGTGAGCACGCCGCGCGTCTACGTGAAGGACCACCCGCAGGACCATGGTTCGACCCCGTCGAACCTCGGCGGCGAGGCATTCTGGGAGAGCCCGGACATCATCGTAGTGCCGCGCAACAACACCGTGACGTCCGTTTCCCCCGCCGGCGATCCGACCGTCATCGCGGGCGACGAGTACGACATCTACGTTCGCGTTCACAACGAGTTCGCGTGCGGCTCCATCTCCGGCGTTCGAGCTCGGGTCTGGTGGGGCGATGCCGCGCTCGCAACGCCCGTGTGGAAGGACGTCATTACCAATGGACCGGATCCGGCCAATCCCAGCTGGTCGGCGTCGAAGAACCTCCTTCTCGGTGATTCGCTGGACATCATCGGCCCCATCCACTGGACGGCCCCGAGCAACGTGAACCCTCACGAATGTCTCCTCGTCGACATCCAGGCAACTGGAGAAAATGCTCCTACCAATACGTTCGACGCGCCGGACTCGTATCAGGTGGCGCAACGGAACATCGAGATCGGGGGCGCCTGTGGCTGGACCCTGACGAACGGAAACCAGGCGAGCCAGCTCGGCATCAAGTTGACCGCCACGGACGGCAACGGGCAGCCCTATGTGCTCGCGTCCGGAGATTCGGCGAAGGTGACGTTCCCGGATCCCGGTCAGAGCCTCTTCAACGGCTGGAACGGGAACGCCCACCCTGGCTGCACGCTCACTCATGACAACGGCCAAGGCACGACGACCGTCACCATCAACGCCGGAGTGGGCCAGGCGACGATCCAGGGTGCCCCGATCGCAGCCAACGCCTCCCTGAACGTCAGCAGTACCGTGATCCCGGCGCTGTTCTCGGGAACGACGATCAGCTTGCAGATCGCCACATTCCTGACCAGCGGAGGGAGCATATCGGGGAATCCGACCAACGGGGCATCGTGCTCGGCAACGGCACAGCCCGGCGCGATACCCTGAGCGTAAATCGGATGGACGCGAGCGCGCGGATCGAACGGCTTCCGGCGCTCGTCGTCCGATTTTGCCCGGGCCTTCATGCTGCGGTAGGTTGCAGCGTGGTAGCTCGCGTCTCGTTCGTCCTTTGCATGCTCGTGGTCGGGTGCTCTGCGCGCACCGACACGGGGCGCAGCGGGTTCACTGACGGCGGCATCGCTGCAGGCGGCGCGGGTGGCGCTCCCGATGGAGGACGCGCCGCGGGCGGTGCCGGCGTGGGAAGCGGCGGCCGCGTGGGTTCGGGCGGAGCCGCTAGAGACGCATCGACACGAGATGCGAGCCCGCGTCCGGACGCGCAGGACTGCGACAGCCCGCCGCCCGTTCCCGTGCGACATCGCGCACAGCGGGAGGCGTGCCCCACGGAGCGCGGAACCGAGAACCCGCTGAACACGGCCGCGTGCGCGAACACCTCAGGCCTCGCGTGCAAGAGCGACGCGGACTGCACGGCGGGCATGAACGGCCGCTGTCTCCTGAACGGTGATCCGTGTCGGACGTTGTGTTCGTACGACGCTTGCCACACGGACGCGGATTGTCCATCCGGAGAGCCGTGCGGGTGTCGAACCTCCGGGACGGCGACGGTCGCGAACTTCTGTGTCGTGGGCAGCAGCTGCGCCACCGACGGGGACTGCGGAAGATGTGGCTTCTGCTCGCTCAGCATCCAGCGCACTCTGCTGCAGTGTTCGAGCGCCGACGACGCGGGCAATCCCGGGAAGTGTGCCTGCGAGGGCGTCGAGAGCGAAGCGTACGCGTGCCACACGATGAACGACGAATGCACCAACGACGGCGACTGCACCGCGATGGGCGGCTTCTGCGCCTATGTCGCCGCGCAAAGGCGCTGGGCGTGCAAAGCGTGCACGTCGACCGGCTTCCGGTGACCTGCTCTGCTATCCTGCACACCGGACGCTTCCAGATGTGGACCAGCGCCGTGAGCGTCTCGCGGTAGTCGGTCCAAAAGATGCGCCGTCGGTAAGCGCGGGGCGGCGGACTTGATCAACCCGTCGCGAGAGTGTCACCCTGAGACTCCGGGGAACGACATCTAAGCGTAATAACGCAAAATTATGCTAACCGGATCGCCCCTCGGCTGCGAGGTTCGGGCCGCGCTGGCGGGCCGAGGCGCCACGCCTCGGGAACAGTTGCCTACAGACGGCGTCGATGCGCTCGACGATGCTCGCGATCGACGACCTTGTCTGGTCGCGAGGAGGACTGGCGGCATGAGGTTCGGTCACATCGAGGTGCTGGCGCGCGTAGCGATTGTTTCGGCTCTCGTGGGGTGCGGCGGTGAAGATTCCACTGCTTTTCTACGCGAAACCGCCCCGCTCGCCGTCAATCGGCCGCCCCTTACGCCGGTGCTCCGGCTCACACAGAGCGGCAGCGGAGCGACGATAGTCACCGAGGTCTCCTCGATGGGCGCGCTGACGACGCGATACGCTGACAGCGTGCTGGCGACGCTGATGGACGGTGTGCTGCTCCGGTACCGCGACGACGCCATTTTCGAGCTGGACTTCGTGAACCAGAGGTACACGCAGTCGGCGCTATCGGACGCCGTCGATGCACGGGTGTCGACGCGCACGTCCTTCGCCTCAGGCGTGCAGACCGCGGGGGCGACGATTCCCGCTCAAGCGACGGTCCGCCGTACCGCCTCGTACGCTCCCATCCTGGGATTCATGGCGCGGGCGTACGAGATGACGGTCAACGGCATCGTCTCGCGCGTCTGGTACACGGAGGGCGCGCCCTTGCCGCCGAAGGCCGTGCGAAAGACGCTGGCCTCGCTCGCCGTCGCTGGGACGAACACGGACTGCGACTGCGATGACGTGACCGAAATAGACACGCTATGCGGCGCCAAAGTCACCGCGATGGAGCTCGCCGGACGCGTCGCGCTGCGCTCGGAGGCGCTGATAGACGGAACCTGGACGACCACGATGGACACCACGAAGACGGAGTGGGAACGGCAGCCGTCCACGTTCTTCGATCCTCCCTCCGGCTGGGCGCATGCTTCGCCCACCACGGTTGTCGATTTGCCACGAGCGACGGCGCTCTCATCGGCGCCGGCTGGCGTGATCAGTCGTGCCGCAACGGTCACGCCCCACCTGCTCGAGGACGGAAGCAATCTTTCGGCGGTCGTGCAGTATGCAGGTGGGCCGCTCTTGCATCATGCAGAGGTTCACGTGTACTTGTGGGGAGCGAGCTTCGCGGACCCCGCGAACGCGGGCGCCGTCGGCGAGCTCGGCAAGGCCGTCTCCACGATAGTGAGCGGCGCCGCCGTCGGCGGGCTCGCACAGTACAACGTCGACGCGGGTACGGTTGCTCCGCTGCACACCATCGCATCCGTGCCTCCGGCCGGCATCCAGAACTTCCCTGCAAACGTCGCCGCCACGACGGCCCTGGTGGTGAACAGAATGTTCGCGGACGGTCCGCTGTTCTGGTGGAACACGGGGCCCGATCCGTTGTTCCTCATGACGGTGAACGACGACGAGATCCACGCGTCGGCTTGGAACCCATTCCACCTGGACGCACCGTCGCCGACGTTCCTCCTGCCGTTCCCGGTGAATCTGCTCGCCCACGATTTCATGCCATGGATCCTCGTCGGAACGGATCCTGTCGCGCTCACGATGCCGAGCAACGGTCCGGCGCAGCGAAATTTCTGTGACGGTTCTCAAGCGGCGCCCGCAGACGTCTGCCCGGCGTTGATTCCATTCGATCAGACGACCACGTCCATCGCGCACGAGGTGTACGAGGCGATGACGGACCCCTACGAGTTCACGGGGTTCAGCGATCCGTCGAAGCAGCCGGCTTGGACCGAGTCGGAGGTCTGCGACATCTGCGATCTACCTCTCGATAAACCTCAGAACCGGTGGACACGGGTCGGTGACACCATCGTCGAGACGTACTGGTCGAACGAGGCGCAGGATTGCGTGGGGCCCTGGTTTCCAACCATAAAGATCAATCACCCCGCGCCCCAATCCGTCATCGGATGGTTCGGCCCGAGCGCCCCCATCGGTTTCTCGGCAACGGTGTCGGATCCCGTCGATGGCGGGCCGAGAGCCTCCTCGGAGGTGGCTTGGTTCGTCGACGGAACGTCCGTGAAAAGCGGTAGCGACGTGGTCATGTTCTTGCCCGCACCCGGTCAGCATACCGTGCGCGCCGTCTTCACCAATCCGGAGACCACTTTCAGCGTCGCCGATTCGGTCACCTTCACCGCTTCGGACGCCGTTCCGAGCCTGGTCATCGATTCTCCGAGTGACGGAACGACGGTTTCCGCGGGGACGACGGTAACGTTCAGTGGCCACGGAGCCAGTCGCGATTACCCCTCCGGGCTTCCTGATGCGTCGCTCGTCTGGTCCCAGGACGGTACCCTGATCGGCGAAGGGAGCATGCTCCCGGTGACGCTCGGCCATCCGGGAGATACGACGATCGCGCTCTCAGCGTCGGATAGCCTGGGCCTCTTCGGTACGACGTCGATCCAACTGCACGTGACGCCGCCCGCATCTGGTACAGCCGTGCAGATCACGAGCCCGGCTGATGGCTACAAGCCGCCGTGGTCCATCACTTCGTCGTGCGACTTCGACACTCTCATCTGCGGGGTCCCGGTATCGTTGGCTGCGTCCGCCACCGCCCCCGACGGAACCGCCATAGATCCCGCACAGATCCAGTGGAGCGACGATCTCGACGGCTTCATCGGCGCCGGCGCATCGATCACTCACTCGTTCACTATACCAGCCTGCGTGAGCACGGTCGTCCACGTGACAGCCACGGCCACAGCACCCGACGGCTCATCGGCGGCCGACACGATTCTGGTGAACTTCGTGTCACACGGTTGCTGACGCGCGTGGCGAAGCGGCGCATCGCCGAATCCCGACCTGTCCTGGCCAAATACTCGTTTCGGGCGGCGTTTGCGGGGTCGGAGGCCAGCATGGCAGCGGACCAGCGTACCCGATCGGCTGCTCGGATTCGCCGGTGACAAGGTGGCCCGGGTCCGCGATCGTGAGGGCGATGCTGGGGCTCATCGACGCGATC
>CAYUAW010000331.1:0-6592 GCA_964442485.1 uncultured Polyangiaceae bacterium
CGAGCTGCAGTCTTGCGCGTTGATTTGAAGGTGACCGGGGCGTCATCTTTCCGTTTGCAGCACGTGAGGGCACGCGGTATGCGCTTCCCTCTCGATGCCGGCGGGAAACTTCTGCCGGCAATGTTTCGTGGCACGGGGACTTCATTAGCCCCAAGCCGAGTACAAGGAGACCACCATGCGCGAAGTCGTCATCATCGATAGCGTCCGAACCGGGCTCGCCAAGTCGTTCCGCGGCAGCTTCAACCAAACTCGCCCCGACGATCTCGCGGCGCACTGTCTCGAAGCGCTGGTGAAGCGCGCGAAGCTCGATCCGGCGACCATCGACGACGTCATCGTCGGCACCGGCATTCCGGAAGGCCCGCAGGGCATGAACATCGGCCGCGTCGTCGCGGTGCGCGCCGGTCTCCCCGTCTCCGTTCCCGGCGTCACGGTCAGCCGGTTCTGCGCCTCCGGTCTCGCGTCGATCGCCATGGGTGCGGCGCAGATCGCGGCGGGCGACGCGGACATCATCGCCGCCGGCGGCACCGAGTCGATCACGATGCTGCAGAACGACATGAACATGAAGAACCTCCCGAACCCGTGGGTCGGTGAGCGCAAGCCGGGCATCTATCACCCGATGGGCATGACCGCCGAGAAGGTCGCCGAGAAGTACAAGATCTCCCGCGAGGCGCAGGATGCCTACGCGCTCGAGAGCCAGAAGCGCACCGCGAAGGCGCAGGAATCCGGCTACTTCAAGGACGAGATCGTCCCGATGACGGTGAAGTACCTGAAGCAGGACAAGGCCACCGGCACCAGCGTCGAGGTGGAGGTCACGGTCGATCGCGACGAGTGCAACCGCCCCGACACGACCATCGAGGGCCTCCAGCGCCTTCCGCCTGCCTTCGGCGGCAGCGTCACCGCGGGCAACGCCTCCCAGTTCTCCGACGGCGCGTCGATGACGCTCCTCATGAGCGCCGAGAAGGCAAAGCAGCTCGGGCTGTCGCCGCTCGGTGCGTTCCGCGGCTACGCGGTCGCAGGCTGCGAGCCGGACGAGATGGGCATCGGGCCGGTGTTCTCGGTGCCGAAGCTCCTGAAGCGCAAGGGCCTCACGAACAAGGACCTCGACATCGTCGAGCTGAACGAGGCGTTCGCGTCGCAGTGCCTGTACTGCCGCGATACGCTCGGCTTCGACCCGACGACGTACAACCCGGACGGCGGCTCCATCAGCATCGGTCATCCCTACGGCATGACCGGCTCGCGCATGGTCGGGCACATCCTCCGCGCTCTTCGTCGCGACAAGAAGAAGTACGGTCTCGTGACGATGTGCGTCGGTGGCGGCCAGGGCGCGACCGGCCTCATCGAAGCGTTCTGACCCTCACCAACAAGGGGCGCGCTCCGCTGCTCGGGCTCGTTCGTCCGAAGACGAGCCCGTCGTGGAGCGCCCGCGCCCCATGAAGCTACTCCTCGTACAGCCCGAGCTCTCGTACGGGGCCGGCGCGGACAATCTCGGCACGGTGACGCGGATCGCGGAGCAGTTCGCTGCGGAGCTCGGTCCGGATGACGTGCTCCTGCTGCCGGAGCACTTCGATCTGCGTCCGTCGCGCGACGACTACGAGGCGGGCGTGGGCGGCCTCGCGCGCGGTCTCGGCTGTCACGTCGTCGGTGGCTCGCACCACGAGAACCGCGGCGGCGTACGCGTGAACTCGGGTGTGGTCGCGAATGCGAAGGGCGAGATCGTCACGCGCTACGAGAAGGTGCGGCCCTACGCGACGGAGCGCGAGCGCGTCCAGGACGGCTCGGCCTTCGGCGAGGTGACCATCGGGGGGCGCGCGGTGCTGATCCTCATCTGCGCCGACTTCTGGTTCTCTGATCTCTTCGCCCGGGCGAGCGCGCTGCCCGACGTGGTCCTCGTCCCCGCGCT
The DNA here is from genome assembly GCA_964442485.1 of uncultured Polyangiaceae bacterium. Lineage (GTDB taxonomy): Bacteria > Myxococcota_A > Polyangia > Polyangiales > Polyangiaceae > DASZVB01. The sequence goes on from CAYUAW010000331.1 coordinate 1,901, forward strand.
CTCCGTCACGCGGAAGCCGACACCAGGCTACTCGCGCGCGCTCTGGCGCCACCTCGCGATCTCCCGCGCCTACGAGTTCGGGACTTACGTCGGCGTCAGCGATTGGTCCCACGTGCCTACACCGGAGCACCTGTTCTTCGCGAGTGGGGTCGGGGGGCTCGCGGACCCGACGCCCATCGATCCGGACGCTTTCTTCTCGCCCATCGCGGGCGACGCGCGCCTCTACCACCTGGATTTCGAGGCGCTCTCGGCGTTCCGTGCCGACCGCCGGCAGCGCGGCTTCTTCTGGAAGAAATAGCCCGGCCCGGGCGGCGAACGGTTCGGGCGTTTCCGCAAGCTCGTTCAAGGCCGGTATGGCGCTGCCGTTCTTCTGTGCACATGGATCACGAGCGAGCCGACCGTGACGCGGAATGGGCCTTCGAGCGCTCGCGGCCGCCCGAGGCGCGGCGGGCGAGCCGCATCGACTGCGATCTGTGGGTGAGAGTGGGCGGCGTCGAAGCCGCCGCGAGACCTCGCAAGGGCAACATCAGCGTCACGGGCCTCTACGTCGGCATCGACGAGGCCGTCGGGAGCCCGGGCGACGTGCTCTGGCTGAGCCTCACCTCGATCGACAAGGTTCGCTCGGCGCACACCATGGCGCGCGTCACACGGGTGATGCGCCAGGACGATCTGCACCGTGGAGCAGCGGTCGTCGGCGCGGGCTTCGAGTTCATGCCGTTGGATCAACCGCGCGACGAGATCGTACAGCTGGTCCGTCACGTCACGTCGCTCGCCCTCGGGATGTGCGGCGGCGTCGACCTGGATCACGACCACGCCGTCCGCGTGAGCCGCGCGCACGGACCCGCCACGGTCGCGCGCCTGGAGAACCTGGGGCGCGATCGCGTCGTCATCAGCTTGCCTGCCGCGCTGCCGCCGGGCGAAGAGGTGCGCCTCGACATCGCCGAACCGAGCGGCGGACAGATCAACGTCCTGGGCGTCGTCGGCTGGAGCGAACCCGACCTGACGGACGCGAACGGACGGCACTCCGTCGTGGTCCGCTTCCGGCCGCCGTCGAGCGACGACGGCGCCTACGCCGCGCGCACCGTCGGCGCGCTCGTCGACGGGCTCATCGCGCCGGCGCACGTCGCCGTGCTCGATACGCAACCGCAGGATCTGTCCGGCCAGCTGTCACGCGTGCACCTCGCGAGCGTCCTCGGGCTCGCGGAGCTCGAGAAGCTCGACGGCGTTCTCACCGTCGCGAACGAGCGGTGCGCGGGGCGCATCTACTTCTCCAGCGGTCGCATCGTCGACGCCGAGCTCGACACCCCGGGCCTGCACCCGCGCGACGTGCTCGCCGACCTGCTCTCGTGGACGGAAGGCGAGTTCTCCTTCGTCTGCATCCCCGTTCGCCGTAACGATCGCTTCGAGCTCGGGACGCACGCGCTGCTCCTCGAGCTCGCTGACGAGCAGGACGAGCGCGTCGCGTAGTATGGCGAGTCGGTGGTTCGCCCCCGCGGACGCCGGCACGAAACACGAGCACTCCGCGCTTCCCCTTGCAGCCGAGCCACGGCGGCCGCACGAGGGGCCGGCGAGTGACCACGCATCCCGACCTCACGCCCGAGGAACGCGCGCGCGTCGGACTCTGTGCGACCTGTCGTCACGGCCGGCGGGTCGTTTCTGCGAAGGGCAGCGCTTTCTGGCTTTGCGAAAAGTCACGGACGGACCCAGGTTTTCGAAAGTATCCCCCGCTGCCGGTCATCCGGTGCTCGGGCTACGAAAGAACGACCGACTGAGTCCGCCGAAGCGGGCCCGAAAGCAAAGGCCACCATGAGCACTCCCCCGCGCGAGCGTCCTTCCGTCGTCATCATCGGCGGTGGCTTCGGCGGGCTCACCGCGGCGCGCGCGCTCGGGCACGCCGACGTCGAGCTCACCTTGGTCGATCGCTGGAATCATCATCTGTTCCAGCCCCTGCTCTACCAGGTGGCAATGGCCGGGCTGAGCCCGGCCGACATCGCGGTGCCCATCCGGTCCGTTCTGAAGAATCAGAAGAACACGACCGTGCTGCTCGCCGAGGTGAAGCACGTCGACCTCGTCGCGAAGCACGTCGAGGTCGATACCGGCACTCCCCTCCACTACGACTATCTCATCCTCGCAGCGGGGGCGAAGTCGACCTACTTCGGCCACGACGAGTGGCGAAAGTATTCGCTCGGGTTGAAGTCGATCGACGACGCGGTGGAAGTGCGCCGCCGCGTGCTGCTCGCGTTCGAGGCGGCCGAGCGCGAGGACGACCCGGGGGCGCGGCGGCGCCTGCTCACGTTCGTCGTCATCGGCGGCGGCCCGACCGGCGTCGAGGTCGCGGGTGCGCTCACCGAGCTCGGAAAATTCGTGCTGGCCGACGACTTCCGGCGCATCCGCGCCGAGAAGCCGCGCGTCGTGCTCGTGGAGCGAGCGACCCGGCTCCTGCCCGGCGGTTTCGTCGAGAAGCTCGCCGACAGCGCGAAGCGCCAGCTCGAGGAGATCGGCGTGGAGGTGCGCCTCGGCGAGAGCGTCACCGGCATCGACGAGCACGGTGTGCGCCTCGAGAATGAGTTCATCGAGACGACGACCGTGCTCTGGACTGCCGGCGTCGACGCCGCGGCGCTCACGCGAAGCCTCGGAGTGCCGCTCGACCGCGCCGGGCGCGCCATCGTCGGCCAGGACTGCTCCTTGCCCGGGCACCCGGAGGCATTCGTCATCGGCGACGCCGCGGTGTTCGTTCCGGCCGGCGGCAGCCAGCCGCTGCCGGGGGTGAGCCCGGTCGCGATGCAGCAGGCGCGCTTCGTCGCGAGGGTCATCGAGCACCGCATCGCCGGAGCGGCGCCGCCTGCGGAATTCCACTACTTCGACAAGGGGATCATGGCCACCATCGGCCGTTCCCGCGCGGTGGCACAGACGGGTAAGCTCCGGCTCGAAGGGTTGATCGCGTGGCTCGCGTGGCTCGTCGTGCATATCTGGTACCTCATCGGTTTTCGCAACCGCTTCATCGTGCTCTTCGACTGGGCGTGGAACTACCTGACGTACAAGCGCGGCGCGCGGCTCATCACCGGGGACTCGGCCTCGAGCCGCCTGCTCGAGCTCGCCGAGCGCGCCGCCCAGCCGGCGCCGCGGGTGCCGTCTCCGTCTGCGCCGCCGCGCCCGGAAGCCGTCGTTCACGCGGCGAAGTGAGCCCGTGACGCGCCCGGGCGCGCGCGGCGCCGACCCAGTGGCGCGCCTGGTCCAGCGATGGTTCGGCGTGGTGTTCGTGGTCGCGTGGGCGTCGCTCGGCCTGCAGCTCGACGTCCTCGTGGGGAGCCGCGGCTTGCTTCCGGCGAACGACCTGGTCGGAGCGCTCGCGGCGCACCCGGAGCTCGGGTTCCTCGACGTGCCAACCGTGTTCCGCTGGGGCGCGAGCGACGGCGCGCTGCACGCCGGCATCTTTGCCGGCCTGGCGCTGGGGGTCGCGATCGTCGGTGGCATCCTGCCGCGCGTCGCGCTCGCGGCGTCGACCGTCCTCTATCTCTCGTACGCGGTCCTCGGGCGCACCTTCCTGTCGTTCCAGTGGGACAATCTCCTGCTCGAGTGCGGGCTCCTCGGAGTGTTCCTGCCGACGAGGCGACGCTCTCCGTGGGCGCTCTTCATGCTGAAGCTCCTTCTTTTCAAGCTCTACTTCGAGTCCGGCGTCGCGAAGTACGAGTCGTATCTGGGCGACTGGAAGGACGGCAGCGCGATGGCTTACTACTACGAGACCGCGCCCATCCCGACGCGCCTCGCCTGGTACGCGCATCACTCGCCGCTCTGGTTTCATTCCCTGGAGAGCCGCGCGACGCTCGCCTTCGAGCTCCTGGTACCGTTCCTCATCTTCGGCCCGCGGCCGGCGCGGCTCGTCGCACTCGTCGTGTTCACGGGGTTCCAGCTCGTGAACATCGCGACGGCGAACTACGGCTTCTTCAGCTATCTGGCCCTCGTCCTCGGCGTCGTGCTGCTCGACGCGCGGGACGTCCGGGGAGCCCACGCCACGGTCCGCCGCTTCACCCGGAAGCTCCCTCCGTCGCTCGCGGCGTCCCTGCACGCGCTCCGGCGCGTCCACGTCGGCTATCGGCTCTTCCTGCGGCGTGCACGGCGCCGCACCGCGGCCGTATTCGCGCGCATGAGGCCCAAGGACGACACCATCGCGTTCCTGTTGCGCCTGACCGTCGCGTCCGTCGTGACGCTCGTCTACGTCGTCGTCTCTGTGCACGACGCGCTCGCGAGCTTCCTGCGCGACGCGGTGAGCGAGCCCCCCGGCGAGAGCCTCGCCGAGGCCTTCGCGCCGCTTCGCCTCGTCAACACGTACCATCTTTTCGGCAGCATCACGCGCGACCGCATCGAGCCGACCTTCGAGACCTTCGACGGCCAGCGCTGGACGGAGCACGACTTCCACTACAAGCCCGGGGACCCGAAGCGCGCGCCACCGTTCGTGGCCCCTCACCAGCCTCGCGTCGACTTCCAGCTCTGGTTCTACGGCCTCGGCGCCGAGCAGCAAGGCACCCCCGCCTACGTCCGCACGCTCCTCGAGCGAATGTGCACCGATCCGTCCGCCGTCGCGCCGCTCTTCGCATCGCCGCTCCCCTCAGCGCCGCGCGCCGCCCGCGTCGCGTTCTATCGCTACCATTTCACCACCGCCGAAGAGCGGCGCGCGACGGGCGCGTACTGGAC
>CAYUAW010000331.1:6692-8576 GCA_964442485.1 uncultured Polyangiaceae bacterium
ACCGCGTCCCTGACGGCCTCCTCCACGCGCGCATAGCGAAACGCGTAGCCGAGCCTCATGAGCGCTGCAGGCACCGCGCGCTGTCCGGTGACGAGAGGCGTGGCGCCTTCGCCGAACGCAAGGCGCAGCGCGGCTTCCGGGACGCGCAGCGCGGAGGGGCGGCGCAACACCTTGCCGATGACGTGCGACAGCTCGGTGTTCGTGACTGCGTTCGGCGCCGTCACGTTCAGCGGCCCGCGAACCTGCGCGTCGTCGACGGCGCGGAGCAACACCCCGACGACGTCGTCGAGGTGCACCCACGAGACGACCTGAGCCCCCGTTGCGATGGGGCCGCCGACGAACAGCTTGAACGGCCTGATCATCTCGACGAGCGCGCCTCCGCCGCGTCCGAGCACGATCCCGAGGCGCGCGCGCACCACGCGCACGCCGAACGCCTCCGCGCGGGACGCTGCTGCTTCCCACTCGGTCGTGACGCGCGCGAGGAAGTCCGAGCCGGGGAGCGCGCTCTCGTCGAGGGATTCGTCGCCGCGCGCGCCGTAGTAGCCGACGGCCGACGCGCAGACGAACACGCTCGGACGGTGCTCCGCGGCCTCCATCGCGCGCACGAGCGTCTCGGTGCTGCGCACCCGGCTCTCGAGGATCTCCCGCTTCACGTGCTCGGTCCATCGCTTGCCGACCGCTTGCTCGCCCGCCAGGTGGATCACCGCGTCCGTTCCCGAAATGGAAGAGACACCGGCGCCGTTCGTGGCCCAAGCTTCGAAGTGGATCCCGGACGGAAGCGCGGAGCGGGCTCGAGCGGGGTCCCGGGTGAGGACGGTCACGGCGTCGCCCCGCGCCGCGAGCGCCGCCACGACCGCGCGACCGATGAATCCAGTACCTCCCGAGATCATGATCTTTTGCATGGCAGAAGTCCTTCTCGACAACGGGGTTGGTCGCCCTGCCAAGAGCTCCCCTCGTGGGAGGCGCCCCGAGCACCCGCAAGGCCCGACCGACGGCGATTTCCTGCGGGCACGAGAAGTGGTACCCGTGGTCGCCATGAAGCTAGCTCACGGCCTCCATCCTCGCACCCTCGGGTTGCTCGGTCTTCTCGGTCTCGGCTGCGCGAGCGCGCCGGCGGCCCCCTTCGACACGCTGAAGACGGCGAACGTGAGCGCGTTCCGCCTGCAGAACTTCGAGCCGCCCGCTGCGGCAGCTCCCGCTGCGCCCGCCGCCGGCGGCATCATCCCCGGCCTTCCGCCCGAGATCACGGCGTGGGCACAGCAGGCGTTGCCGGGCCTGCAGCAGCTCATCCCACCGGGGCTTCTGCCGCCGGGCATGCTGCAAGGGATGGGCGCGCAGCCGGCGCCGGTGCAGCCGCAGCAGCAAGAGATCCGTTTCCCGATGTCGCAGCCGAATTTCCGGATCCTCGGGCAGGCGCAGATCATCGACCCGGACCTTCGCGAGCAGCTCGGCAAGCTCCTCGGCAATCCGGACAATTTCCAGCCCGATCACGCGAACTGCATGTACGCGGAGATGGGGCTCTCGTTCAACGGCAGCATGGGTGGTCCGCCGAACGACATGCTCATCTCGTTCAGCTGCAACCAGGTGGAGGCGCGGAGCTTCGCGTGGCCCCACCCGAACCGCGGCCTCAAGCCCGAGACGGTGAAGGAACTCGACACGCTGGTTCAGAAGATCTGGCCGATGGGCTGAGCCCCGGCTTTTCTGCTAGCAAAGGGGGGCCTTAGCCCCCCGCAGCTTCGCCTTCGGCGAACTGCTCCCCCCGCCGCCTTCGGCGCGCTCGCTCCGCTCGCGTAGTTGCGAATGTTTGATGCCTCGGGACGACGTCCGCTTCGATGAATATCTGCTAACGTTCCAATCGTGCTGACCGTCTCGAATCGCAACGCG
>CAYUAW010000332.1:0-4085 GCA_964442485.1 uncultured Polyangiaceae bacterium
GGGGCGTGGAAATACTGGCCGGCGGTGCTGGTGCTCGCCCTCGACCTGGCGCTGGCACCGAGCACGCTGGCGGCGCTGACGGCCATTCTCAGTGATCTGCCGTTCACCGCGGTCGCTGCGCTCGCAGCGTATCTCTAGCACGGTCGTGCGCACATGCGTGCTCGATGCGCGTCGCGGCAAGCCAGCGACGTTTTCAGTTACGTCGCGTCGTCGCGACGCTCAGCTCACTTCCGCCGATCCAGCACGTCATCTACCTGCCAAGGAGCATCGGGATGCGGCGCTGGCTGGCTCTTGGGCTTCTCGTTGCTAGCGGCGGATGCGGCACGTGAGCGCTGACGGTTTCGCGGTGGCGGCGCCGCTTCTTCAAGACTGAATATCGGTGCCGATGACGAAACTAGTGGCGGTGAATCTGCCGTCTGTGCCGGAATGAGATCGCGGTGCGCGAGCGCTCTCGCCTGTGCTACCGGCGGCATGTTCACTCTCTTCGGCATTCGCGCTACTAGAAGAGACAGAACGAGGAGCACGCCGACGACGAGGGCCGCAGGCCGAAGCCTGTTAGGTCGATTCGAGCCAGGCTTCTGGAAACCTTGCTCTGGCACGGTTGCGAGGCCGCCGTCGACGACACTGATCGTATCCTTGACGATCGAGCTCAGTGACATCCGCATCGCTCGGGCATTCGGCCACCGATCGGAAGGCGCGAAGGAGAGGGCTCGATCGACGATGGCGGCAAGCTCGGGCGTCGTCTGAGGGCGCACGATGGAAAGGCTACGCGCGCGTTGCGTAGCTGCGGCGACGAGTGCCTCGTTGTTCGTCCGCGCAGCGTGGACGGTCTCCCCCGTCAGAAGCTGGAACATCGTCGCCCCGACCGCCCAGATGTCCGTCCTTGCGTCCACCTCATCCGTGCGTCCCGTTGCAAGCTCCGGAGCCATGAACGCGGGCGTACCGAGGACGGCGTCGGATTGCGTGGTGAATGCGTCCTGCTCTCGGATCCGAGCCGAACCGAAATCGAGCACCTTGATCACGCCATCGTCGGTCAAGAAGACGTTGCTGGGCTTCACGTCGCGGTGCACGATGCCTCGGTCGTGCGCTGCGGCCAGCACATCCAGAATGCCGATGGCTGCCACGATCACGCCGCGCTCCGAGAGCGTTCCTTGCCCGAGCTGCTTCGCGAGGGAAGCTCCGGAGAGCTGCTCCATGACGAGAAAGACGGTCCCGTCGGGCTCTTCTCCGTCATCGAGGACCGACACTGCTCCCGCGTGGCCGACACGGTTGGCGGCGTAACCTTCGGCGAGAAAGCGCCGCCGCAGAGGGGGCCTCGCGGCGTGTGTTCGGTGAAGTACCTTCACGGCAGCGCGCCGACCGTTGCGATGGTGCGCTGCGTACACGACGGAGGAGCCGCCGCTGCCGAGGAGCTCGTCCAGCGTCCATCGGCGGCCCAACGTCGTACCTAGACGTGCGCTTGCGTCCCGGTCGCCTTCGGTGCTGTATCGTGCGTCGGAGCCCCTTGCCGCCATGGCGAGTGCCCGCATTGCGTGCGAGCCAGCGTTACTTAGCATGAGCGATTCGACGATTCCAGAGAGCAATCGGCGCGGAGAGCGCGAGCGTGCGAGCCCCGCGCTCGGCTTGGTCGTTCTCTGGTGTCCACCTCACCCTGATCGCGTCGGAGCGTGGCTTCCGGTGATGAACGGCAGCTGGATCCTCGGGCGGGGACCAGCACAGGCGACGGATGCGCATCCTCGCCTGCCCCTGCTCAGACAGAGGCCTGGAGCCAACGTCACGCTTTCGCCATTCGAGCTAGCAGCCGTGTCGCGCGTTCAGCTCGTGGTCGAGCGCCGAGGCGTCGGGGAGCTCGAGCTTCGCAACGCGGGGCGGTGTCGTCTGGGCGTGAATGGTCACGACGCAACGACGGCAATCGTCCAACCGGGTGACGTCGTCGAAATAGGGCAGCAGCTTTCGTTGTTGTGCGTGGAACGTCCATCCCGTATCCGGAGCGCCGCGCAAGTCGGTGAGTTCGGCGCACCGGATCTCGACGGTATCGTGGGAGAATCCGAAGCAGCCTGGGAGCTGCGCGCACGAATCGCCTTCGTTGCGCCGCGCAAGGGACACGTGCTCGTGCGGGGCGAGTCCGGAACCGGCAAGGAGCTCGTGGCGAATGCCGTTCACCGCGTGTCGGGGCGTGGCGGGCCTTTCGTCGCTCGCAACGCCGCCACGATCCCGGAAACGCTCATCGATGCCGAGCTGTTCGGAAACGCGGAAAACTATCCGAACCCGGGCATGCGAGATCGCAAGGGTTTGATTGGTACCGCGCATGGCGGAACGCTGTTTCTCGACGAGTTCAGTGAGCTGTCGATGGCCCTACAAGCCCACCTGCTCCGTGTTCTCGACAGCGGTGAGTATCAGCGGCTCGGGGATGCTGCGGCTCGGCGTGTGGATCTACGCCTCGTGGCAGCGACGAATCGGCCCACTTCGGATTTGCGATATGACATGCTCGCGAGATTCGATGCGACGGTGGAGGTTCCGGCTCTGACGTCGCGCCGGGAGGACATTCCGCTTCTGGTCGTGCGACTGCTCGACCTCATGGCCCTCGAAGATCCCTTCGTCCGGGAACGCTTCTTCGCAGCAGATGGTGCTCGTCGAGTATCGTTCGATCTGATCCGTGGTCTCGTATCGACGCCTCCACCGGGCAACGTGCGAGGACTCAGGAAAGCGCTGTGGAGCGCCATCGAGCGCAGCACGGGAGACGTCATCGACGGCTTGCCGGATCAGAGCTCCGAATCGAACATCGACGACGCGTCGACGGCGGACGATCCGCGACTGGACGTCGACGGCGTTGACGCCTTGCGCCTCACGAGGGCGCTCGAAGCGAGCGGTGGCTCCATCGAGAGAGCGCGACGCGAGCTGGGGCTTTCGAGCCGGTTCGTGATGATGCGTCTCATGAAGAAACACGGCGTCACGATCCACAAGCGTCCCGCCACCTCTCAGTAGTGGTTCACCGCCGCCCCGAGTCCGCGGAGGCGTCCCCGAGCGGCGGACTTTTCGGAACATCTCGCGCGCACCGTGCACCGAACGAGACGTTCGGTCCGGTCGGGTACCACACGAACCGATGATAGGTCGTGAATTGATCTTTGGTATCCCCCGGCCACCATGATCCGCCTCTCGAGACTGGATATCCGTTGACGGGATTGAAGGGATTGAGTGGATCCACAGGAGGGACCGTCGCGGACGAATAGTATTCAGCCAGATCGCGAGTCCACTCCCAGACGTTACCCGCCAGATCGCTATGGCCGAAGGGTCCGACGCCATTTCCGTTACCCGCGGTGCCGACGGCCACTACGTGGTAGTCGTTCGCGTAGTTTAGGTAGTTCGGATTCCAAGTATCTCCCCAGGGATAGTTCCGCTTTTCCTGTCCACCTGCGGCGGCAAACTCCCACTCTGCTTCGGTGGGCAGGCGTCCACCGTCCCAGATGCAAAAGGCGTAAGCGGTATACCAATCCAAACAATTCATCGCTCTAGTTTCGTTTCTGAGCGGAACGTCGGTCCAGACGGGGTCACCGGAGACAGTACAATAGACGTTGGCCTTGAGCACGGCGGACGACGTCGGCAACTCAGTTGCCCACTCCTTCTGCCAGCCGCTATTCACAGGACGCCCCGGGTATGCACCGTCTCCGGGCAACGGCTTCCTCCATGCGTCGTAGCGATCGACGAATTGCCTGAAGCGACCGAGCGTCACCTCGTATTGATCGAGGTAGTACGGTGTCAGCACGATCGCATGCTCTGGCTTGGCAAGCGAATCTTCCGCGGTTGCGCCACTGTCGGTCGCCACATCGTACCCCAACTGGAAGGGTCCCCCGGGCACCAATATGGACGCGCAACAATCGTCGTCCGCGGCGAGACCGCACGTGTGCTCCAGATGAGCGCAACTCGGCGGTCCTTCGCCGGGGCCGGCTTCCGGTGCAGCTCCCGCGTCGTTGACGTCGAAACTCGCGTCGCTGATCGGGCTCGCATCACTCGAGGTGTCGGCATTGTGATCAGTCCCACCCTGGTTGACGTTCCCCGTCGCGCCGCCGCCGACGTTCCCCGTCGCG
>CAYUAW010000332.1:4185-8550 GCA_964442485.1 uncultured Polyangiaceae bacterium
CGCCGCGACCGATGTTCCCCGTCCCGCCGCGACCGATGTTCCCCGTCCCGCCGCCGCCGACGTCCCCTGCTCCCGTGTTGATGAATCCTCCTCCGGCCTCTGGGATCCCGCTCGCGTCGTTCACGGGTTGCGGTTTCGATCGAGGGGGCAGGGCGGCGTCAGGGAAGGCTCCTGCGTCCCGCAGGGAGTGAGGCCTGCGTGAAGACACCGACGCATCTACGCAAAAGCGCGGATCTTCTACGCAGTGCTTCAAGCCGTTCTCTTCGAATAGATCTCCGAAGATGCTGCTACAGCCGGTCACGAGCAAGCTCGCGACAACCAAACGCGAACGAGAACGACGATACGATGTGGTCATCGAAAATCAGCGGAGTACAGGAACGCCGCCCCTCGGTTCGTCGCGCCCACCTGGATCTTCTGATGGGCGCGCTCCCACAACAGGAACCCGGTTGCGCACGCACCGGCGACGCCGATGGCGAGCCCCACGTCGGCCAGATGGAGCAGCCTAGAACCGTTCGAAGCTGTCTGCAGTCCTTGTCTGTCGCAAAACCCGGAGCTGCAGTGAGCGTCGACGGCTTGCTTCTGCGACAGCGCGACGGTCGCCAGAACACCGGCGCTGATGAACCCGGCTGCTGCAATTCCACCGGAAACGTAGATGGGCATCAACGATCGCGACCGAGAATGTGGCTTCTCGGATCGTTGTCCGCTCGTTGTTTGAGGAACGAATGGCGGTACTGGCCTCCCGGCTTCCGCCCGTTCGGCTGCCGCTTCCTCCCTGAAGGCTTCCGAGAGCTTCACCTCCAGCCGTTCAGCGATATTCACACGAATGTCCGTGCCTGTCTCGCTGCCGTCCGGTCTGACGAGAGCCAATCGATGAACGCCGGGATCCACGGGTATCCAGGTGCCCACGGTCGGTGCGCGTAGCTCCGTACCATCGAGCTTCAGTGTGGGCGCGGGGTCGATGGAATCGCCGACGAGCCGAAGGCGCGGAACCTTCGGGTCGAGGGCCTCTCTCCCATGCTTCGCCAAGGCGGCGCGTGGATCACTCGGTGGGACAGTGTCTTCGACTGCGCGATACTTGCTCCACGCGGTAGCGAGGTGTCCGAGCTGCTCCTCGCAGATGGCAAGGTTCAACAAGGTTCCCGCCGAAGGATCGAGCCGCTCACTTTCGCTGAGGGCGGCACAGGCTTTCGCCATGTCGCCGACCTTCATGGCATTGCGCCCATCGCGAAAGAGGGCCTCGGCGATGCTCTCGTCCTGACAGCGAGCAGTGGTCGAGTGAGACAGGAGCGCCGCGGTCGTGATTAGAGCTGCGAGCCCGCGGAAGAGCGTCACTCGCCGTGGATCGCTTGCGCTCGATCGGAGTGTCGTCTCGCCGCTCTTTCGTGCCCGACTCCGGCCACGCGCCTCATCCTTCATGCGCCGATCACCCTTCGCACATTTCTAGTTGCGGCTCCAGCACGATGTCGCGCCGTCCACTTTCGAACGCTTCGAAACGCCGTAGGACCTCGCGCCGGTCGCCGGCATGCAGCTTCTTTGCCGCGCGCGTGAACAGGACACGCACGGTGGGGCTCTTGATCCCGCCGGTAGCCGCGCCGCTCGGTTCCTCACCGTCCCTCTTTTCACGGTTCGAATGTCCTTTGCGCCGCCACCGCCGCCGAAGCGGCCGCACCTCAGTGCGCACACACGAGCGGGCGAACGACCGCCGTCGCTCGGCAATATGCGCCGTTCCGCGCCGTTTTCCGCGCTGCCATCGATGTCATCTTCGGCACGTCGCTTGCTCCCACGCGACCGCATCGACGGGCCAGCGCCCGCTCCATCGAACACAGAAGGGATTCGGCAGATGTTCAAGACAGGATTCAAGATCCGGACGATTGGGATGCTTCTCGCGGCGGCTGGCGGGCTCGCGACCGCAACAGCCGGCGCGGCGCCGGGGAATGCAACCGGGACGGTCAGCATCGTCGAAGTAAACCACGCCTCGAACTCACGGCTCTTGGTGCAGGTCGGAGGCGCCAACTACCTGGCGGTGCTGGTCGCGCCAGGCGGCACGTGCGGGTCCAGTTTCGTCCACTCGGCGGACGAGATCAGGGCGTTTCAGACCGTCGCCGAAGCGGCGCTCCTCGCGGGCAAGAACGTTAAGGTCTACTTCGACGACTGCGGTACCGCGAACAAATACATCACGGCACTGGACCTGCAACAGTAGTGGCCTGCTGAGTGCACTCTTTCGAGGAGTGCAGCAGCCGCGCCTCAGGAATGGGCGGCGCGCCCGTCGCGCGCTGCTTCATCACGATGGACACACCATCCGATAAGTTGAGGCGTTTGCCATGGCTTTGACGACCGGGGAACCATCTAACCATTCCATTGCTACAACAAGGGGGGATCAACACGAGCGAGTCCTCACGCGAGGACGATACGCAGAAGTTCGACGGCACCGCTTCTCGCATCGCATGCGTGCGGAGACAATGGACATGAAAACAAATGGCCGGACTTTTGCATTAACATTCGTGGCTCTCGAGGAACATGTCCGTAGATAGGAGATCTTGCGATGAAAAAGACGATGATTGCAGTTGCACTATGCTCCGCTAGCGCCGGGTGCTCCGCGGGATCCGACGGCGGTCTCGGTGAACACCAATTGGTCGGGGTGGTCGGGACCGCGAAAGAGAAACTCGATGTCACAAGCACCAAGAGCCTCATAAAAAAACAAGGTAACCTGGACACCGTGAACGACGAATCCGCTCGTCAAACGGAGACACAGAGCTACTACAACACCGTTCACACCGGACAGTCGGGTGGCTCAAGCGGACCCACGATTTCTGCGGCTTCTGGAGGGTTAGGAACGTTGCAGAATTTTCGTGACAGATACGGATTTTCTGCAACCGAGACCGTGACCTACTACTACAACAAAGGTGACCTTGGCATTGGTCGCGAGATGCACTGCGTCGACGGCTCAGGCTTCGCGAGCAAAGAGACGGCATGTTACGTCAGAAATTTCGCGACGGACCTGGCTTCGGATCAGGACAAATCGGAGTTTCGCTTTGGACTGAGCTCGGATATCGCATTTGCAAACATGGCGGCGAACAAAGCTTTTGCGACCGTGGCGATGGTCTTCCGAGGCCTCGCGTCCGATCCCAACAAGATCTTCTTCGTCGTATATGGACCGGATGCGAACGCGACTCCGCCGGCCTTCGGCGCGACCATCGCCAACGCTGCGGCGCTGGACCGTTCGGGGGTCCTGAACGATACGGCGTTTCGCGCAACGGGGCATCCCCTGGGGACACCAGGGGGGACATACAACAACAACATTCCGTCGAACTGTTTGACCTGTCACGGCGGCGCCCCTTACGACAACAGCGGGCATGGGCAATCGGGAGCGCTGTTCCTTCCGTTCGATCTCGACCAATTCGAGTATCAAACCACCAGCGGCAAGACTCGCCAGGATCAGCTGGAAAGCTTCAAAACATTGAACGAGATTGTGTGGAAAGTAGACAACGCTGCCGGTGGTAGCTCCGCAGGCGCCTCGGTCGTCGCACAGCTCAATACCTGGTATGGCGGCCCCGCCCCGTTCGCGGGCAATTTCAACGGCGCGAACGTCATATCGGGCTGGTCGACATCGCCGGCGACCGCCACGGATACGGCTTTCTACAGCTCCACGCTGCGATTCGCCTGTAGGAACTGCCACATGGCGTTGCCGGGCATTACGTTCGATACGGCCGCTCAGTTCAAGAGCAACATTGCACCTTCCGGCGGGAATGGCGTGGTAGATGACCTCTGCGGATATCTCATGCCACAGTCACTCCAGGCCTTGCGCCTGTTTTGGCAGTCACAGAAACCGGCTGCCGTCGAAGCCTACATCAGAGGGTTGGGTTTCACGCCGCAAGCCAACCAACTACACGCCTGCGGCCCTGGTAACGTGGCCACTCTGGATCCACAGTTGATTGCTGCGATCACTCCGGGATAGTGGCGTCCGGAGCCAGACGAAATCCTTAGTAGTCGGCGCAGCGTCCGATCCTCACTTGGTCACCCGCCCCTGCGCGCAGCGAGGACGCGTCGCCTGGCACCGCTCGACGACGCGTCGGAAGGGATCACGAACTCTTTGCCGAACGCGGCGTCGACGAAATTGTTCCGTGGCGTTGTGTGAGCTTGTTGTGTGAATAGAGCGATCGCCGAAGTTCCATCTTACTTACGACGGTCGAGCAGGTCGTCAGCGTGCCATGGTCCAGTAGACGAGAACGCCGGTGAAGGCGTCTGGTGGCGTGCCGAACGTAGAACGGGACGCTGGCGCTGACGGTTCGGCACGATCGGAATAGAACGCTGCTCGAGGCTGATCGACGTCGCCGTGACCGACGCCTGCGGTGAAGCTTGGGGCGG
>CAYUAW010000333.1:0-8528 GCA_964442485.1 uncultured Polyangiaceae bacterium
TGTCAGTAGCTCAGGCCACCTCGAAGAGGCCCGCCGCGCCCATGCCGCCGCCGATGCACATGGTGACGACCACGTAGCGGGCATTGCGCCGCTTGCCCTCGATGAGAGCGTGGCCGACCATCCGCGCGCCGCTCATTCCGTAGGGGTGACCGATGCTGATGGCGCCTCCGTTGACGTTGAGGCGCTCGTTCGGAATGCCGAGCTTGTCGCGGCAGTACAGCACCTGCACCGCGAACGCCTCGTTCAGCTCCCAGAGTCCGACGTCGTCCATCTTGATGCCCGCTCGCTCGAGGAGCCTCGGCACGGCGAAGACCGGGCCGATGCCCATCTCGTCGGGGCGGCACCCGGCGACGGCGAGCCCCCGGTAAATGCCGAGAGGCGACAGACCGCGCTTCTCGGCGAGCTTCGCTTCCATGAGGACGCAGGCGCTCGCGCCGTCGGAGAGCTGGCTGGCGTTGCCGGCGGTGACGCTGAAGCCGTCGCCGCGTACGGGCTTCAGGCCCTTCAGCCCCTCCAGCGTGGTATCGGCGCGGTTGCCCTCGTCCTTGGCGAGAGTCACTTCCTTGTACGTGACCTCCTTCGTGGTCTTGTCGACGATGGCCTGGCGCGTGAGGAACGGCACGATCTCGTCGGCGAACTTGCCCTCCGCCTGTCCTTTCGCCGTGCGGCGCTGGCTCTCCAGGGAGTATTCGTCTTGCGCGTCGCGGCCGATGCCGTAGCGCTTCGCGACGATCTCCGCCGTGTCGATCATCGGGATGTACATGGCGGGCTCGATCTCGAGAAGCTTCGGATCTTCGGTGCGGAAGCGGTTCGCCCGCTCGTTCTGCACCAGGCTGATGGACTCGAGGCCACCGCCGACGGCGATGGGGACTCCGTCGTTGATGATCTCCTTCGCTGCCGTGGCGATTGCCATGAGCCCGCTCGAACACTGGCGGTCGACGGTCATGCCGCTCACCGTGACCGGGAGCCCTGCCGCGAGGGCACACTGGCGAGCGACGTTGAAACGCTGGCTGCCCTCCTGCATCGCCGCCCCCATCACCACCTCCTCTATCTCCCCGGGATCGACCTTCGCCCGCTTCACCGCTTCGCGGATGACGTGGCCCCCGAGCTGCTGGGACTGGGTGTCGTTGAACGCACCCCGATAGGCTTTGCCGATGGGGGTCCGCGCGGTCGAGACGATGACGGCTGCTCTCATTTTCTTCTCCTTGGCCCTCGCCGGAGCGAGGGGGGCGAAAGACTACAGCGAGGCAGGCCGCCGTTCCGCCGAAAAGAACTAGCGCCTCGAGTCCATTGAAGCGATGGGAATTTCGAGTCCCCCGACGGGCGAGGGCCTCGAAATTCCTGCGCCATGGGCCCGTCTGACTCGAGCACGGACTGTCGTGACGTGCATCGATTCAAGTGAATCGATGCACCAGGACCCCTTGCCCCGAGTGCCATCCGGATCTCGACGGCCCCCACTCCGGGTGAGGTGCCGAAATCCTCTGCGGGCACTGCCTTGCCTCGGACTCCGACTGTTCTGACGTACTAGCCGCGATGGCTCGGCATCGCCGTCCCGCAGTCCTCCAGACGGTTAACGCGGCTTGCCAACCGCGTCGCGCACCTTCTCGATGATCGCCATCCGGCGGGGCTCGGACAGCTCGGAGCCGTCGATCTCGGCGAGCTGGAACTCGTCGCGGGCGACGCCCGCGATCGTCGTGATGTGCGACCGGATGATGCTCAGGCGCTCACGGAAGATCGTCAAGGTGATGTCGAGGAGGAGCCCCGGATGATCCTGAGTCTCGACGAGGAGAAGGTCGGGCTCCGTAGAGTGGAAGTAGATGGCCGTCTCGGGCCGCTTGCTCGGCCTGGAGGTGTCCGCCGCATGACGTTCGAGCCGCTCGACGGGCAGCTCACCCCGCAGGAGCGCGATCATCGTCTTCTTGATGG
The DNA here is from genome assembly GCA_964442485.1 of uncultured Polyangiaceae bacterium. Taxonomy (GTDB): domain Bacteria; phylum Myxococcota_A; class Polyangia; order Polyangiales; family Polyangiaceae; genus DASZVB01. The sequence goes on from CAYUAW010000333.1 coordinate 1,927, forward strand.
GCGCGAGATCGGACACGTCCAGCGCATCGCGAACGGGCCCCAGCCGGCGCACCGAGAAGAGATCCACGGCCTCGTCGGGGAGGCCTGGCCGGGAGCGCGTGTAGACGGCGGCGCTCAGCACGTCGAGCGAGTGCGCGGCGATGGCGGCCGAGAGAAGCGACAACAGCCCTGGTCGATCGTCGGTGACCACGCACAGCCACACGCCTTCTTCGCCCGCGTCGGGGCCGGGACAGGGCTCGAGGTGCACGAGCGAACTGCCGCGGCGGCTAACGATCTCCGCGTGGGCGCGCACCTCTTCCTCGACGTGCTCTTCTGGATACGGGTCGGGCATGCTCGAGATGAACCATCCCACTGAGTCCTCCGGCACCTCCAGGCGGAAGCCCGGGTCATTCTGCGTCGAACCGTCGGGGCCAGCCATTTCAGGAAATCAACCGTGAGTACCGCGTCGCGGGCGTTTCTTCGTCATTTCACGCCGTGAAATCTGCGCCGCCGTCGCCTTCAGTGATGGAGCAAGCCCGCCGCGAGATCGACGCCGACGTGACAAATGATCCCGGGGAGCAAGCTCTTCCTGAAGCGCGCGAGCACGCCGAGGAGGATGCCATGAATGACCAGCGGAGGGGTCGCGAGAATGCCGCGATCGGCGTGGGCCAGCGCGAACGCCGTTGCCTGGAGGATGACACCGAGAGTCATGGAGCCGGTCCACGCCGCAAGCTCGTTCTGGAGATACCCGCGGTAGACGACTTCCTCGCAGAATCCCGCGCTGACCGCCACCGCGACCCAGGCCGCCCGTTCCACAGCCGTCCCCGGCAGCATGGCCGTCACCGAGGCAATCGGTCCCATCCGGAGTAGGTGTGTGTAAGCGACGTTCACTGCCACGATCGCGCACCCCGTCACGACGGCGAGGAAGACGTCCCCGGCGGCGCGGCCGACGCTGCGCCATCGCACGCCGAGCATGGCGGAGAGCGCACTGCGCGAGCGACCAATTCGACACACGTAGAACAGGAGGCCCCACTCCACGACGAGCAGCGGCGCGTACAGCGCGAGGAGACGTTCACCTGGTGGTGGAGTGGTTAGCGCGGGCGCGGGGCCCTTCGACGACAGAAATGTACCGGTCGCGGCGACCAGCACGATCAGCGTGACGAGCGCCGCTGTGTGCCATCGAGGCGCACGTGGCGGCGCTTCCACCGGGGAGCCCTCTGAGTTCGCAGCTGGCATCTCTGGCAGGTTTCTTGCTCGGCTCCCGGTGCGAACGCGTCAGTTAAAGCGCAACGCATTCCAAGGAAGGACTGGAGAATCTCATGATGACTGAAGCAATCGTGACGGGTGCACCCGTGCTCGCTGCGGGATGGTCATTGCTCTACTTGCTCTGCGGCGGCGGCCTCGGCGGTGCCATCCTGATCTTCATCGGGCTGAAGGCAATCGGGCGCTGACCCTTTGGTGCTCCCGCGGGGGGCACGTCATGTCGTGCGCGTCGCACGGGTGTTTCGCCAGAAGATTCGGCGACGAATTCCGCGTGCAGGACCGGCGGAAGGAGGCGTTTGGGGAGGGCGCTCGACGGCGTTCGCAGTAAGCTCCGGGCGCCATGAGCCTCCAGACTACCTCCACGCGAAGCATCATTCCGCGCGCACTCCAGTCGCGAGCTTCCCGGGCGCTCCGCGTCGCGCTTCGCCGTTTGCCACCCCGCGTGCAGCGCCTCGGCATGCAGCTCGGCCTGCGCGCGCTCACTCCGGTGATGAAGCGCTGGCCTACGGTTCTGCAGCTGCTCGGGCTCGCCCCCCTCGAGCCCGCCGGGAAGGCGGCAGGAGGGGACGCGCGCTTCGGCGGTGAGACCGTGCGCACCGGCGCACCGCGCGTCGAGGGCTGGCTGGCGATCCTCGCATCGGACGCGGACGTGGCCAGTCGGGTCAAGTCCATCCGAGCCATCGCGGAGATCCGGCAAGCGAGCGTGACGCTCGCACTGACGACGGCGTTGCGGGATCCGAGCGCAGAGGTGGCCGCGGAGGCCGCGGACGCGCTCCGCCATCATCCGGGGGAGAGTGCGGCCCTCGCGCTCCGCAACGTGGTCGCGAATGCAGACGGCTACTTCACCGGTGGCGTGCGGGCCGCAGCGATTCGCACGCTGAGCGTCATCCTGCCACGCGGTGATGGCGCTCCGATCACCGCCGCGGTCGCCGACGCGGACGCGGAGGTCAGCGTGGCCGCGATCGCCGGGGTCGTCGATCGCAACGAGCAGGGCGGCGCCGACGCGCTCCTCACCGTGCTGGAGAACCCGCGCGGGTACTACGTCGCGCTGACCCGTGGCGCCGCTGCCCGCGGTCTCCTGCGCATGCCCACGCCTCCCGAGCAGTCGCGGTTGCGCGCGCTCATCGACACCGAGCACGACGGCGACGTTCGCGAGATCCTGAGCGGCCTCGTCCCCGCCGCGCATCCCGACTGATCACGGCGTGACACCGAGCAGGGCAACACCCACGTAGCCGGCGGTCACGGCGGGCGCCAGAGCCGCGACGACGGCGTCGTTGCCGCGTCCGATCTCGAACGACGGCAGCGCGCTCCGCGTGGGGTGCGAGCTCGTGCCGAAGCCGTAGTGCAAGAGCGACGGCAACACGTAGCCTCCGGTGATCCCGACCGCTGCGCCGAGCACGACGTCGCTCGTGTAGTGGTTGTCCGACATGATGCGCATGACGCCGGCAGCGGATGCCGCGAGCATGCCGGCGGCGCAAGCGATGGGGTCGGCGACGCCTCCGCCGTAGAGCGGCAGGTGCTGGTGGTGCACACAGATGAGCCCCGCACTCGAGAAGGCGATGGTGGTGTGCCCGCTGAGGAAGCTCTGATCGAGGCGCTTTTCGCTGCCGCACTTGTAGTCGTAGTCGGGGTCCTTCGCGCACTCCCGCGCCATGGGGCGCACGCGACCGAGCTTCTCCGCCGACAGGGCGATCGCCCCCGTGAGCGCGAACGTCTCGAGATCGATGAGCCCGACCTGCAGGGCGACGTAGGGCTTCCTGTGAATGCCGAGCGTGACGATTCCCGCGTCGACGACCGCGGGATAGAGGGTGAGCCCGTAGTAGATGAGGTCGCTCGCGCGCGCGGCGTCCCTGCGCGCCGAGCGGCTCGAGAGGCGGAGCAAGTTGCGGCTTGCTTCGTCGAAAGGGAGGGAGCCGCGCCAGCGGGGACCGGGGTCGGGGTAGAGGAACGCGGCGGCGCCCGCGGCGAGCCCGAAGGCGAGGGTGGCTCCTGCCTCCGAGACCCGGAAGGACGGCCAATCGCGATTCCACTCCACCGTCGGCTCCATTGCGGCGGCTGGTCGCGCGCTGCACAGGACGGCGCCGAGACCGAGGAGAGCCAGAAGTGGCCTCGCGGGCGAAGAAGTTGCCACTCCACCGCGCTTCGACAATGGGGGGTGCCGATTCGATCGATCGTCCATGGGCGCCCCCGTTTCCGGTTGCGTCGCGGTCATTTCCCCTCTCGAATCTGCGCCTTGGCCGCCGAGCGCAATCCGTCTTCTTCGAGCGATCATCTCCCCGCTGTCCTCGCCAGCTTCCTCGGCTGGACTCTCGACGCCTTCGACTTCTTTCTCGTTGTGATGTGTCTCACGCGTATCGCTTCGGACTTCCACGTCGCGGACAAGTCGATCGCGTGGACGCTCACGGTCACACTCGCGTTCCGGCCGATCGGCGCGCTGATCTTCGGCCTCCTGGCGGATCGCTACGGCCGGCGCGTCCCGTTGATGCTCGATCTCGTCTTCTACTCAATCGTGGAAGTCCTCTCCGGGCTGTCGCAGACTTACATGCAGTTTCTGGTCCTGCGTGCACTCTTCGGCATCGGCATGGGGGGCGAGTGGGGGGTGGGCGCGTCGCTCGCCATGGAGAAGGTCCCGCCCCGCCTTCGCGGTGCGTTCTCGGGTCTGTTGCAGCAGGGGTACGCGCTCGGGTACCTGCTCGCGGCCGTGGCGTACGCAGTGGTCGTTCCGCGCTGGGGCTGGAGGCCGCTCTTCTTCATCGGAGGGCTGCCGGCGCTGCTTGCGCTCCTGGTGCGTTCACACGTGCGCGAGTCGGAGGTCTGGGAGCGCTCGCGCCACGGCACGCTTGCCGCGATCTGGAAGACGCTCCTCACGAACAAGGCGCTCTTCTTCAAGCTCACCGTCCTGATGACCGCGATGGGGCTAGCGTCCCACGGGACCCAGGACATGTACCCGACGTTCCTCGAGCGCCACTGGCACATCGGCGTGAAGACCCGCACCATCATGACGTCCATCTCGATGGTAGGAGCCATCATCGGGGGCGTGCTGGTCGGCATCTATTCCGATCGCATAGGCCGCCGTCGCGCGATCGCGTTCGCTCTTCTCGGCGCGGTCCTCGCCGTGCCGCTCTGGGCCTTCGCGCCCTCGGTGCCGCTGCTCATCGCGGGCGCGTTCCTGCTTCAGCTCTTCGTGCAGGGCGCCTGGGGCGTCATTCCCGCGCACATCACCGAGCTGAGCCCCAACTCCGTGCGCGGTCTGCTGCCTGGGTTCGCGTATCAGTGTGGGATCCTCCTTGCCGGGACGATCACCACGGTGGAGGCCGCGCTGGCCGAGCGCATGTCCTACGCCTGGGCGATGGCCACCGTCGCCGTCGTGTCCTTCGTGCTCGCAGCGGTCGCAGCCATGCTCGGAAGAGAGGAAAAGGGCGTCGACTACGGCTCCAAATTGTAGCGAAGCTGGAATCTGCATGTTCATCGCACGCGTTGCTCGCGCTGCTCCTGGAATTTGCTAGGTTCCGCCTCCCCAAAGGACGGGACGCTCGGGCGCATCCACGACGGAATGCGCCTCGTCACCCCAGCGCGGACTCCGGAGCGGCAGTCGCCGTTCCGCGCGCTCGACGATCCGAGCCCCGACAGGCCAGGCAACCATGATCACCGTAAGCGACGTCTCCATGAACTTCGGGGCGAGGATCCTCTTCGATCACGTGAGCGTGACTTTCAACTCGGGTGAGCGATACGGCCTCACCGGTCCGAACGGTGCCGGAAAGAGCACGTTCATGAAGATCATGTCCGGGGAGATCGAGCCCACCTCCGGTTCGATCCAGCACCGGGGGCGGCTCGGCGTGCTCCGGCAGGATCAGGCGCTCTACTCCGAAAAGCGCATCATCGACGTGGTCCGCATGGGCAACCCCGTGCTGTGGGCCGCGCTGGAGGAGAAGGAGGACCTCCTGGTTCGCGAGAACCACCTCACCGAGGAAGAGGGAATGCGCCTCGGTGAGCTCGAGCTGACCATCGGAGAGGAGAATGGGTACCTCTCGGAGTCGGAGGCGGCGGTGCTTCTGATGGGTCTCGGCCTCCCGGAAGCGGTGCACGAGCAGAAGCTCGAGGTGCTCCAGGGCGGCGACCGCGTGCGCGTGCTGCTCGCGCAGGCGCTGTTCGGCACGCCGGCGACGCTCCTCCTCGACGAGCCGACGAACGGGCTCGACATCGCGAGCATCCGCTGGCTCGAGAGCTTTCTCCTCGCTTACGAGGGCGCCCTGGTCGTCATCAGCCACGATCGTCACTTCCTGAACGAGGTCACGACGAAGATCGCCGACGTCGATTACGAGACCATCATCGTCTACCCCGGCAACTACGACGACATGATCTCGCTGAAGGCCGAGGCTCGTACCTCGCTCGAGCTGCAGAACGCAGCCAAGCAGAAGAAGGTCGGCGAGCTCCGGGAATTCGTGCAGCGCTTCAAGGCAGGCTCGCGCGCGAGCCAGGTGAAGTCGCGGGAGAAGCAGCTCGAGCGCGAGAAGAAGGCGATGATCGATCTGAAGCGATCGAACATCGAGCGCCCGTTCATCCGCTTCGAGGCGTCGCGCCCGAGCGGCAAGAACGTCCTCTCCGTCGTGAACCTGACGAAGAGCTTCGACGACAAGGTGATCTGCAAGAACTTCAACCTCAGCGTCATGCGCGGCGACAAGATCGCCCTCGTCGGTCCGAACGGGATCGGCAAGACGACCATGCTCCGGCTCCTCAACGGCGAGGTGAAGCCCGACTCCGGCAAGGTCGACTGGGGTTACGAGGCGCGCATCGGTTACATGCCGCAGGAGCACTCCGAGCTCGTCACCAAGAGCGACCAGACGGCGCGCGAGTGGCTCTGGAGCTTCAACGACAAGGTCGACGAGGAGAACCTGCGCGCGCTCTTCGGCCGCCTCCTCTTCAAGAAGGACGAGCCCCTGAAGCCCACGAAGGTGCTCTCCGGCGGCGAGACGGTGCGGCTCATCCTCGCGAAGCTCATGCTCGGCCAGCCCAACGTCCTGCTCCTCGACGAGCCGACGAACCACCTCGATCTCGAATCCATCCGCTCCCTCACCGAGGCGCTCGCCGTCTACGACGGCACCGCCGTCTTCGTCACCCACGACCGCAACATGGTCGAGCGCGTCTCGACCCGCATCATCGAGATGTCCGAGGACGGCGTCCGCGAACTGTCGCCTCACGAGTTCCAGGAAGGTCACTTCCTCGTGAAGCGGGCGGTGTACGCGCGTCCGGACGCCTGAACCGCAGCCCAACACTTCTGTTAGAAACGTGAGTTCCTGAGCCGAAGTCGAGCAGTTCCTGACGTCCTCCACTCGGAGGATTCCGATCGGCGCCCCGCGATC
>CAYUAW010000334.1:0-8507 GCA_964442485.1 uncultured Polyangiaceae bacterium
GCGGTGGAACAGCGCGGCGAGGTCCGGCTCCATCGGGTTGCACCAGCCGAGCGCCCGAGCCGTCTCCCAGCAAGCGAGCACCTCCCGTGCCGAAGCCGCTGCGTTCTGGAACCGTGCCTGCCGATTCTTGCCGCGACTGTAAGCGCCTTCCGCGACATTCAGCGGCACCGAGATCAGCGCACGCTCCATCTGATCACCGAGCGCAAAGGACCGAGCCCGCAACCTGGGCAACACCGGCGAAAGCCGCCGAACCAATTCGAGCACAACAGGATGAATTTCGAGCGTCATGAGGAACCTCTCCTTCGTGGGATCCGAGGACGCCGTCCTCGATCGACGCGCGCAGAAGGTGTCCAGGCTGCGAGCGAGCGAAGCGACGCGAGCACAATCGGCGAAGCCGATTGCGAGGGCCTCGACGCCTTCGAGCACGTCGATACGCTGAGAAGTCCCGAGAGCCCCTCTGCCCGCTGCCCTCTGCCCTCTGCCCCTCTGCCCCGAGCTCCTAACCCAGGCCCTTGCTCTCCCTCTCTCGCTCACCCCCTCCTCCAACTCGAGCTCCAAACCCGAGCTCTTTGCTCTCCCTCCCTCAGACCGCGTCGCGGAACCCCCACAGCGTCGGTTCTGCCGACAGGACAACGCCGAAGCGATCTCTCACGCGATCTCTTATCTCGCGAGCGAAGGCGACGACGGCGCTCGCGCGAGCACCCTCGTGGCATACGAGGGCCAGCGCGTGCTTCGTCGAGATGCCCACGGCGCCGCGGCGCTGGCCCTTCGAGAAGCCGGCTCGCTCGATGAGCCACGCCGCCGACAGCTTCACCTGGCCATCGGGTTGAGGAAACTGCGGCATGCCGGACGTCGTGCCGGTTCGCCGCTCGATGCGCGGCAGCTCGTCCGGGGAGACGATGGGGTTCACGAAGAACGAGCCGCAGCTCCGGTGGTTCGGATCATCGTGATCGAGCACCATGGACTTCGTCCGACGGAGGGCGATGACCGAATGCCGTACGTCGATCAGCGTCGGCAGGGTGATGCGGTCGCGTTCGAGCTTCGCAGTGAGCTCTGCGTAGCGGAGCGTCGGCGGTCCACCCTTCCGCAGGCGGAAAGTGACGTCGAGGATGACGTATCTGTCCGGCGCTGCGCTCTTGAACATGCTGTCGCGGTAGGAGAAGGCGCATTCTTCCGGGATCAGCGTGGTGATCGAGCGCGACATGCGGTCGTAGGCGCGCACGCGCGAGACGGTGTCCGAGACCTCTTGTCCGTACGCACCGACGTTCTGGATTGGCGCCGCACCGACGAGACCGGGGATGCCGCTCAGGCATTCGATTCCTGACCAGCCGCGGTTCACGGCATAGTCGACGACGTCGTCCCACGGCTCGCCCGCGGCGACGGTCATCTCGACGCTGTCGTCCGCCTCGTCACGGACGCGTCGCCCGCGCAACCCGACCCGCACCACGAGGGCATCCAGCGTTTCGTCGGCGATGACGATATTGCTTCCGCCGCCGAGCACGCGGACCACGACCCCGCCCTGGTCCGCCCACTCGAGCGCCTCGATGAGCGTCTTCTCGTCCTGAGCACGCACGAAGAAGCGCGCCGACCCACCAACTCCGAGCGTACAACGCGCCGCGAGCGGTACGTAGTGCTCGACGTTCAAAGATTCATTCTCCGCACCGTCGAAATTCGCGCTGGCGCTCCGGTCGGCTGCGCGTCGCGCAGCATAAATGAGATCGCGTCACCCGTGCGATGACGTGACGCTTGCTCCCCGTGCTGGGGGTCGTCGGTGGCCGAGCCGGATGCCGCGCCGCCGGCGGCATCCGGGCCCCCATCGACCCTCGCGAAGGGGAAGCCAGTCCGGCGGTAAGAGCTCGACGCCGGGGCTCGGGGGAGGTGACGTGAGGGGCGAGGCAGGAAAACAAGCAAGACAAAGACACGTAGAGGGGTTGGAGGAACCCGGGATGAGTGTTGGAGCCCCCTTCCGGCCGTGCTAGGGTGCGCCCCCAGATCGGGTTTTAGGGCACACCGGTGGTGGGAGCTCTTGTTGAGCTTCCCCGGTATGCGGGGCCGGATCGAGACGGGATACGCCCCGTCGACAAGCCAAGAAACAAGATGGAAGGCTATGACTTTTACCGAAGCTGCGGCGCAGGTGTTGCGCCTTGTGGGAAAGCCACTTCATTATAAGGAGATCACCGACGTCGCGATCGAGAAAGACCTCCTGAGTCACGTGGGCAAGAGCCCGGAGGTCACCATGGGCGCCCGTCTCGCGGCGCTCGTGAAGAAGGGGGACAAGGAAAACCCGCTCGTTCGCGTCAAACCGGGTGTATTCGCGCTGCGCGAGTGGGATCCTGGGACCATCGAGCGAGGGCTCTCCGACCGCACGCCGGCGCTCAAGATGCTCGAGGACAACGGCGCTGCCCCGTCGGAGAACGGCGCGGAACGCTCGGATCCGGAGGCGTCCAAGTCGAGGCCGCATGCCTCCGCGTATGCCGAGGAGGAGCAGGAGCCGCCGGACATCGACGACGAGGAGCGCGAGCGAGCCGAGCTCGCCGCGAACGCGAGCGAGCTCTTCGCTGCCGAGGAGGACGACGACGAGCCGATTCTCGGCGGTGACGAGGATGCGGAAGAGGGCGCCCGCGCGGGCGCCCCTCCGGCTGCGGGCGGCGACGATTCGCAACAGGGACGCCGTCGACGCCGTCGCAGGCGGCGCGGGGGACGCGCCGTGGGCGGCGATGACCTGCCAACCTATACCGTCTCGGACGCTGTCGTGGAGACGAGCAGCGACGAGGGCGGCGACGAGCTCGGTGAGCCCCGGGGCTCCGTCGAGGCCCGTGAACCGCGTGAGCCACGCGAACCTCGGGAGCCCCGTGAGGGCCGTGAGGGCCGTGAGGGCCGTGAGCCGCGAGAGGGGCGCGAAGGACGAGAGCCTCGCGAGGCCCGCGAAGGGCGCGAGCCTCGGGAGCCCCGTGAAGGGCGCGAGCCTCGGGAGGCGCGAGAGCCGCGCGATGGCGGCGTTGCCCTCGACGATCTCGAGGGGGTCGGCCTGGCCGACGCGGCCGTCGAGCTGCTCGCGCAGTTCGAACGTCAGGGCACGGTTCCGCTCCGGCAGGTGCTCGACGCGGCGCGCCGCCGCGGTCGGCTGACCGGAGATCCGATTCAGGCACAGAGCGCGCTGTCGGCGGCACTTCGCGCGGACAACGCGCGGCGCACGTCGATCGGGCAGCGAGCCCGGTTCCGCTTCTCGAGCGGCCGCATCGGTCTCACGGACTGGCTGCTCGACGGCGATCTGAGGCGCCTCGAGCGTGACGTGTTCACTGCCGTGGAGCGCTACCGCGAGGCGGTCAGGCGCTCCATGGTGCGCCGCATCCAGGGTCTCCCACCTCGCGCGATCGGTGAGCTTTCCATGATCCTGCTCGAGCGCCTCGGGCTCGAGGAGCTACAGCCGGTGCGGCGTCCGAACACCTCGGGAGCCGAGCTCTACCTGAGTGGAAAGGCGCCTGGGCCCGTCTCACCGATCACGACGGCCCTGGTCGTGCGTCGCGACGGGCGCGACGTCGGCCGCGAGCAGGTCACCGATCTGCGCGGCAGCCTCCATCACTTCGGCCCTGCCTTCGCGGGGTGGATCATCACGACGGGTCAGGTCCTGAGCGGTGCTCGTGAAGAGGCCGCGGCCGCGGGAGCCTCACCCGTGAAGCTCGTCGACGGCGCCACCCTGGCGAGGCTCTGCGAGGAGCATCGCCTCGCGGTGACGGAGACAGTCGTCAATCTTCCCTTGCCGGACGCGGAGCTTTTCGAGTCGTTCCGGAACGGCAACGGCGGCTGACGTGCGTCGGCCAAGGTCCCGAGCTGTTGCGCGGGCCGCCCTCCTTTGGTTCGTGGGCCTTGGCATTCTCGGCTGCGCACGTTCGGCGCCGCCGTCTCTCTTCCCGAGCGCCGAGGACGCGATCGCGCGCATGCGGGCGACCTACGCCTGCAGTCGCGGCGTGGTCGGCGACGCGAAGGTGGACTACTTCGGTGAGCACGGCCGCGTGCGCGGCAGCATGCTCTTCGTCACGTCGCGGCCCGAGCGCGTGCGTTTCGACGTGGTCAGCCCCTTCGGCGTCACCGTGTCCACTCTGACCTCGGATGGGAATCAGTTTTCTCTCCTCGACTTCACGAGCAAGCAATTCGTCTTCGGGCCCGCCACCGAGTGCAACGTCGCTCGGTTCCTGCACGTCCCCGTCCCGCCTTTCGCGCTGGTGTCTTTGCTGGCGGGCGAGGCGCCGGTTCTCGTACACGAGCCAGCTGGTGCGCGGCTGTCGTGGGACTCCGGCGCCTATCTCGTCTCGATCGACAGCCGTCACGGCGCGACGGAACGGATCCGGCTCGAGCCTCGCCCGGACGACTGGATGAAGCCGTGGAGCGAGCAACGCGTGCGCGTCCGTGAGGTGAGCGTCGTGCAGCAGGGCATCGAGCTCTATCGTGCGGAGCTCGAGGCCTTCCAGGCCGCGCGGACAGCGCCCCCGCGGTCCGACCCGGACGGCATCGATCCCGACGTCCCCCCGAGCGGGCCAGCGTGCAGCGCCGAGATCCCGCGGCACGTGAGGATCGTGTCCGAGGCGTCCGCCCAGGACGTCGTGATCGTGCACCGCGACATTTCGCACAATCCGCCCATCACGACCGGTCTCTTCCGCCAGGTGCCGCCCGCAGGCGTCCGCGTGCATACCGCGTCGTGCCGTTGAGCAAAGGCAGGCCCCGTGTAGGCCGTTGCCCATCGGGAGCCGCCGTGGCGGAGCACGCCCGGCTCGGGTTATCATCGTCCGCGTCCCGGGTCTCTCCATGCGACGTCTCCGTCCTCCCGACAGCAAGCGCGAAGGCGCAGCCGAGGAGGGCAAGAGCGAGGGGCAGCGACGGAAGCCGGTGCAGTCGGATCGTCCAACGTCGCCGTCCGCGGTGGTCGAACCCTGGTTCACGCGTCCGCAGACGTTCTTCGGCCTGCCGGCTCCGGTGTTGACCGACGGCATCCCGGCGGTCGACGTCCTGCTCACGGGCGTTCCTTACGACGGGGGCGCGCTCGAGCGATCCGGCGCCCGTCTCGCTCCGCGCGCAATCCGCTCCGCATCGCTCGGCATGGGCGGCTACGCGGAGGCGCTCGGGATCCACGTGTGGGACGAGATCGTGGCCGCGGACGGCGGCGACGTGGCGACGATGGAGGAGTCGGTGCACGCGCTCATCGCGATCTCCGAGCGCGCCGAGGCCGCGGCGCGCTCGGGCGTGATTGGCGGCTTCGTCGGCGGCGACCAGACGGTGACCCTCGGCGTGCTCAGGGGCATCCATCGCGCGAAGCTCAAGAGCACCGCGATGGTCCATATCGACGCCTCCACCGACACGCTCGGAAAGGCGGGCACGCGGGACATCCACCACAAGAGCGTGCTGCGGGTCGCGGCCGAGGAAGGGCTGGTCCGCGCCGACTCCGTGCTCCAGATCGGCATCCGCGGCCCACACACCTCGGAGCGCGAGATCCAGGTGGCGGTCGGCGCGGGCTTCGAGATCCTGAAGGCCGACGACGTGAAGTGGGATCTGCACGCTGCCGTAAGCCAGATCCGGCGCATCGTGCGGCAGGGGAGCCTTTACGTCTCCGTCGACGTGTCGGCGCTCGATCCGGCGTACGCGCCCGGCGTCGCTTCGGCCCGTCCCGGCGGTCTCAGCACCTGGGAGCTGCAGCAGGTGCTGCGCGCGCTCGTCGGCGCACAGATCGTGGGCTTCGACGTGGTGGAGATCGCGCCGGCGTACGACCCTACCGGCATCACCGCGCTGGCCGGCGCGAGCGTCCTGCACGAGCTCCTCGCCGTCATCGCCGACACGCACCGGAGCGCCGGCGCAGCGCCGTCCTCCGCCGGAAGGAGACGCGGGAAGCGCCTGTCTCCCTAGGCTGCGCGCAGCGCGAAGAGGATCTTCCCGGGCTCGTCGGTGATGAGGCAATCGACCCCGAGCGCGTCCAGACGACGCGCCTCGGCGGGGTCGTTCACGGTCCAGACGTTGACGGGCATGCGCGCGCGCTGCCAGGAGCGCACGCTCTCAGCGGTGACCAGGGACGCGTTCGGATGCACCGCGACGGCTCCGAGCACCAGGTTCGAGAGTCGGGGCCCCGGCATCGGCGTTCGCTCGTCGACCAGGTACCCGGCGGGGACCCACGGCAGGAGGCGCGCCACCGCGAGTACGAGCTTCGGGTCGAACGACGACAGGATGAGACGCTCGGCGGCCTCGGGCTCGGACGCGACGAGCCGCACGACCTTCCATGCCAGGAGCGCGCGCCGCGGCAAATCCGCCTTGAGCTCGATGTTGACGCGTGCGCTCCGGGAGCGAGACCAGGACAGCACCTCTTCCAGGCGCGGCACCCGTTCGCCGCCGCCCACGTCCACCCGCGAGAGGTCGGCGCCGCCGAGATCCTCGACGCGTCGAATGTCGTTGCCGCCCGTCACGCGCGCGAGCGTCGCGTCGTGGATCACGACGACGTTGCCCTCGCGGTCGAGCCGCACGTCGAGCTCGACGCCGTCAGCGCCTTCCTCGAGCGCGAGCTGGAACGCCGAGAGGGTGTTCTCCGGTGCGCTCCTGCGGGCCCCGCGATGTCCGAGCACCCACGGGCGTGCGGTGCTCCGGAGCCAGCTCTTCGCGCGGCCCGGGGGCGCCCCCGTCCCCGTCTTCACCCCGCGAGCTCCGTCGCGATCTCGAGCGCGACCTCCCGTGCGCGCGCGATCTCCTGGCGGCCGAACTGGACGGCCCCGACGAACGGGTGACCCCCGCCGCCGTAGCGCGCGCAGATCGCGCTGATGTCCACGTCGCATGGCATGCCGGACCACGGATTGTACCCGACGGAGATCTTCGTCGCGTTCTTCATCAGGCCGACGATGACCGAGTACACCGCGTGCGGATAGAGCGCGTACGTCACGAACTTTCCGATCATCTCCAGCGCCTCGTCGGTCAGGTCGACCATCACGACGCGCCCCTTCTGCACCGCGCGCGCGCGGACTCGCTCCACGAATCGCTCGTGCTGCGCGGCGATCTTCCCATAGCGCTTCTCCATCTCCGGGAGGCGCGCGATCTCGGTGAGGGGACGTTCGAGGAGCTTCGGCACGAGCTCGGAGAGCAGCTTGTCGTCGCCGTATCGCTCCACCACGGCAGCCAGACGCATCACGGGGTTCGAGCGATCCAGCGCTTCTTCCGGGTTCTTGAAGGCCGCGGAATCGATCACGTCGGCCCAGTGGACGAGGTCCTCGAGGCCTGTCAGCCCGACTCCGAACTTATCCTGCGCGACCTCGCACACCAGCTTCGTGCACGAGGTGTACGCCGGCTCGTAGAAGAAGCGCCCCGTCGACTCCCTCCGCGCGAACATCTCCCGCTCGCTAGCGTCGGCGAAGGCCGTGCGGTGATGATCGAAGTACCAGGTGAGTCGGTCGGTCGGGGCGAACCGATAGTCGAGCACCGCGTTCTGATCGCCCGAGAGGACGTCGTCGGTGGGGGTCAGCTGACCTTCACCGTAGCCGCAAGCGCGGTAGGTGAACGCCGCCTTCTCCCCTTCTATCTTTCGCACGAGGCGCGTGAATACGACGGCGCTCGCAAGGCCGTCGAAGCAGTGCCCGTGCGTGGCAACGACGACGTGCATGGCGCCCCTCCTACCACAGGAAGGCGCGCGTGCTTCCATTGTCGAACGGGCCGAGTGTAAGCTCGACACTCGGGCCGTCTTCTTCGAACGGCCCGGGCCGACGCCTCGAGCCATTCATGATGCATCTCGTCTCGCGTGCTTTCTTGGCGGTGTCATACGCGCTCGTTTTTGCATGTGGCAAAAGTCAGGAAACGCCCCCGCCGCAGAACACGCCACCCCCCCCGCCGTATGGTCAACCATACGGTACCCCCGGCGCTTACGGGCAGCCGCCTTACGGTCAGGGCTCGCCCGCTGCGGGGCCGTCGCCGCAACCAGGCGGGCAGCCGCCGAGCTACGGACAGTCGGTGATGCAGCAACCGGGGCAAATGGCTCCGCTCGGCGCGCTGCTCGCCGATCCCATGGCGATGCAGAACATCCTCGCGGGCGCGCTCGCAGGTGGAGCGGCGATGCTCGGCGGGCTCACCGGCGGAGAGCAGGCACCCATCGAGCAGGGCATCAAGATGCAGGCGCAAGCTCAGGCGAAGGGGATGGTCGCCGAGGGGCAGGTGATGACCGCGCGCCTTCAATCGGATGGTCACGCCGAGGGGTCGCTCACAATGCAACCTGGAGGCTGTTACACGATCCTCGGCTTCGGCGGTCCTGGGGCGTTCGACTATCAGATCAATCTCGTGACCGCTCCCCCGGTACCGCCCCAGGTACTCGCGCAGAGTGCCACTGGCGGCGTGACACCGGTGGTCGGGCCGAACGAGCAATGCATCCGCAGCCCTTACCCGCTGCCGCTCGTCGTGAAGGTCGACATGCACCTGCTTCGCGGCCAGGCAATGGTAGGCGCTCAGGTCTACAGGAAGTAGATCGGGCATCGACCCTGGCTAAGCCCCCC
>CAYUAW010000335.1:0-3773 GCA_964442485.1 uncultured Polyangiaceae bacterium
CCATCGGTGCCATGTCGCTCCGGGGAAAGCCGGAGCTCCGTGGCGCCGGGCGCAATGAGGGACGCGAGCTCGGGCGCGTCGAACGGCGCGGGCTCGAGCAGCTCGCCGACGCGTTCGACGACCGCCTCGCACTCGTCACGAAGGACGCTGCAGACCGCGAACACGACGCGGCCGCCAGGGCGCGCGAGGCTCCCGGCTCGTCGCAGGATCGCCTCCGAGAGTACGGCGAGGCGCGGCGGGTCTTCAGGGCCGAGGCGCAGGAGGATCTCCGGTCGACGCCGGAGAGTGCCGGTACCCGTGCAGGGCGCGTCCACGAGCACGCGATCGAACCCGCCGGGCAACTCACCCGTGCCAATGCTCAGATCGACGGCTGCGGTCTTCGCCGGCACGAGGCCGAGCCGCGCCATCTCGCGCACCTGCGTCGAAAGCTTCTCGGCGTAGAGATCCGCCGCCCAGAGCTCGGCGGCGGGGCCGACTCGTTCACGGAGCAGCGTCGTCTTCTGCCCGCGTCCCGCGCAGGCGTCGAGGACGCGCTCCCCCGGACGCGCACCGAGTGCGAGCGCGACGACCTGCGCTCCCTCGTCCTGCACGACGAACGCGCCTTCGGCGTAGCCCTCTCGACGCGCGAGGCTACCGCCGCGCGGGATGAGCCGCGCGAGCGGCGACGCCCTGCCCTTCTCCGCCGCGGAGAGCCAGTCGATCGACTCGTACCTATTTCCGACCAATCGTATGGCCACACGAGGGTCGACCTCCGCGCTGCCGCCGGTGGCCCCGAGCAGAGCACGCGCCTCCTCCGCGCCGACGGCGCGCGTGAGCTCGTCGAGGAGCCACGCAGGGACGTTCTCGAGCACCGCCTCTTCGCGCGAGACGCGCCCGCTCGCGGCGACCTTCCGGAGCACGGCGTTGGCGAACCCCGCGACCTTGTCTCCCCGCACGGCCTTGATGGCGTCGACGGCCGCGTCGACGGCCGCGTGAGCCGGCACCCGGTCGAGCAGCAAGATCTGGTAGGCGGCCACGAGCAGGTGTGCGAACACGCGCGCGTCCTCCGGGAGCCCTCGCGGCGCGTGAGCCGTGAGACGCGAGACCAGGGCGCCCCGGGTGCGCAGCACGCCGTAGACGATCTCGGTGGCGAGCCCGCGGTCGCGCGCGTCGAGCTGCGGGTGTCGCTGGATCTCCGCGTCGAGCGCCGCCGCGGCGTACGCGCCGTCGCGCTGAACGCGCTCGAGCACGCGCGCCGAGACGGAGCGGGCATCCGCCACTTCGCGCGGGGGGCGCGCGCCCTTCGCCGGATCAGCCAAAGAGCTCTCGCACCTGTCCCGCGATCACGTCCCAGCGCTTCTCCACGTCGTTCTTGAACGCGAGGCCCATCATCAGGATGACGACGCCCATCCCGATGATGTGCGCGACCTCCCGGAAGCGGAGCGACAGCGGGCGCCGGAGCGCGGCCTCCGCCATGAAGAAGACCACGTGACCGCCGTCGAGCACGGGAATGGGGAGCAGGTTCAAGAGCCCCAGGTTGATGCTGAGCAGCGCCATGACCCAGATGAAATAGTCGGGACCCTTGCGGCCCTCCTCGCCAGCGACCTCGTAGATGGTGATGGGGCCCGAGAGCGAATCCAGGCTGAGCCTGCCCTGGAACAGCCGGACGATGCCGACGACGATGAAGCGCGATACGTCGGCCGTCTCCTCTACGGCCTTGCTGAACGCGTAGCGCACCGGCGACGGATGCTCCACGCGCCCCTCCGGCGCCAGCGGCACCCAGTGCTGCAGGCGCAGCACGTAGCGCGCGAACGTCTGCCCGTGTGCGTCGACGAAGTCCTCGCGGCGCATCTGGAACGTGCCGTAGCGCGCGCGCCCGTCGCGAGCGGCGAGGTACTGGATGCGGTGCGGCCGATCCGGCTCGGCAAGGACGCGCTCGCGGAAGGTCGACCATGCCGGCAGCGCCTGGCCGTCGAGCTCGAGCACCTTGTCGCCGGGACGGAGGCCGGCCTTGTAGAAGTACGAATCCTCCGGCACGACGGAGGCATACAGGTCGGCGAGCTCGATGCCGGTGCGCCCCAGCAGATCCTCCCCGGTGGAGTCCGGGGTGAGGGCCACGACGCCCGTCTCGAACACGGCCATCTCCGCGAGCCCGCCGAGCGCGCCGGGGATCGGCACCGGACGCATGTACGTCACGGGGACCGTCTCACCCAGGTTCTGGTCGAGCACGCTCTCGAGGTCCATGTACCTTCGCACGGGCTTGCCGGCGATGTTCGTGACGACGTCGAACGTGCGGAGGCCCGCGCGATACGCGGGCGACTCCGGATTCGGCACGCCGATCACCGCTGCCGGCGCGCTCGGCTGCACGCCGATGGTCCCGACGCGCTCGACGATGTCGAGCTCGCGTCGCTCCACCGTCTCCTCCGGGACGACCTCCACGTCCACGTAGCGGTTTTCACGGAACACCTTGAAGAAGAGTGGCTTGCCGGGGCTCCGCGCGATGATGCGCTTGAGCTCGTCGAAGGTGCCGACCTCCTCGGCGTTGACGCTCATGATGCGGTCACCGGGGCGGAGCTTGCCGTCCGCGGGGTGACCGGGCAGCACGACGCCCACCGTCGGCGGCAGGAACGACGCGGAGGAGATGAAGACCGAGAAATAGAGAAGGATCGGGAACACCAGGTTCATCGCGGGCCCGGCGAGGACGATCAGCAGGCGCTTGTAGACGGGAAGCGACTCCAGCGTGCGCTTGCGGTCCTCGGGGTGCACCACCTCCGCCTTCGATTCCTCGAGCATCGAGACGTAGCCGCCGAGCGGCAGAAGTCCGATGCAGTACTCCGTCTCCCGACCGCGGAACCGGAGGATCTTCGGACCGAACCCCAGGCTGAACGTGAGGACCTTCACGCCGAAGGCCTTCGCCAGCGTGAAGTGCCCGAGCTCGTGCACGAAGATGAGCGAGCTCGTCAGGATGATGAAGTAGAGGAGGTCCATCCGGGCGGCGTCGGAAACTGAGGCGGGCGGAGGCTAGCACCCTGCATGGCCCATGCCCAAGGGCGCCTGCGCGACGTCGATGGAAGCTCGCGACCGCGCGGTCGCCTACGTTTCGACGGAGAAGCGCAGCAGACAGAGCCGCTCGTAAGCGTGCTTTTCGCCGCGCTCGTACAGGCAAAGGAACGTGCCGTCGGGAAGGACTACTGTATCGGAATAGGCGGCGTGCCCCGGGTCGAGCACGACGGGGTCGCCGAAGGAGCGGCCCCCGTCGTGCGACACGCGCGCGACGAGCCGCTCGCGCTTCGTGCTCGCGCCACTCGCGTTCACCAGCACGAGCCTCTCCGGCTCCGCCTTCGACGGCTGCACGAGCGACCCCTGGCACATCGCATCGGTCTGGCTCGCATCGACGAGCACGTCGTCGAAGGTCAGCCCGCCGTCGGTGCTCCACGCCGAGACGCGGCCCGCGTCGGGGGCCTCGTAGCGCGCGTTCAGGTAGAGCACGTCGGGGGCGAGCTCGGCGAGCTCGTTCTCGCTCGACGTCGGTACGTCGACGACGCCGCCCGCGCGCCACGTCGCGCCGCCGTCGTCGCTCACGGTGACGTGCGCGCGGCACGGGTCGGAGTGCCGGTAGTCGACCGCGAGCGCGTGCACGCTCGGCACGACGAGACGGCCGCTCGCGAGGGCCACGCCGTGCCCGGGACCGAAAGCGAACCACGTCCAGTCGGGTCGCTTCACCTGCGCGGTGATCTCCCACGGCGTGGCCCAGGTGACGCCGTCGTCGTCGCTGCGAGTCATCCACGCCGTCC
>CAYUAW010000335.1:3873-8499 GCA_964442485.1 uncultured Polyangiaceae bacterium
GAGGGCACCCGGTAGGTGTGATAGCCGCCCTCCCCCGACACGAAGAGATCCTGACGAGCGAGCGGCTCGACGCTCGGGGCAGCGAGAACTCGGGAGGCGCTCTCCACGTTTTTCTCACTACGGCCGCCAGGCGGTCGGAGTTAAGGGTCGGAGAGCGCCGGGCCCGTGGTGCTACAAAAGGACGGGCAAAAACGATGGCCAAGAGCGACAACCCCTGGCTCGTCTGCTTCGAGAAGCGACCCGCTGCGAAGGCGCGGCTGCTCTGCTTCCCGCACGCCGGCGGCTCGGCCACCGCCTTCGCGACGTGGCACCGCGAGCTCCCGCAGGACATCGAGGTCCAGGTCGTCCAGCTACCGGGCAGGGAGCAGCGGCGTCACGAACCGCACCGCGTCGACATGAAAGCGCTCGCGGCGGAGCTCGCGGGCGTCCTCGCCGAGCCGCACGATCGCGTCGTTTCGCTCTTCGGCTACAGCGTCGGAGCGCTCGTCGCGTTCGAGTACGCGCGAGCACGCCGGCGCATCGGCGCGACGGAGCCCGCGCATCTCTTCGTCGCCGCGCGCAAGGCGCCCCACTTGCCGCACGACGCGCCGTCGCGGGCTCTCTCCGACGACGATTTCGTGCGAGAGCTCGACCGGCGCTACGAGGGCATCCCGAAGGTGATCCGCGACGAGCCGGAGCTGCTCGCGTACTTCCTGCCCACGATCCGCGGCGACGTCGCGCTCCTCGACTCGTACCGCTACGAGGACGAGCCGAAGCTCACGTGCCCGATCACGGCGTTCGGCGGGACGCTCGACCCGAGCGTCCCCGAGAGCGCGCTCGCGGGGTGGTGCGAGCAGACGTCCGGGCGTTTCGAAGTGAGGATGATGCCCGGCGGGCATTTCTTCATCACGGAGACGCGCTCCGCGGTGCTCGAGATCGTCGCGAGCCGGCTCGCGACGTAGCGCCGTCAATCCTCGTCCGCGACCTTCACTTCGCCGACGTCGCGGCCGAGGGCGTGATGCAGTGAATTGGCCGCGACGGCGAGATCGATGCGCGCGTTGACCTCGCCGACCTTGGCATCGAGGAGCCCCTGCTCGGACTGGATGAGGTCCGTGCCGGTCGCGCGGCCCGCGCGGAACAGATCCGTCGTCACGCGGTACGCTTCCTGAGCGGCCGCGAGCGCTACCCGCTGCTTGTCGAGCGAGACGCGGGCGCGTGAGAGCCCGAGGTACGCCTGCAGCACCTCGTCCGCGATGCCGGCCCGCACCAGGCGCCGCTGCGCGATCATGGCCTGCGCCTGCGCGTCGTAGTCGCGGCCGAGGGATGCGTTGGAGAGCGTATCGCCGAGGGTCCACGTCGCCTGCGCCCCGACACTCCAGGACGTGTGCCACGCCGCGCTCGGCGGAAAGTAACGCTGGTTCGGGTTCGCGTACGTGACGTCGCCGATCGCGTCGACCCGTGGCAACGCCCCGGTGCGCGCCGCGCTTGCACCGTAGGTGAGCGCCCTGACGGCCTCGTCCATGGCGCGCACTTCCAGCCGGCGGGCGTGCGCCTGGGCGATGAGCTGGTTCACCGGCGCAGTCTCCTCGGGGATGGAGGACGGCTCGGGGATGGTCTCGCCGATCCGGTAGTTCGGGTGCCAGTCCTCCATGACGATCGCCAGCTCGCCCGTCGTGAGATTCAGCATCGACTCGGACTGATTGAGGATGTTCTCCGTGTTGGCGACCAGCGCCTCGATGCGCAGCAGATCCGCCTTCGAGATGGAGCCGACCTCGAAGGTGGCACGCGCATCGTTCAGGCGTGCACGCGTGCTGTCCACCGTGTTCCTCGCGATGGCGACCTGCGCCCAGCCGCGGAGCCAGTTGTAGTAGAGAGAGCGCGCGTCGGAGGCGACCTTCAGCTTCTCCGCAGCGACGTCGAGGCGCGCGGATTCGCGGCTCGCCTTGGTGGCGCCCGACGCGTCCGCGACGCGAAGGACGTAGTCGGAGAGCGGGATGGAGAGGTGAGCGTCCAGAACGTAGTTGTTCAGGGGGAACGTGAAGCTGACAGGAACGGAGAGGAGATCATTGAACGCCCCGATGGTGCGGCCCTCGGGCTGGGTCGTGGCGACGAGGTTCCCGCTGCCCAGCGAGGCATTGACGGCGGATGTCCGCGTGTAGCTCGCCAGCAGGTTCAGCTTCGGCAGGAACGACACGGTCGTCTGATAGATCTTCTCGTTCGCCGACTTCACCTGCTCGCGCTTCTGGCGCACGGACGGGCTGATCTCGACCGCGCGGCGCGCGACCTCCTTCGCGGTCAGCCCACCCGGCTGCGCGTCGAGGCCCTCGAGCCTGGGCACGGCGCGCTCCGGTAGATCGCGTGCAGTGACGCCGCTCAGCGGATCCACACCCATGCCCGGCGGAGTCCCCGGCGGCACCGTCGTCGGCGCGCCCGGCTGACCGACGGGCGCTGCCGGCGCAACGGGACGAGCCGGCACTCCCGCGGGCGCCGGTGCGGGCGGCAGAGGACGCGCTGCGGGCGCAGGCGGCGCGACTGCGGTTGGCGGCAGGGGCGCGCCGCCACGGCCCGGGGCAGGCGGCAAGGCCTGCGCGCTCGCGACCGAAGCGTCGAGCAGCCCGAAAGAGAGACAAAGCAATGGCAACACGGTGCGGTTCTTCATCATGACGCTCGTCGGTCCTCGTTCTAGGTCGATGTATTGCGTTCGGGCAGCCCGGTTCACTCGGCGGCGCCGTGCGCTTCGGCGGGCGCTGCCGCACCGAAGAGCTTCTGCCCGAACCACCGGAAGAGCCGGCTGTTCAGCACGGCGTCCGTCAGCGAGTAGACCACGGGCACCACCACCAGCGTGAGCATCGTCGACGTGATGAGCCCGCCGATCACGCAGACGGCCATCGGCGCGCGCGTCTCACCGCCCTCGCTCAGGGCCAGGGCCACCGGAAACATGCCGAAAATCATCGCAGCGGTCGTCATGAGGATCGGGCGGAGCCGCACGATGCCGGCCTCCACCAGCGAGTCGAAGACGCTCTTGCCCTGACTCCTGAGCTGGTTCGCGAAATCCACGAGCAAGATGGCGTTCTTCGTCACCAGGCCCATGAGCATGATGATCCCGATCATCGAGAAGATGTTCAGGGTCATTCCGGCGATGAAGAGCCCGCCGAAGGCTCCGATGACGGACATCGGGAGCGAGAGCATGATCGTCAAGGGCTGCACGAAGCTGTCGAACTGCGCGGCGAGGATCATGTAGACGAGCACGACCGCGAGAAACAGCGCGATTCCCATGTAGCCGAAGGATTCGGTCATGGTGTCGGCCATGCCGACGAAACCCGTCACCAGGTCCGGCGGGACGACCTTCTTCGCGGCCTGATTGACGACCTTCGTCGCCTCGCCGAGCGGCAGCCCCTGCAGTCCGGCCAGCACCGTGATCTGGCGCTGTCGTGCCTGGCGCTCGATCTGGCTCGGGCCCTCGCCGCGATTGACGTGAACGACGTTGGCCAGATCGACCAGGTTTCCCGACAGGCTCCGGACCTGCAGGTTCGGGAGCTGCTCGATCCGCGCGCGCTCGGTCGGGGTCATCCGGAGCGTGATGTCGTAGAGATCCACGCCATCCTTCAGCTGGCTCACGGGGTCGCCCGCCATGAGATAGCGGACCGTGGTCGCGATTGACGACACCGGCACGCCGAGATCCGCCGCACGATCGCGGTCGATGCGGATCGCCACCTCGGGCTTGCCGCCCCGGTACGTCGTATCGAGATCGACGAAGCCCGGCACGGTGGAGAGCTCCTTCTTCAGCGCATCGGTGACGCGCTGGAGCTCGCCCATGTCGCTGCCACGGACATAGAACTGGACGGGCTGCGACCGGAACGCGCCGCCGCCGACCGCGTTGATCTCCTGCACGGTGATGTTCGCGTCGCCGGAGTTCGCGAAGCGATTGCGGACCCAGCCCATCAGATCCTGCTGGGTGAACGGCCGCGTCTTGCTCGGCGTCTGGACGATCTGAACCTGGGCAAGATTGATCTGCCCCTGGGCGCCGCCGCCGACGGTGGTGAGCGTGTGCAGGACGCTCGGGGCGTGCTCGCGCACGTCCTTCGCGATCGACTCGGCGATCTCCGACGTGGCGTCGAGGGAGGTGCCGGTGGGCAGCTCGACGTTCATGTTGAACTGCGCGCGATCCTCCGGCGGGAGAAACTCCGTCTTCACCTTCGTGACGAGGGCGAACGAGCCGAACAGCGCGATGGTGGCGACGGCGAGCGTGATCGCCCGGTGCCGGAGCGCGGCGCGGAGCAGCCGGCCGTAAGCGTTGTCGACGGCCGTGAGCAGCGACTCCATCAGGCGGTTGAAGCCGCGCTTCTCGGCGTGCGACGTGCGCAGGAAGCGGGACGCGAGCATCGGCGTGAGCGTGAAGGAGACGACCATCGACACCGCGACCGCGACGCTCACCGTCAGACCGAACTGGAAGAAGAACCTGCCGACGATGCCCTTCATGAACGCGACCGGCACGAACACCGCGAGAATGCTGGAGGTGGTGGCGAGCACGGCGAGGAAGATCTGCGCCGTGGCGTCGGAGGCCGCTTTCATCGGCGGCGAGCCGAGCTCCAGGTGCCGGTGGATGTTCTCGATGACGACGATGGCGTCGTCGATCAGGATGCCGAT
>CAYUAW010000336.1:0-4401 GCA_964442485.1 uncultured Polyangiaceae bacterium
CGTGAGCCCGCTTACTCTGCCTTCTGCCCGAGCAGCCCGAGGAAGTCCCTCGTGAACTTACCGAAGCT
Source organism: uncultured Polyangiaceae bacterium (assembly GCA_964442485.1). Lineage (GTDB taxonomy): Bacteria > Myxococcota_A > Polyangia > Polyangiales > Polyangiaceae > DASZVB01. The sequence continues at coordinate 69 of CAYUAW010000336.1, forward strand.
CTCGCTTGCCATCTTCTCGTAGACGTCTGCAACGCCGGTGCCCTCGCTGCGGAGGATCTGGGGGTTCGGCGCGCGCCACAGGGAGGACTTCATCTCGAGCGGCTGATCGTCCTTCGGGATCTGGAAGGACGCCTTGAACGTCATGCCGACGCCGACGAAGACGCCGCGCGGCTTGTCGCTCATGTAGCCGCCCGCCATCTCCGGCGCGTAGTCGATGAAGAGCGTCGGCTCGCTCGCGGGGGGCAGCGGGTCTTGCCCGAGGAGCGGCGGCACCACCTCCGCGTGGAGCACGTCGGCGGGGAACGGCGCGTTGATGGCGGCGGCGATCTGCTCGCCCGACGCTGCCTCGCGCTTCGCGGCGTAGTCACCTGTGTAGTACTGCGACGGGATCGACTGCTTGCCCATGAAGTAGGCGCTCATCTTCACGAGCTGGTCGGCGGCCGCGACGGAGTCCGGTTCGCGGCGGGCGAAGCGAATCGACACGTGGGGGCCGTGGCCCTTCGAGTACCCGAGCAGGCGCTCGAACAGCGAGGCGACGGCCGGGTCCTTCCCGGCGACGAACTTCTTCGCGAGCCCCTTGTACAGGGCGACGATGGCGGCGTCCGCGGCCGGCTGGATGAAGGTGTACCGCGCCCGCTTCGCCTTGAAGTCGCGGAGGGCGGTCACCGTTCCGGCCCGGGTCACTTGCTCCAGCTCGGCGGTGACCGCTTGCTGCATCGCGCCGTCGAGCTCCGACCCGATCTTCGAGCCCGGGTGGGCGCTCTCGAATTCCTCCAGGGCCTCGACCGTGCCGGTGCTCATGGCCTGCCGGAGCTCCGCGCGCGGAAGGAAGACCTCGGAGACTTCGGGACGGGGGCCGCCGCGCGCGAGGTACGCACGGAAGCTGTCGACCGTCCCGGTGGTGAGCGCACTGCTGAACATGCGGCGCTCGCTGGCGACGTTCCGGAGCTTCCAGAGACCGGGCCCGACGACCACGCCGACGACGAGAGCCATCGGCACCGCGGCCTTGACCCACCAGGGTGAACTTCGACCGAGGCGCTGCTTCGGCGAGAAAGGGCTCGAGAACCCGCTGTCGACCAGAGGATCGAGCATCGCCTGCTCGCGCCGGTGCTCCGACCGCGCCGCATGCTGGTACATTTCACGGGCACGCTCGAACGTCTCGCGCGCCTGTTCCGCCGTGCTCGGGTCGGGAAGACGAAACACGAACTCGCCCTGGCTGCTCGCGACGCGCAGAGTCGTTCCATCGACGACGGAAGCGCCCTTGAGCTCCGGATGCAGAAATACCCTGATGGGATCGGTGCGCGCGTCGAACACGCCGGCCGGAAACAAGTAGAGACCCGGTCGATACGGGATGGACGCCCGGGCGCTACGGCCGCCGAACATGCGGAGCAGGCAGTAAGTCACCGCGGCTACCGCCACAGCGTAACCGGCGGCGAACGCGACCGGCGCGATGGCGAGCGGGCTCTCGAGGCTGCCAAACCCGTGCACCAGCGCCCAGACGAGCGCGATGGAGATGGGTACCGCCAGGAGGAGCCAGGGAACCCCGCCGTTCGCAGCGGGAGCCTCCCACAAGATGGGAGCCGGGAGCCCAATGGACCGCGTCGCATCCGAGAAGCGATCCTGAACGGGGCGCTCCAGCCTGTAGAAGTCGACTTCCATTGCCTCCATGCGCGGGGGCATCCCGGGGCACCGCGCGCGCGGTGACTATTGAACCGGGTGACGGCGGCCGTGCCAAGCACGAACGCATCCGGCAGGGGCGATTGTTTGCCGGGGAAGGCCGGTTCGCCGCATTTTTCCAATGGGCTCCGAGGCAACGTCGTCCTCGGACGGGCACCCTTGCCACGCGTGCGCTAGGGTTTGGAACGCCGAAACGACGAACCGTGAGCGAGAAACGTTCCACACCGACCGAGCCTCGCGCGAAAAAGGGTGCTGACCCACTCGGGCCGCAGCACGAAGACGCGCTCAACGCTTACCTGAGCCACATGGCGCGGCTGCCTCTCTTGAGCCGCGACGGAGAAGTGCGCGTCGGGCAGGCGATCGAAGAAGGCACGAAGCAAGCGCACACCGCGCTGTTCTCGTGCCCCATCACCGTGCACGCGATGACGGACGTCGTCGAACGCGTGCGCGCACGCCGCACTCGCATCGTGGAGATCATCCGCGACGCGGAGGACGACCCCGAGGGCTTCGACGAGATCGCCGCCGAGGAGCGGCTGTCGAAGCTGGTCGTCAAGGCGACGAAGCTCGACGCGCAGCGCGACGCGCTGTCCACCGAGCGCGTCCGCGCGGGGGCCGATCGCAAGAACACGATCGAGGGAGAGCTCCGTCGCATCGCGAGCGAGACGGTCACGCTGTTCGAGGAGATGCGCCTCACGGAGGCCGCGCTGCGCAGCCTCACCGCGCACGTGCGCGCCGCGCTCGATACTGATCGTCCACCGGTGTCGCGCCGCGAGCTCATCGAGACGCTGCGCACGATCGCGGAGGGCGAGGAGCGCGCGAACCGCGCGAAGGCGGAGCTCGTCCAGGCGAACCTGCGGCTCGTCGTCTCGCTGGCGAAGCGCTACGTGAACCGCGGCCTGCACTTCCTCGATCTGATCCAGGAAGGCAACATCGGCGTCATGCGCGCGGCGGAGAAGTTCGAGTACCGGCGCGGGTACAAGTTCAGCACCTACGCGACGTGGTGGATCCGGCAATCGATCACGCGTGCGCTCGCCGATCAGGCGCGCACCATCCGGATCCCCGTGCACATGATCGAGTCACTCAACGTCGTCCTGCGCACCTCGGCGCGCCTCGTCCAGGAGATGGGCCGGGAGCCGACGCCGGAGGAGATCGCCGCACGCGCGGACGTGCCGCTCGAGCGCGTCGAGATGCTGCTGAAGCTCGCGAAGGAGCCGGTCAGCCTGGAGACGCCCGTCGGCGACGACGACGACTCACGCCTGGGAGATTTCGTCGAGGACGATCGCTTCCCGAGCCCGGCGGAGGACGTCATCAACAAGGACATGCAGCACCGCGCGCGGGACCTCCTCCGGACGCTGACTCCCCGTGAGGAAAAAGTCATCCGCATGCGCTTCGGGCTCGACGAGAAGACCGAGCACACCCTCGAGGAGGTCGGCCGCGATTTCGAGGTCACGCGCGAGCGCGTACGTCAGATCGAGGGGCGGGCGCTGCACAAGCTCCGTCGCGCGAGTCGCTCGCGCAACCTGAAGAGTTTCATCGAGGAGTGACGGTCGAAGGGCCCTCTCCACACGGGGGGCGGCGTTGACAGGGGCGCAATATTCATGCGAAGGATGCGCGCCATGGCCACCGCGAATTTCGACCGCCAGATCCGAAAGACCATCGAAGCCTTCGTGGAAGAGCTGTCGGCCCTCGTCCGGGCCGCCGCCGTCCAGTCGGTGACCGATGCCTTCGGCGCCGGTGGGGTCCCCCCGCGCCGCGGGCGTGGGGCGGCAGCGGCGCCCGCCGCGGCGTCTCGCGGCCGCGCGAAGGGTCAGAAGCGCCCGCCCGAGGCGCTCGCCGAGCTCACGGAGAGCCTGCTCGGCGCGATCAAGGCGTCCCCCGGGCAGCGGATGGAAGAGATCGCGAAAGGACTCGGCGCGAGCACCGGCGAGCTGACGCTCCCCGCGAAGAAGCTCATCGCCGAGAAGAAGATCAAGACCAAGGGCGAGCGCCGCGCCACGAAGTACTACCCCGGCTGAGTGAGCCGGTTCGGTCGAACCTAGAACCGCGGCGCCTTCCTCGATTGCGCGGCCGCGAGAGCGCTGGCGAGATCGTCGCCCTTGCGCAGGCACGAGAAGCAATCGGACAGCCCGAGGAACCCGCACCCCCGGCGCGAAGAGAACGCCGTCAGCGGGCGCACCGAGCGCTCGTCCGCGTTCTCGATGGCGCCGGGCAGCAGACGCTTGGCCTCGTCGCAACGCGTGGTGTGTCGCAGCTCGAGCGCGACGGCGAGCGCCTTCGACGCGTGACCGCGCACCTCTTCCTTGTCGAGGAGCGCGCGGGCCATCTGCGGCGCGTCGTTCTTCGGCGTCGCCTTCGTCGTCGAGACCTCGAAGAGGATGTCCGCACCCGGTTCGCCCAGACGGTCCGCGGCGAGATCGAGCGCGAGTCGCTGGGTCTCGTCGTCGTCGACCGCGCGCCGCACGACCTTGAGCATCGCCGGATCCTTCGCGAGCTCCTTGTCGAGCAGCACGGCGCGACGGAAAGCCTGCAGCGCCGAGCGCGTCTGCGCGAGGGCGGCATGGCCGCGGGCGAGCGCGAGCCAGTCCTCGGCCATGCGCTCCTTCTCGGGGATCGCGACGAGCTCGGCCATCGCGGCGTGATCGCCCTGGGCGGCGAG
>CAYUAW010000336.1:4501-8489 GCA_964442485.1 uncultured Polyangiaceae bacterium
GCTCGCGACGGTGGGCGCCATGGGCGCGCTCTGCGCTGCCGCGGACATCGGCTCGGAGGGAGGGGCGGCGTTGCGCGCGCTCGAGACGCCGAGCACCGTGCTGTCGGGGGGGAAGACGGCGGCGCCGAGGAGCGCGTCGATCGCGACGATGAGCTCCTCGACGGTCCCGAACCGCGCGTCCGGATCCTTCTCGAGCAGCTTCATGACGAGCGCCCGGACGTCCTCGTCGATGGTGTCGGGCAAGGGCGGCGGCGTCTCCGTGAGCTGCTTCGTCAGGAGCCCGATCACCTCGGCCGCCTGGAACGCCGGACGCCCGGCGAGCATCTCGTAGAGGACGTGCCCGAGGGAGTAGAGGTCCGCGCGGTGATCGACGCGCTGACCGGCGGCCTGCTCCGGCGCCATGTACGCGGGCGTGCCGAAGATGGCGCCGATGCGCGTGAGCCCACCGCCGCCCTCCGAGCTTACCTTCGCGATGCCGAAGTCGAGCACCTTCACGAAGTCCTTCGTCCCTCCCCGCTCGATCAGCATGACGTTGTCGGGCTTCAGATCGCGGTGAACGATGCCGGCGGCGTGCGCGGCGCCGAGGCCGCCGGCCACCTGGCGTGCGATGAAAAGGGCGCGCTCGACGGGGAGAGGCGCGTCGGTGCGGATGAGCTCGGTGAGGCTCTTGCCCTGGACGTACTCGAGCACGAGATAGAACGAGCCGTCGGCGAGCTTGCCGAAATCCGTCGCCACGGCGACGTTCGGGTGGTCGATGCGGCCGGCCGCGATCGCCTCGAGCTCGAACCGCTTCACGACCTCCGTCATGGTCGTCATTTCGCGGTGCAGTACCTTCACCGCGACGGCCTTGCGCATCAGGATGTGCTCACCGCGGTACACGGCGCCCATGCCGCCGACGCCGAGCTTCTCGTCGATCCGGTACCGGTTGTCGCCGATGGTCGACCCGAGGAGCGGATCGACGTCGGCTTCCGGCTCGCCGGAGCCGCCCTCGGCGTGGCCCGAATCGCTATCCGTCATACGCTGCTCCGAGCGTAACGAAGGCGGCCAGACCGGGCCAGGCATAGCGGTGGCTGTTGACGGCGGCCTCGCCGCCACGCGAAGGTGAGTGCCCCAAGGAGCCCCATCGTATGAAGGCAATGCTGTGTAAGGAGTACGGGCCCCCGTCGACGCTCGTGCTGGAAGACATTCCCTCGGAGCCCACGGGCAGCGGACAGGTGAAGATCCGAGTGCGCGCGGCGGGCGTCAACTTCCCCGACGTGCTCATCATCAAGGGCGAGTACCAGTTCAAGCCCACGCCGCCGTTTTCGCCCGGCGCGGAGGTGGCGGGAGAGGTGCTCGAGGTGGGTGAGGGTGTCACCTCGTTCCGGCCGGGCGATCGCGTCATCGGCATGTGTGGCTGGAACGGCTTCCGCGAGGAGGTCGTCATCGGTGTGGAGCGATGCATGAAGATGCCCGCGTCCATGGACTTCGACACCGGGGCGGCGCTCTCGATGACCTACGGGACGAGCTATCACGCGCTCGTTCAGCGGGGCCGTCTCGCGGCCGGCGAGACGCTCCTGGTCCTCGGCGCGACGGGCGGAGTCGGCACGGCAGCCATCGAGATCGGCAAGCTCCTCGGCGCGAAGATCATCGCGGCGGGCGGCAGCGACGAGAAGCTCGCCACCGTGAAGGAGAAGTACGCGGTCGAGCACGTCCTGAACTACCGGACGGGGTCGCTCAAGGACCAGATGAAGACGCTCACCGGCGGGGCCGGCGCGAACGTCATCTACGACGCGGTCGGCGGGGACCTCTTCGAACAGGCGCTGCGCTCCATCGCCTGGGACGGCCGCCTCCTCGTCGTCGGGTTCGCCAGCGGCACCATCCCTCAGGCGAAGGCGAACCTCACGCTCCTGAAGGGGTGCGCGATCGTCGGCGTGTTCTGGGGCGCGTTCACGGCGCGCGAGCCGGAGACGAACCGCAAGAACTTCGAGCAGCTCTTCCGCTGGTTCGAGGAGGGCAAGCTCAAGCCCATCATCTCGCATCGCTTCCCGCTCGAGCGCACCGCCGACGCCCTCGAGGCCATCGTGCGGCGCGAGGTCGTGGGCAAGGCCATCATCACGGTTGCGTGATCGACACGGTCGTCTCGTCCTTTATCGTACCCGCGCCGGCCATCGTCACCCTCGCTCCGCGCTGCATCGTCTCGCCGCTCACGTCGAGCGACCCGGTGAGCGACGTGGAAAGGGTGACGGCCGGCGCGAGCGCGACGACCGCGCTGCCGCTCATGTGCCACGTGATCTCCAGGCCGTTGTCTCCCTGAGAGTGCGTGTCGGCCGTCCACTTGAAGACGGCCACTTCGCGCCCCGCCTCGGTGCGCACTTCGTCGAGCCAGATGCGGCCGCTCTTCAGCTCGCCGCTCTCGGTGGTGAGAAGCGCGCGCAGGAGCTCCTTGCGCATGGAGAGCGGCTGCCCGACGGTGAGCGGGGCGTCGCCGATGGTCGTGACCACGGGATCGTCCTTGCCGAGATCGGTGTGGAGCTTGCGGAGCGCGTCGGATTCCTCGCGAGACACGGCCTTCCCTCCGTCGCCGTGGATCTGCAGCTTGCCGTCCGTCGCATCGAGCGCGTACGTCTTCCCCTCGAGCACGGACGAGTCGACGGCGGGCTTCGCGGCGTTGTTCTCTTCCGAGCGGTAGTGCTCGTAGTGCACCAGGGCCTTCGCGGGCGCTCCGCCGACGAGGCCCTGCACCTCCAGGGTCCGGTCGAAGGTCTCCTTGCGACTCGAATCGTTCGTCCCGAGCTTCTCGCTCTCCTGCCAGAACTCGACGCCGAGGGTCATCGAGCTGGTGCGCGTGGCGTGGCGCTTCTCGCCCACCCGGGCCGCCCTCTGCTCGAGCCTCACCGTCCTCGCGGTCGGCACCGTCGACGCCGCGGGCGCGGCGCTCACCGCGGGCGCCGCTTGCTCCTTGCCGCCCTTGCAGCTGCCGAAGCCCGCGGCCGAGAAAACAGCTGCCACGAGCGCCCAGCGGGGACGGCACGAGCCACGTTTCACGGTGGCGGAGCCTACACGTCCCTGTTGCCTCCCTCCACCCCCGTCTGAAAGGATGCCGCCCATGCGTTCCGCAGCCCTCTCGGTAGCCGTGCTGATCTTCGGCCTCTCGTCGTGCAAAGCGAAGCAGGAGAGCCCGCCGCCCGTTCCGTCGAGCGAGGTGCCCGTCGCTGCGTCCGCCAGCGCGAATGCGGCCCCCTCGGCACAAGCGATCCCGACCATCCCCGCGCCGCCGGACGTCGCGGCGCCCCCGGCCGACGCCGAGAAGACGGCGACCGGGCTCGCGTCGAAGGTCCTGACGAAGGGAACCGGCACCGACCACCCGCGCGTTCAGGACCGCGTGCGCGTCCACTACACGGGGTGGACGAAGACCGGCGAGATGTTCGACAGCTCCGTCTCGCGCGGCAGCCCCGCAGTCTTCGGCGTCGGCCAGGTCATCCCGGGCTGGACGGAGGTGCTCGGGCTCATGGTGGCAGGCGAGAAGCGCCGCGTCTGGATCCCGGCGAAGCTCGCCTACGGCGATCAGCCGCGCGGCGGCGCCCCCGCCGGCGATCTGACCTTCGACGTCGATCTGCTCGAGGTGATGAAGGCCCCCGACCCGCCCAAGGTCCCCGAGGACGTCGCCGCGCCGCCCAAGACGGCGAAGAAGACCGCGAGCGGCCTCGCGTATCGCGTGCTGAAGCCCGGCACCGGCAAGCACCCCGCCGCGACCGACGGCGTACGCGTCCACTACACGGGCTGGACCACCGACGGAAAGATGTTCGACAGCTCCGTCATGCGTGGCCAGCCGATCACGTTCTCCCTGTCGCAGGTCATCAAGGGCTGGACGGAAGGCGTGCAGCTCATGAAAGTCGGCGAGACGGCGCGCTTCTGGATCCCGGGCAACCTCGCCTATGGCGACAAGCCCACGCGTCCCGGTGCTCCCGCGGGGATGCTCGTGTTCGACATCGAGCTGCTCGGGATC
>CAYUAW010000337.1:0-8484 GCA_964442485.1 uncultured Polyangiaceae bacterium
GCTTCTGGCGTTTCACCTCGGATGAACTGGACACTCCGGGAGCTCTGGCCGTTCCAGCGCGATCCACTTCGTCATTCTGGAAGCTTTCCGGGAATTGCGCGCGGTCACCCCATCGCCATCGTCCGTCGCCGAAAGGTTTCGCGTTCGCCGCCAGGGCGACAATGAGGGAAGCGAGAGTCATGCTCCGTGAGCTACGTCGCGTCGCCCATGGTGATCGACCCGCGCCGGGGTCGGATGGCGTTCGCGCTGTTCGCGTTTCTCTCGCTGGCGGCGCCGGCAGGAGCAGAGACGCGGGGGCTGTTCCGCATCGAACGGAGCACGAACCGCAACGTCGTAGAGTACGATCTACGGGTCTCGAAGGACGGTGCGCCGGACCCGAGAGCGCCGGTATCCACGTACTGGCTCCTCCTCGAAGAGGACGGGCGGCGAGAGGGCCTCACCTTCTTCGAGCGGCAGTTCGCCTACGGCGTCGACGTCGAGCCGGCGCGAGACGGATTGACGCTGCGCCTCGCGGCGCTCCGCGATCGCGCCATCCACGTGCGCCGGCGGGGAAATCGCTGGGAAGCGCAGACGTTCGTCGGTGGGCATCTCTGTACCCTGCGCCGGATCTGGGTGCAGGCCGAGCCCGGAATGCTCGGCCCTACCGTTCGATACGTGGACGTGACGGGCGTGGACGTCGAGTCCGGCCTGGTGCGAACGGAGCGCGTCCGCTCGTAGAGCCGGCATCGCTCCGCTTACTCAGTGAATGACGCCGTTCTTCAGCGCGGCAATCAGGCCCGTGGGGTTCGAGATGTACATGGAGTGGACGGCGTCCGCGGTGACGATCGGCCGGTAGAGGGTGATGCCCGTGCTCGGAAGACCGGTGAGGTAGGTGTAGAGGTCGTCCTGGTCGACCGCGGGGGCGAGCACGTCCTGGCTGAAGGAGAGCACGGTCAAGAGAGTGCCCTTCTCGACTGCGAACGCCTTCTGTCGCACGAAGGGTCTGGTCGGCGGGTTGACTCCGGTGAGCTCGAATACCGTCGTGATCGGCTCGGGCGCGATCCAGTCGTTGGCGACGAACGTCGCGACGCTCGGCGCGTTCGGGACGATGGTGCCGGCGAGCGTCGTGAAGGCGCCGGTGGCGACACCGGCCGCCGCGGGCAGGTCGAGGATCAGACCGAGCACCGGATCGTTGACGACGAACGGAGTGATGTCCGGCGGCGGGCTCTGGGTCCAGACGCTCCCGGCGTTCGGCACCGCGGAGATCAGGATCGCGCCGAACACGCCGTGCTTCGCGAGGCTCGAGCCGCCGGCGAGCAGCGCTTCCTGGACGCCCTGAACGGCAAGGCCGCCCATGCTGTGGCCCATGATGACCTGCGGCCCCATGCTGGCCGCGCGCAGCTTGTCGATGGACTGGATGACGACGCTGATGTTGTCCTCGATCGTCAGATCCGAGAACTTCAGCGGGCTCGGTAGCGTGGGCGGGCTGCTGTCACCGTGCGCCACCAGATCGATCGCGACGATGCGCTTGACGGCCGAGCCGAGCGCCGGATCCGCGTAGATGGCCGAGGCGAGCGGCGCGAACATCGAGCCCCGCTCGGTGAAGCCGTGCACGGCGAGGATGGTGACCACGCCGCGGTTCGCCTGCGGGTTTCGAAAAATGCTGGCGTGAATCGTCGCTGCGCCGGTGCCGCGAAGGCTCACGTCGAAGAAGAAGTCGGCCGGTGCGTCCGCGAACGCCGCCGACGACGACAACGCCACGAACAGAACCGCGACGAAGGACAGTACCAGGGCCTGAAATCGAGCAAACATCGATCCCTCCAGTGTTCAGACAACGAGTGTGGTCACACGCCTAACATGTCGGCGTCGAATGAATCAAGCAACCCTCGTGTGTCACCTCGCTGGATGACGACCGCGCGCGTTGCTCGAGAGCATGCGTTATCTGTCGCGCTCGCATGGTCCAGCGGGTCGAACCCGAACGCACGCGCGAGGTGGATCGTCCGAGGAGCCGTACCGTGCGTTCGTCGTCGAGAGTCGCAATCCCGTTCCTTCCGAAACGGTTCGCGCGACGAACACGCTCGGAGCGCCCGGACCATCCGTGGTTTCGTTTCTGGCAGATGGCGTTACAAGAAGCGCCTCGCGTCGGAGTCCGAACGCACAGTTTGCGATCCGAAAGCAAACGTCCGACGTCATCATCGCACCGGCTCGCGCAAGTGAACGAACGACGCGCTCGAGAGCGCACGCGTTCGTCGTAACAGTCAATTGTGCACGATGCATTCGCCCGGTAGAGCAAGGCTTCGACGGATTCGAAGAGCCACGCGGCTCTCTCGAGATCGCCGTCGGCCGGGAGCAACACATGAACAAGACGCGTCGTGTTGGTGCAGGCATCGAGGTTCACGGCTCGTCACGGACGCTGCTTCCGCTCGCTCCCATTCCGTTGCTCGTGTTCGCGCTCGCGCTGCCGACGGCGTGCAGCAGCCCGAGCTCGACGTCGGGCCGCGGAGCGGGCGGAACGACCGCGCTCGGTGGCGCTGCGGGTGCAGGTGGCGTGGCAGTCTCCACGGCAGGAAGTGGAGGCGGGAGCATCACGCCGTCCGGCACCTCGGGCGGCGCGCCGAGTGCATCCGTCGGCAGCGGTGGGTCGGATGGCGTTCCCTCGAGCTCCGGCGGTGCACCCGTGGGCAGCGGCTCCGGAGGCGCGAGCGGTGGAGCGAACAGCGGTGGAGCGAGCGGCGCAGCCACTGGGTCTCTGCGCGACGCGGGAAGCAGCGACGGCGCTACAGGGTCCGGCGGCTGCACGCGCGCGCTTCTCGTTCAGCTCCGGGACAGCTACTTCACGGCGATCGCCGCGCACGATCCCTCGAGGCTCCCCACCGCGTCGAGCATCAAGTTCACCGAGAACGGCAAGACGACCAGCGTCGGCGACGGCTTCTGGAAGACCGCGGGCGCCGCGAAGTTCAAGCGCAGCGCGCTCGACACCGTCGCGTGCGACTCGGTGACCGAGGCGGTGGTGACCGAGGGAAGCACCGACATCGTGCTCGGGGTCCGCATCGGCGTCGTCGCTGGCAAGGTCACCGAGCTCGAGACGATCGTGGTGCGACAAGGCGACTACTTCTCGAACCCGTCGGCCCTCGCCGCGTCGGCGAGCGACGATTGGGAGACGGTCCTCGCGGCGGACCAGCGTCCGACCAGCGACGTCCTCCAGGAGATCGTCGAGAAGTACTTCAAGCAATTCCCGGGAGGCGCCTGTAACTTCGCCTCCGACTGCAAGCGCCTCGAGAACGGCTTCTCACCTGGAGGCTGCACCGCGGGGCTCAGCTGCTCGACCTCCACGAGCCCCGGCAGCTCCAGCATGACCCCGCGCCTCTACCTCTACGATCTGGACGCGGGGATCGCCGTCGGGTTCGTGCTGTTCGCGGGCGCGTACACCGACTTCCACATGTTCAAGGTGCGGGGCGGCCAGGTGCACGGAGTGCACGCCACCCTCGCGAAGGCGTCGAGCACGGGCTGGTGAAGAAGCTCTAATCCACTCCGTCGCCCTGGCCGTAACCACGAAAGGAATGGCCGCTGTCGCGAGATACGTCTGGGACGAATCGGACTGGCCGATTCTGCGCGTCGACGCGCCTCCGCAGCCGGCTGACGACAGATCCTTCCAGGAGCTTCTCGACTGGTACGGCAGCGTGCTGCTTCGGGGGCAGCCTTTCGTGCTGACCTTCGAGCTGGGTCTCGGTGCGCCCCTGACCGTCGAACGCCGCGACCAGCTCCGTCGGCACACATCGGAACACGCGCCGCTCATTGCGAAGCACCAGAGCGGTCTCGCCATAATCGCAAAATCTGCGTATCAGCGCGCCATGGCGCGAGCCCTCTTCTGGATCGTGAAGCCACCGTGTCCAACGGAGGTCTTCGAGAACTGGGACGCGGCACGCGCGTGGGCGACCGAGCGGGTCCGCGGAGCAGAGCCGGCCAGCGCGGTCGCGCGATAGCGCTGGACCGTCGACTCTAGTTCGCACCGCCGGAGAAAGGTCCCTGGCGGTGGGTCCGAATCAGTCGGGACCGCGACACTGCTCGCCATCGCCGGCACTGGGCGTCGCGCTCGGAGCAGGCATTGCCGCACCGCGTCTGAACTTTTTGGCATCTTCTTCCCATTCGAGCGCAACGGTAGGTTTGGTCTCGGCAATTCCGACTGGGAACGGTCGATTGAGCGCCAGCGGGCTTCGATGCAGGCGCTTCCGAGCGGGTCACTCGGTGCTGGGGGAATACGCCGGGGCGCTCCTGCGCGCTCGGGACTGGTGAGGAGGGTCCCGAGCGGTCATGAGGGGCGCCCCGGCGGGGCGGCCTTGGCGGTCTGGTCGACCCAGCGGACCGCCGGCCTAGCCGTCGTCGAGCTCCATCGTCGTCCTCGCGAAGAGCGCCAGCGTCTCTCGCTGGCTCGTCATGCCGCATTTCCGGTGGATGTCCTCCGCGTGGCGCCGCACCGTGCTGTGAGAGATGCGGAGGTGCGCCGCGATCTCCTTCGGCGAGAGCCCCTCGACGAGCATGGCAAAGACGCGCCGCTGCGCCGGGGTAAGCCCGAACTTGCTCGAGAACGCGGAGACGCGATCGGGACGCGCCGGCTTCCGGGCGAAGGTGTCGTCGACGCGACTCCGGAACGCTTCGAGGCGTGGCAGGAGCCCGGTTAGGCCGATGCGTGCCGCGGTCGCGCTCGCAGAATCGATGAGCGTCGTGATCCGTGCGGCATCGGCCACGTCACCGCGGCCGAGCAGCGCCTGCGCGAGGTGCAGCTGGATGTGCGAACCTCGGCCGGCGGCGCCGATGGCTTGCGCGCGCCGGAGCGCGTCGCCAAGGTGCGCCTGTGCCTCGTCCCACCGCTCGAGCTTGATGGCGAGCATGCCGAGCAGATGGGCGACCGAGTCCCAGTACGCGAGCCCGTTGCCAAGCTGAACGTGTCGGTCCGAAAGCGGCAGGAGGATGGCGCGCAGGGCTTCGGCGTCGTGAGTGTTGCCGACCGCGCAGCACGCCTCCACGCTCATCGCCAGCGTGATCAGGCGCTGCAGGCCCGAAGGTGTGTCGGCAAACTGCTTGCCGGCAATGCGACCGTACGCGAGCTCTGCGTCGGTGGCGCCGGCGGCCGCGAGCTCGAAGGCAAGCATATAGCGGGCGGCCGGCATGCTGCTCGCGACTGCCGCGGCCATGCGAACCATGTCCTCGAGCTCGGCGAGCCTCCCCTGATCGCGCCGCACGGCGAGCAGGGTGAGCATCCAGCCTAGCCTGAACTGCATCGGCTCCGTCGACAGCCCCCGGAAGATCGGCTCCTCCACCTCGTCCAGCCGACCCTCGAGCGCCTTCTTGCTGACGACTCGTACCTCGACGAAGGAGAGGTAGAGCGGCTGGCGCACCTCCTTCGCATACTGCCCGAGCACGTTGAAGATACGCTCCCAGGCGGCAGCGTCCCCGCGCTCGAGCTCATCGGTTAGAAGCCAGGTGTAGCCCTCGAGCACCACCCCCGTCTCCGCGCGCCCGCGCAGTGCCACGATCTTCTCCGCGGTCGCGATGCGCGCGTCGACGTCGTCGTCCCACAGCGCGAGGTGGCGCACGTTATGGACGTGCGCAAGAGCGTTCGGGTCCGAAGACGCCTCGGCGAGCGCGAGAGCTTCGTCGAGCAACGCACGCGCCGCGTCTCGCGGCAACACGAACCATTGCTCGTGGACCAGCCGTGCGAGCAGGCGAGCGCGCAGCACCGGCAGGGTGCGATCGACGCGCGCGAGCGCCCGCTCCATGAGGGCCATGGCCTCGACGTCGATCTGCCCGAGCTCGCTGTTCATTGCCCCCGCGAACCGCAGCGCTGCCCAGCCGAGAAGCTCCGCGTCGTCCGTGCGTTCGCCGATCTCGACGGCCTTCGCGAACGCGGCGCGGGCCTCCACTTCCTTCTGGCTGTGGCGCTCGCACTCTCCCAGGCGAAGGAGAAGCCTGCCCCGCGTCGCCTCGTCGGACGCGCCCAGCGAGACGGCGTGGAGAGCTCGCTGAAAGTGGGCCGCCGCCGCGTCGTAGGCGTGGCGCAACAGCGCGCTGTCCCCCGCACGCGAACAGAACTCGACGACCGGCGCCGGCGCGCACACCTCTGCGGCCTGGTAGAAATGATGCGCGAGCGACGGCAGGTGAGCGTCCACGTCGCGCTCATGAGCCGAGAGAATGGCGCGCGCGGTGCGCTCGTGCGCGCGCCCCCGGTCGAGCACGCCGAGATCCTCGTACAGGACGTCGCGGATGAGAGCGTGGGTGAACCCATATTCGCGCAGAGTGCGAGGGACCTTCTCCACCAGCCGAGCAGCGAGCGGCGCTTCCAGGGAGGCGAGGAGCGATTCGGTGGATTCGTCCGCGGCCCGAGTGAGCACGTCGAGCTCGAACGTCATCCCGACCACGGCGGCCATCGACAGGACCCGGCGCGCTCGCTCGGGCAATCTGGCGACGCGCCCCCTGACGACCGTGTGGATCTCCGTCGGCACGTGCACGCGCTCCACTGCGGTGGCGTCCCACGGCTGGTGCGAGCCGATGAGACGGCTCATCTGCTCGATGAAGAGCGGATTGCCGCGCGTCCGCGCGTGCATCGCCCTGCTGAGGACCGAGGGCGGCACTTGCCCGGACAGCGCGCTCATCAGCTGTGCGACCTCCGGCTCGTCCAGGCCGCCCAGCAAGAGCTTCTCGCCGTAGCGCTCGAGGGCACCGAGCTGCGACGCTGCTTCCGAGCCTTCCGCGAGATGCAGAGCGCGATACGACACCAGGAAGAGGACGTTCAGCCCGGAAAGATCCGACACCAGATGCTCGAGCAGCGCGAGCGTCGGGCCGTCGACCCAGTGCACGTCCTCGAACACCGCGACGATCGGCGCCCCTGCTGCGGCGCGTCGCAGGAAACCGTGAGACGCTTCGAAGAGCCGGAGCCGCGCGCCCGTCGGGTCCAGCTCCGGGGGTGCTGCGAAGTCCGGAAAGCGCGCGGCGAGGGCCGGGATGAGCGGGACGAGCTCTGCGGCGCCGTCGCCGAGCTCCTCGAGGAGTGTCGTGTCGTCTCGCCGCTCGGCGTGCGCTTCGACGATCGCGAGCCACGGCCAGTACGACGGTACATCCGGATCTCGGTGGCACCGCCCCCACAGCGTCCGCGTCGCCGACGACAGTGACGCGGTGAACTGCTCGATGAGCCGGGTCTTGCCGATCCCCGCTTCACCCGTGAGGAGCACGAGCCGCCCCGATGGCTCGAGCTTCGACGAAGCCGCGCGCAGAGCCGCGAGCTCACCCAGTCGACCAAGGAAGGGCTTACCCCATTCGTTACCGGTTCCCGTCATCCGACGCTGATGGTCTCCGTCGCGCCGACGCTTTCCGTCAAGGGTCAAATACGCCCCCCGTACCCGGGACGCGGTGTCACACTGCAGCAAACCGAAAGCCGGCTCGTGGACGGCCCGTTTCGTTTATCGTCCCTGCCGTGTGGCGTCTCCGCGTCCGGCTCCGCCCGGCCGGAGCGTTCCGTATGGCCTCGTTGCTCGTGGGCGCCGTCTACACGTGGGCAATCCTCGCGACCGTCGACCGGGTCAGCGTCTTCAGCGGCGATGACGTCACGACGTCGTATCAAGCGCGCACCCTGCCGCTCCGTACGCTCCTGCTGGCGCCGATCGACGTCCACACCGTACCGCTTCACAGAGTCGTCACCTACGCGCTCGCGCAGCTCTCGCCCTTGAACGATCGCGCGGCGCTCGGCGTGATGCTCACCCTGCACGCGGCGTCGGTGTGGCTGCTGTACAGAGCTCTCCAGGAGATCGAACGTTCCGTTGCGAATGCCTTCGTCGTTGCCTGCTATGCGACGTTCGTCCATCTCGGCTCCCTCTTCACCTGGTGGGTCGCCGCGGTGCACCGGCTCCCGTATCTCTGCTGTCTCGGCGGCGCCCTCTGGGCCTACGTCGTGTTCCGCAGGCACCCGTCACTCGGCCGCGCGGGCGTCATCGTGGCGCTGCTCGTGGCAGGGTTCGGATTTTTCGAGAAGGCCGTTTTCATTCCGTTCGTCCTGCTCATGGTGGAGGCAAACCTTCGTTCCACGGAGCCGGTGAAGCCTGACGCGTGGAAAGCCCTCGCCGCGCTCCACGGCACGCTGCTCGCGCTCGGCGCGGCGTTCCTCGTCGCCTTCCGGAGCGTGGTGAACGAAAGAATGATGGGCGGCACCGTGACCGATCTTCGGTACCTGGCAGAGTACTCGCGCCTCTCGCTGTCCACGCTCGCGAGCGCGGTCGTTGGACAGGTCGACAGCGGCGCGTGGCTGGGTGCTCTCGTCCTCGTGGCCGTCACCGTCGGCGCGTGCGTCGTGTGCCGCGCGAACATCCTGCTGTTCGCGACGGGGGCCGCACTGGTGTGGGCAAGCTTGATCGTGACTGCGCTGTCATCGGCTCGCATGAACCTGTTCGGGCTCTTCTGGACGCGCTGCTGGCGGTACTACCCGGACGTGATGTACGTGCTCGCCATCTGTCTCGC
>CAYUAW010000338.1:0-2060 GCA_964442485.1 uncultured Polyangiaceae bacterium
CGATGGTTCGGCGCCTGGTATCGTCCTTGCTGAGTGGACGCAGATTCCCCTGCACTGGCGGCAATTCGCTGCCCGCTCGGTCGGAATGGCGGTGTAGGCCCATCGATGCGCATCTGGCAGAGTTTCTTCGTTCACCTGAGCGTCGCGATGACTGCCGTCGTCGCGTCGCCCGCTTGCTCGAGCGCCGACCGGCCTTCCGTCACCGCGGACTCGCGGGAAGGAGCCGTCACGTTCCAGCTGCTGACCGGGGGGGAGCGCCTCGACACGGTCGAGATGAGGATCTACGCCGGGACGACCACCGCGGGTCGGCTCCTGCTCGACAAGAGCCTCGACGTCCATTCGTTCAGCTCGACCATCTCGGTGTTCGTGCAGGGCCTGCCTCCCGGAGACTACCTCGTCGATTTTGCCGCGAAGGCCGTGAACACGGGCGACCTCTGCGACGGCCAGCAGATCTTCCACATCGATACGCGACAGACCCACGTCGTCTTCGTCACGATCCTGTGTGGCTCCGGCGTCGCAACTGCTACCGGCAACGAGCTCGTCAACGCCCGGCTCGTCGCCGAGCAGCCGTGCCCGTATCTGCGCAATGTCACCGTCGCTCCCCTTCAGGTCGGAGTAGGAGACGCAGTAGAGCTTTCCGCAGGCTCCAGCGATCAGGAAGGGACGCTGACGTGGGCCTCGGACGTGGATGGAACGTTCTCGAATCCAGGAGCGCTCGACGCGTCATATACCTGCGCGAGCGCCGGAGCGAAGACGATCAGCGCCTCTCTCACCAGACCGTCCTCGGCATGCTTCGATTCCGTGAGCGTTCCTGTCGTCTGCGTCGGAGACGACGGAGCACCGCTGCCCTGAAGTCCAACATCGCCGCCGCGTTCGCGGGCGGACCAGCGGGCTGAATGATCCTTTCCGATTTTCGGAACGGGATGATTCCGAAAATCGGAGAGGGCAGCGTCCACCCAGGTGGTATCCTTTTCGTGGATGATCGTGGTTGCCGGGCGTCGGTTTCTCCCGCGGTTCGGCGGATCCTCGCCGCGATGTGCGCTGCGCTTCGCCAATCTGGTCGCGAGCGCCGCGACGCTCGTTGCGTGCGGCAGCACGGGTGAAGATTTCCTGTTCGCCCTGCCCAACCCGTCGCCTCCTGCCCCGGCCCCGGTGGTGTGTTCCGGTCCCTCGAGCGTACTCGTGACGCCTCTTCAAACGGGTATCGGAGGGACCGGCGAGCTTCATGCTCAGGCGGATACTCAGGCCGTGTCTTTCTCCTGGAGCGGCACGAAGGGCGTCCGGGTATCGAACTCCAACCGGCCGGATGCCCTGTTCACCTGCGTCGCCCCGGGTTCACAGACGCTCACTCTGGTCGCGAGCGGTCCCGGTGCCTGCATCACGCAGTACGACGTGCCGATCAACTGCGTCGGCTCTTGAACGGGCGTCTCCCTTCGAGCGTCGGGATTCTCCGCAGGCGTGCCATGAAGACGTCACAATGAGCGACGGGCCGGCTGGGTAGCCTTCGACGCATGCAGCACGGTGCAAGGCGTGAAGACGGGCTGGCGGTGCGCGCTCCAGCGTGGCCCTCTCCCGCGGCGCGATTCGTCGTCTGGTTCGTCACCGGCACGGCGGCGCTGCTCGGCCTCTACCACTTTCCATTTTCCTCGGAGAGCTTGCTTCCACGGTTCATGACGGATTCGTACGCGTTCTACGCCCGCGCGGCGGGGGTTCTCGCTCACGCCTCCGATCCCTCGGTGCGTGTCCAGGGGAGTACCATCAGCGGTCGGTTTGCTGTGTCGGTCGGCCCGGGTTGCGACGCCATCGAGATGATGATCCCTCTCGTGGTCGCCATCCTGGCGTTTCCCGCGCGCGCCATTCACAAGGTCGTGGGCGTCCTGCTCGCGGTGCTGGTCGTGGTGGTCGCCAACATCGGCCGGATCGCGTCCCTCTACTTCGCCGGCGCCCATTCGCCGGACCTCTTCGACCTCCTGCACGTGGACGTCTGGCCCGCTGTCCTCTTCGCGGTCTGCATCGTGATGTTTCTACTGTGGGCGCGCAGCGTCGATCCACGAACACGG
>CAYUAW010000338.1:2160-5162 GCA_964442485.1 uncultured Polyangiaceae bacterium
CGCCAACGTGCTCGTCGGAGATACGACGTTCGGAAGCGGAGCCCACGTTTCGTTCACGCCCGCCGCCCCCGGAGACAAGCCCCCGAACCGCAGCGAGCCGGTCTGGGACACGTTTGCCTGGATCACGAACGATCTCAACGGCGCGAAGGGGCGTCGTCTGCTGAGCTCGACCCGGGCGTTCTATACCCCCGATTGCGCCTATCTCGCTCCGACGCTGGCGCTGCCCTTTCGCAAGTGGACGCGGCGAAAGGCCATCGCCATGGCGCTCGGCTTCGTGGCGCTTCAGGCGACGCTCTTTGCGGGTCTCCTCCTCGCCCTCGTCGAAGACATGGGCGAACCCAGCTCGCCCATCAAGGTCTACGACTTCGGCGGTTTCACTCTCGACGTCATCACCGCGGCAGTCGGTAGCCTGGAGCACCGCCTCGGTGCGCCGTACCTGCTGGCGCTGATCTTCTGGCTGGTCGCCATCTTCGCCGGCACGCGTCCGAGCAGGATGGCCCTACCGGAATAGGAAAGGGCGCGCCCTTTCGAGCGCGCCCTTTGCTTCAAGATTCCATGCCCGAATCGTCTCAGGCTCATGCGACCGCACGCGGAGGATGGACCGGAGCGCCGAGGCGCTCCGATCTCCTCGCTACCCCGCTCAGGGGCAGGTCGCGCTGCTCGTGGCGAAGCCGCAGTGGTCGGCGATGCACGTCGAACCCGGCTGCAGCCCGGCGCAATACGTGTCTCCGCCCTTCGCGGCGCAGCTGAAGTCGCAGCTCGTGCCGACGCAGGGGAACACGCCGCAATCCGCATTCGTCGCGCAGGTGACGGCGACCGTGTTGCAGCTGGTCTCGTCGAAGTCGAAGCACGTTACGGGGCTGCCCGTGGTCGGGAGCTCGACGAAGCCGTCCTTGTCGATGTTCGGGTTCGTGATCGTCGGGTCCTGGTAGCAGGTCGACAGAGCCGCCTCGTTCGTGTCCGTCACGTGCGAGAGGCCGACCAGCGAGCACAGGTTCAGGGTGCGCGAGATCGGGTAGATGGCGACGGGCGGCGGGTTCTGCACGAGCGCCTGGATGTTGGCGACCGTGGGCAGAATCTGGTGGACGGCAGCCGGTGCCGCCGGGATTGCCGTATCCGCCGCTTCGCGACCGGAGTACCCCATGCTGCAAGCCACGTTCGACACGAGGCAACCGATGTCGGTCGTCGCCGTGGCGAGCTGGCATGCCGCGTTACGCATGCGGTAGAAGCCGTTGCCCACGACCGCGCCGGCCGAGTCGTTGACGAGCGCGCCGGAGGTGATGTTGCGGAGGAAGCGGTTCTCGGAGAGACCGTCGAGGCCCGCCGGCGTCTTGTTCGCACGAGTGTTCAAGCAGTCGTACTCGTGCGCGGTGCCGTTGAGGAAGTACGGCGTGTAGCAGAGGCCGCCGATGTTGTAGGTCGACCCGCTCCAGGCGTTCTTGCCCGCGGGGAACGAGCCTTCCGGACACTCGAAGATCTGCGAGCCGCCCGAGAGGAGCGTGCGGCGTGCCGGCTTGAGGTCGAACTTGCCGGACGTGCACACCTTCGTCGGGTATGCCGCGGCGACCGTGAGCTGCTCGGGGACGACGATCGGGAGAACCACGCCCGCGGTGACATTGCACACCGTATCGCCGTTCGAGCCGCAGGTGGCGCGCACGGGATCCGCGTCTTCACGCTCCCAGCCGTTGCAGAAGGGGTTCGTGGGGAAGGGGACCGGCATCGTGTTCGTCTGATTCGCGACGGGGACGGTCGGGATCGGCGCCGTCAGCCCGAGGAGGGTCAGGAACGTGTCGGTCGTCCCGGAGGCGTCACCGCGGCGGTAAGCGTGGGTGAGCTTGGTGCAGGTTCCCGCGGTGCAGGCCGGCGTGAAGATCTTGCCCCACTGGTTGATGAGCGACTTGCGGAGGTCGCTGCTGCAGTTCTTGTTGCCGATGACGTTGGCTGCGTTCTGGTCCATGCCCGCGTAGATGATGCGGAGCGCGTCGAACTGGCTGTTCAGCGTGTACGTACCGGTCGGCGTGGTTGTCGTGACGCCACCGGCGAACACGTTGAACGTGTTGTTCGGGGCATCGAGCTCGCTCTGCACGCCGCAGCTCGTGGTGCCGGCGCAGCTCGTTCCACTTCCGGACGGGGAGCACGTGCCCGGATTGTTGACTGGCGGCATGACGATGGCGATACCGTCGAGGGCGACGGCCTTGCACTGCGCGCTCGCGGGAGTCGCCGAGCGGCAGGTGTTCGAGGCCTGGAGCTTCCGCGACATCGGCGCCGTCTGCTGCTTGCCGAGCCGCATGTTATTTTCGCCGGTACCCGAGCCACCGCCCGTGTACGTCATGTTGGTCGCTGGCGGGCCGCACGAGTTGATCTCGTCGACGGTCAGCTGATCCATCGTGTCGGAGCCGGTCAGCGTGGTCGTCGCCGCGCTGGCGCTACCCGCGAGCGCGAAGGCGCTGGCCAGCACGCTCATCTTGATGATCTTGTTCATTGTATCTTCCTTGCGTGAAACGGAAATCTTTGGACGTCTTCTCACGTAGAGAGACGGCGAGGCCTGGCCGTTCGGCACACGGCCTCGCCGCTCCACGTTGTGCGCTCCTTCGAGCTGCCCAGGCTGCGCTAGGCAACTCGAAGCGAAGCGCGGTTTCTCACTGGCAGGTCGAGCAGCACCCGGCGAGGCATGCGGTGTTGTCGCACGACTCGAGGTTCATGACCGCGCCGAGCGGGCTCGCCGGGTCGAAGAACACCGTGCCGACGTTCGACGGCACCGTCTGACCCGTGAGGGTCTCGATCTGCGTACGGCAGGGGCCGTGCGGGAAGAACGGATCCGTCGTCGCCGTCGCCTGGAAGCAGAGACCGTAGTTCGTCGGGTCGACGTCGGTGCCGCAATAGCAGTTACGGCCGTCGATACCGAGCACGCCCGTGAACGGGTCGGCCTGGGTGCGGTCGCAAGCGGTCGTACCGATGCAGTTGTCGAGCGCATCGCACTTGCCGGCGGTGCAGTCCGTCGC
>CAYUAW010000338.1:5262-8410 GCA_964442485.1 uncultured Polyangiaceae bacterium
TCGTACCGATGCAGTTGTCGAGCGCATCGCACTTGCCGGCGGTGCAGTCCGTCGCAAAATCCGCCAGCGGAGAGGTGCAATTGGTCGCCTCGCAAGAGGTGCAGGCCAGCGGCTTCACGAAGTTGCCGCCGCCCGTGCCGCCGCCGCCCGCCGCGCCGCCCGTGCTGACGGTGCCACCGGTGCTGACGGTGCCGCCGGTGCTGACGGTGCCGCCGGTGCTGACCGTGCCGCCGGTGCTGACCGTGCCGCCGGTGCTGACCGTGCCGCCCGTGCTGACCGTGCCGCCCGTGCTGACCGTGCCGCCCGTGCTGACGCCGCCCGTGCCCGCGCCGCCTGCACCCGTGGAACCGCCCGCGCCGGCCGCGCCGACGCAGGTGATGTCCGTCGACACGACGTCGCTGCACGACGTCGTCGCCTTCGACAGCGTGACGGTGATGGTCTTCGTCCCGCCGGTTGCGCAGGTGTACTTGGCCGTCGCCGCCGCCGGCGTGTCGATCGTGCCGTCAGCCGTGTGCGACCACGCGATCGTGCCCGTCGCGTCGCTCGTCGACGTCGAGAGGTCGATCGTGTCGCCAACGGCGACCTGGAGCGGCGCGATCACGACGTCCGTGAGGTACGGGCACGCCGTCGGCGTGACCACCTGGCCGTTGATGATCTCGTTGCCGGTCGCCGGCTTCGCCGCCGCCGTGCCACAGTTCAGGATCACGTTCACGCTGTGCGTCTGGTTCGCATCGACGACGAACGTCTGCTGGCCGCTGCAGGCGTCGCCACCGGTCGCCGTTGCGGTGAAGACGACCAGGTAGTTGCCCGGCAGGAGCGCGCCCGTGAAGGCCGAGATCGTCGCCGCGGCGGAGTGCGTGTCGATCGTCTTGGAGATCACGGGCGTGCCCGTCGGGGTCGTGCCCGTGTAGATCTTCATGTCGACCGAGTTGATCGTCTCGCCGCCCGTCGTCAGGTTCAGGTTGACGATCCCCGTCTTGCCTTCGGACGTCGACCCAGGCACCGAGCTGTTGTCGTTGGAACACGCCGGAACGACGGCGACGCAGCCAGCCGACAGGGCCAGGGCGAGGAGAGATTGCTTCATGAACTTCATAGTAGACCTCCAAATAGGATGCACAGGTGCTCCGGGTGCGAGGGAGCGCCCCGCGAAGCCACGGTTGCTCCACGGTGCAAGGACGAGGCCACTCGACGTCGAGCTACGGAGCGCGTCTTTCGACTGATTTTAGCCGGTCTGATTGCTCTTCGACGCGCACCGCAGATCCCGCAAGGCCAGTCGATGCTCGAAATTCGGAAACGACATCCCGAAATCCAATTGAATCGCTCTCTGGCAGCGCAGTGAAACAAGGACTCCGAAGTGACCTGCCTCCCTTCTCAATGCGGACGTTTGTGTGACGGATCGGTGTGCTCATCGTGTCATGGTGAGAGGAAGCGAATTGGCGTCACCGCAGCGTCTCTTTCGCGAGTTGCTCCGTGCTGACTTCCGGGAATCGGAGGCTCCTGCCGGAATCCGGAGGGTGCGAATCCCCGGACGCGCTCGGTCCGCGCGGCGCATTTCGACGGTGATCGCCGGTCACACGGAAGGCACGTTGCCCGGCCCTGAAGATCGCTCACGAGACGATCGATCGATCGCCTGGCGCTCGCATTGCATCGGCGACACACGGTCGCGAGAGAGCTGGAGAGTCCGCGTTGACAACGAAGGCACGCCGACTACTAGGAAGACCACCGCTCGCGGCCCCCGCGCACGACAGCGAACGGTTCACCGAGAACACGATGGGCCCAACACTTCGTCGACTTCGTTCTTTCACGACTGCTCTCGCGGTTGCGACTGCATTGATCGCTTGCGGCACCGACGGCGACCGTACCCTGAGGCCCGCTGCGCCCGACGCCGGCTCCTCTGGTGGCTCACCAGCTGACGAGTCGGGTGGAAGCGGTCAGGAGTCGGGCGGCACGGGAGGCAAGAAGGCAGGAGGCACCGGCGGCCGCGCCTCGAGCGAGGAAGACGCGAGCTCGGTGAGCGCCAACGGCGGTGCCGTGCAGGAAGGCTCGGGCGGATCGACGAGCGGCGGCGCCGGGACGAGCGCGGGCGGCACCACGAACGTCGGCGGCACGACGAGCGCAGGCGGCGCAACCCAGATGGGCGGCGGAGGTTCGACGAGTACTGGCGGCGCAGCGGGCGGCAGCGCAGGCGGCACCGCCAACTCCAAGGGGTTTCAAAATCCGGCGTGTATCACGTGTCTGGCGAACCCCGATGGAGCGAACCCAGGCGCCGGCGTTGGGTGTTCGAGTGAGCGCGTGGCGGTCGCCACAGAGTGCGTGAGCGGCAAGTGCGACGAGCTCTGGCAGTGTGTCTCGAGCACCGGCTGCGCCCTTTCCAGGACCCAGGTCGATCCGTTCACCGGGATGCCCGGCCTCGATCCACGATTCTGTTACTGCGGCGACATCGATCCGACGAGCTTCGGCCTTTGCCTCCAGGCAACTGCGACGTCCGATCCACTCTATCCCCACGGACAGTGTCGCGCAGTCGTGGAGAAGCTCGCAAACAACACCGTGCCGTCCATGGTGGGCACGGTTCTGTTCGATCCTGCGGGCCCCCTCGGTGCGGCCTTCTCGCTGATGAACTGCGCCAACACGAACTGCCTCGGCGACTGCCAGTGCGACATCGCCGGTACGAGTCCCCTTCCGGCTGGCGTCGTGTGCGGCGGAAGCGGGAATGCCGGCACCGGAGGTACGGGCGGCACCGGCGGCACGAGCGGAGGGGCCGGCGGCATCCTTGCCGGAAATGGCGGCGTCAAAGGGAGCGGCGGTGCTGGCACCGGCGGCAGCATAGGAAGCGGCGGCAACGGGGGAGCCACCGGGAACGGTGGAACGACCACCGGCAGCGGAGGGATCAGCGGCAACGGTGGAATCGCAGCAGGTGGCAGCGGAGGTGCGCATACCGGTGGGACGAGCGGCGCGGGAGGCGCGGGCGGCAGCAACGCGTCTGTTTGCAGCTCCTGCGAAACTCAAAAATGCCCGGACCCGCTTTCACAGCTCGCCGCTGATTGCACCGGCGGCAAGTGCGACGCCCTGAGGGCGTGCATCAAGCAATCTGCCTGCGATCAGACGCAGGCGGATCCCTTCACGGGCTTGCTCGGTATCGACGGTCGCA